>CAIJGS010000184.1 GCA_903820285.1 uncultured Verrucomicrobia subdivision 3 bacterium | reverse complement strand
CCGAAGGTGGTGCCGCGCTCGGTGAGCATGATGCGGGAACCGCCGGCCAGCCGGGCTTTTTCGGCCACGCGGCTCATTTCCGGCGGGGACAGGAACTGGCCTTTTTTCAAATTCACAATTTTGCCGGTGGCGACGGCGGCTTCGATCAAGTCGGTCTGGCGGCAGAGAAACGCAGGGATCTGGAGGATATCCACGACGGCCCCGGCGGCGGTGGCCTGCGCTTCATTGTGCACATCGGTGAGCACGGGCACGCCGAATTCTTCACGGATGGCGGCCAGGGTTTTCAGGCCATCGGTAATGCCGGGTCCGCGAAAGGCCTTGCCGGAGGTGCGGTTGGCCTTGTCGAAGCTGGCCTTGAAGATGTAGAAAATGCCGAGCTGGCCGCAGGTTTTCACCAGCGACGCGGCCACCTGCCGGCAGAGCTTTTCGTTTTCGATCACGCAGGGCCCGGCGATCAAAAAGAGCTGGCGCGGCGAATTGAGTTTTTTCCAAATGGCGGCGGAATTGAGCACACCGCATGTTTAGCAGCGTCCGGCCTGAAAGTAAATCAGATGTGACGGGGCAGACGGGCAGGTTTAACGGTTCACAATCGCCATGTTCCAGTTCTTGTGCCACTGGTAGCGCCACAGTTTCTGCAATTTCGCGGTTTCGGCATGGCCATCCATGAAGCCCAAGTTAACCGAACCGGGCAACACCTGGCTTGGATTAAAATTCCGGGGGGCGGCGCCGGGGGGTTTGGAACCGTGCCGCGGCGTGACGCAGCGGGCCATCCCCGGGGGATTGCTGGTACCCCCGCACAAGTACAGATCCGTATTGGGCGCATCCGTTTCCCACGGCCAGAAATCAACCCAGACGCTGTCCAAAAACAACGGCGTGTCCGACGGCTTCTGGATGGCCGAGTCCTTTAGGAAATAATAATCCGTGTTATTGGGAACGTCGGTGCGGAAGTTGGTAGGATCTTTGTACAGCCAGCCGTTGATGGCATAGCTGCCGGTATAGAGCCTCGCGGCGTGAGCCGGTGGCCCTGCCCCGTTGTCATACCAAGCCCAAGCGGTAGCACAATCGCCAACCTGGCTGGCGGTCGTCACCTTGGGCAGCGCGGTGACCGGACATTGCCGGACCGAGTCCACCTGCGCATACAGGTTGATAAGCGTACCCATCCACAGGGAGCCGGGCAAGGTTGGATCCGAGTACCCAATAAAACCGCCCGTATCATTGATATACATGATGCTGGCCAGTGACAGCTGCTTGAGATTGCTGGTGCATTTCAACTGCTGGGCGCGCATTTTCGCGCTGGAGAGCGCCGGTAACAGCATGGCGGCCAGAATGGCGATGATGGCGATGACCACCAGCAGTTCAATGAGGGTAAACGCACGGCGGGACGGGATACGTTGCGTAGTTGTTATCTTCATAAGTATAGACGTGCAACTGATTTGGCGGGCACAATGGCCCCAAGGGAATGACCCAAGCTACGCCGGAACCAAAGGAACTGACAAGCTTAAAAAACCGGCAAACCACGGACAATTTGTAGATTTTTGGGTTTTGCCGGGCAGCTCAGTTCTTCGGCGTGTGTTGCGCCAGCCAGATCAAGTCGACATCGTTGGCCGGAATGGAAACATTTACGGTGTAGACAAATTTCACCGGCTGGCTCGCGAAGGTGCCCCGCCATTTATGAATTTCCGAATGGCCGTCGGCGAAAGTGATGCCGCAAGCGCCGGCATGCATGCAGCCGGGAATCTCCACCAACGTGGAGATACCGGCGGAATAGTTGGGCGTGTAAAAGATGGCGTCATCCAGCGAGTCCGGATGCTCGTCCATCACCAGCCACACATCGCTCGGCCCGGGGGTGTGAAAACCCGTGGATTTCTTCACGACATACGTGGTGGACCAAAACTGGACTTTGGAGCCATCCCCCACGCTGGCGTTCATGGTTACGCTCCGGACGCGATGATCCCAGCCGACCGCCCGCTGCGCAGAGCTCACATAGTTGGCCGCCGGACAGGCGAAGACCTTGAAATTACGGCCCAAGTTGTTGCCCAGCAGAGAATAGGTGTCATTGACTAGATTCGCGGCATTGGTGTTCACGGACGAGGAGGTCCAGTCCAGCCAGCCACTGACCCACGAGGGTGATCCATTGTAGGCTCCCGATTGATCGGAGTTGATGGGCAGGTTTTCGCGGTTATCGCCGGAATACATTATCCAAGCCAGGCCGAGTTGTTTGCTGTTGCCCATGCATTGGGCGGCGACCGCCCGGATCTTGGCCCGGTTGAGGGCGGGCAGCAGCATGGCCGCCAGAATGGCAATGATGGCGATGACCACCAGCAGTTCAATGAGGGTAAACGCCCGGCGGGACGGGGGCCGGGGCATGGTCGCGGTCTTCATGAGTATAATGGTGCCATCTGATTTGGCGGGCAGGGTTGCCCAAAGGGAATGACCCAAGCTACGCGTAAGGGAAAGAAGGTGGCAAGTCAAAAAGCCGGCAATCCGCTGAGCTGAAGGAAAATTGCCGGTATGAGTTGACGGAAACGTGGCGGCGCCAAGCGTGACTTGACGCCGGTTTGAGTGAAGGTATCGCCAGGCGCGCGCAGGGAAAATCGCCGTCGCCGCTGCGCTTTGCCGGCGCAGTCCAAATGAACACCAGGCCGGCGTTGCGATGGGCTCCGGCAAAGCGAGTTGGCTGGGGGGAGGTATCCCGAATGTCACCGCTTACCGCCAACCGCTTCCGGCACCGTCTCCTTCAGCAGACTGGCAACGGCTTTGTCCACGTCGCTGTTCACGGGCTTGATGACCACGGTATCGCCGGTATCGGTCAGGGTCACCCCGATTTTTTTCAACTCCGCGGCCGTGAGTTGCGCGAGCGACTCCTTGTTGGGGGTGATGCTGGTGCGCAGATAGGTGGCAGCCTCCGATCCGTAATGGTGGCGGATTTTGGCGAGGGTGGTTTCTTCATCGGCAATTTCGAGGCGGCCCTTGCCCTTGGCAAAGCCGATCTTGATGCCGTGGAAAATCTGGGTGCGCGGCCGGTGGAACAGGGCGGCGGATTCGGCGACAGCCGTGTGCAAAACGGCCTTGCTGGTCTGGGCAAAAAGCACGGCGGTGCGCAGCCGGGCGAGATGACGGGCTTTTACCCGGTCGACTTCCGCATTCAACTCCGCCACGAGTTCGCAGAGGGTCTGATGGTCGCGGGCATAAATGCCGGCGAATTTTTCGAGGTCGTTCAGGGTGGTGGCGGTGCGGCCGCCGAGGTTTTCGTTGAGTCGGATCATAGGTATTGTTTCGGTTTTGGTTTTGGTTTTAAAAAATGAGCGGATGCCTTGATTTGCCTTGATTGCAGGGGGGTAACGCAAAGGCGCAAAGACGCTGAGACGCAAAGGAACGAATCAATTTTCCCTGACACATTTGACCATCTTTCTGACCAATCGGGTGTTTGATGGTATGATGATTTTTATAATTTAGGTGTTTGCCTTGATGAGGCTTGATTACAGGGGATTTTGCCTTGATATGGCCTTGAAGGGTGGCCCGCCCCTTCAGGGCTGGTGACATGTGGGGGGCTAACCCAGGGCGTTGCCCTGGGCTGGTATGGGGTCGCGCCGTTGGCGCTCAGAGGCGATGGAGTTGAAATGGTCATGAGAGAGTTCAGCGTTTGCCTTGATGAAACACGATCAGCCTTGATTGCTGGGGTTTTGAAGCCAAAGGCTAAATGCTAATGTAAAAACGGACGCCGGTGGCGGAGCTATTATAAATTTCATTGGTTGCCTTGATGATCCTTGATGGCGCGATTCACAACTGGCGGCTTTGCAAAAAGGTTTCAAAGCTGGGGCGGGTGACGACGCAGGAGCCGCCGGGGCCGGGGGTGGCTTTGCGGAGCTGGCGGAGGTGGCTGGCACGGATGAGGCCGGAGACTACGCTGCGATGGCAGTTGAGCGCCTGCTGGATTTCCAGGCCGGTCAGACAGGGGCATTGGAAGGGGATGATGTGCCGAAAGATGCCCGGCCAATGTTCGGCAAAGGTCTCGCGGCCATGGCTGGCTTTGAACCGCCGCAGGCTGGTCACCAGAAAACGCAATTCCGGGGTGACGTCCCCCACCGCAATGTTGAAGGCCACCAGATAGCCGAGCTCCACCAGGGCGCGGATTTCCCGCGCATCCAGGCCAAGATCGCGCATGGCGGTGGCGGCGGGCACCAGGGGGAAATACTGGGCGCAGCCGAACCTCAATTTGCGCCGGACTTCCGGCAGGGTGGTGCCAGTCAATTGGCCGGGCACATTTTCCCAGGCCGGCGGGAGGGGTGAGGTAAGGCGCATAATTGGTCTGAAATTGGTTGTTTTGGCCAGGCAGCGGCCGGTTTAGCCCGGCGGCAGCGCCACCCGGAAAGCCCGGGCGGCGGCATTTTTTGATTGAATTTTCCGCAAACCCATGCAAGGCTCACTTTGTTGACAGAACGTTAGCCCAACATGATTACTCTGTCAACTTAAAAATGATAACATTGTGAGCAACACCAAGACATCCGAACAGGTTGAGTTTTATGACATCGCCATGCGCCTCAAGAAGCGCGGGCTGAACCAGTCCGACATGGCGCGCGAGCTGCACGTCACCCGGGCGGCCGTGGCCATGATCCTGATGGGCGACCGCAATCCCCGGCCCGCCACGCTCGTCATGCTCCAGGATCTGGAGAACCGGCTGAAGGCCACGGGCACCTCCAAGGGCAAGGCCACGCCGCTGCAAAAGCTGGTGAACCGGCTGGCGTACCTGGAAAAGAACGACCGGGCGAATTTCGAAGTGGCGCAGCGCGTCATCGAGTCCCTCGCGCCGCCCACTAATTCAACCGTTGTTGCCTCGCAGAAACGCCTGTTAAAGAAGGCGTTCGCCGCGCGGACCGGCGCTCCAAAATAAAGGCGCTCACGCGCAGCTGGCGCGCCCAGCGTTCGAGTTTGCTGGCAAACGCCCGGCGCTGGCCGGGCGTCCACAAACTCGCCTCCTCCTCCAATTCCGGTTCCAACGTGACCGGGCAGTACTTGTTGTTCTTCATGGGGATAGGATTTCAACCGAAGTTGGACATGGGCTGTCCATGTGAACAATGTGAATAAGTTTTGCGGCGCCCCATTGGCAACTTTGATGCAGTTCAACCACGAATGAACACCAAGGAACACGAATCAGGACGACAAGCACGGCAGGCCGTACGCGAGCGCTTCTGTTCATTGGCGTTTGAGAGTTCGCTGGCGGGGGTTGGCGGTTACCCCAGATTGGCCTGGTTGACACCCGCCCGCCGCCGCCGTAGATTCTTGCCATACCACAGACCGATATGACGCATATGATCAAACGGGCATTTCTGCTGGCAGTCCCCCTTGCCTTGGCCGGGTGTTATACCGCCCCGCCCTACTGCGATGTCTCCTGGCAAAACGCCTACAAGACCGGCGTGATCCACCTCCCCGATCCGGCACCCGCTCTCGGCACCACTCACGCCTCACCGGTGCCGGTGGCCGCGCCGGCCCCGGTGGCACAACCGGCACCGCTGCCGCCTTTGCTGCCCATTCTGGATCCCGCGCCGGTGCCGCCCATGCAGCCTCGCCCGGTCCCGAATGCTGCGTTTACCGCGGCGGAAGCGACGGCCGCAAGTAATGACAACACGGGGGCAAGCACGCCGGCAAAAAAGCACACCGCCCGCCGTCCGTCGGAGCGGGGCGTCCGCTACTACGGCAGCCCCACGAATACCAAAGCGGGCAAGAGCCAAGGGACCGCCAAAAAAGTGGTGAATGTGCCCTGAGGCGGCGGGCACCAAGTTTGCTGCACAAGCGCACCGACCTTTTATTGGTTTGTCGCTCTTCCTCACCCACGCGCCTCACGGAGAGGGCTTTTTCCGGGCACATGTTTCAGGTGTCCGTTCACCGGTCCGACCAATCCAGCGACTTGATTCGCAAATTTTCCATGCTGGCTAGCCATTGAATTGCCGGCGGTTATTTGATTATGACGGCAACAAGTGAACCATTCGAGGCAGCAATCAAGGTGAATCAAACCGCTTGCCGCCAAACCATTTGACATCTCCGACCGGCTGGCTAAATCTTGTCGCTGAACTAATGGCCAGTCAGTTGCCATACCAAACCCTATGAGCCTGCCTATCATTGTCACCATTGTCTTTTTGTTCGGCTTGGGCGCGGGCATCTGGTTTGGCTTCATGCTCGGCTTTTCCAAGGCCATGCGTGAAGCGGCGGCAAAGATGCAAACAACCCGTTCGCCGGTTTTGGGCTGGGGTGCCACCGGAGTCGGCACGGTCATGCTTTTCATTGCGCTCGGAACCGGTCTTTACAACTGGCACTTCATCCGCGTTGCCCGGACCGCAACCGGTATCGTGACAGAAATGCGAACCAGCCAGGGTCATGATGGCAACGACCTCACTTACGCGCCGGTTTTCGCTTCACAGATGATAGCGGGCAAGGGCATACCGTGGCGTCAACGCTCCATCAATCGCCGCCGGCGTTTCAGGTGGGCGACAGCGTGCCGGTGCTCTATGTGCCGGCCAATCCCCAATCCGGCCGCATCAATACCTTCGGCCAAATTTGGTTCATCCCGATATTCTTGGGAATTTTTGGCACCATCTGGGTGCTGATCGGGCAGATCGTGTTGCGCTGGCCGCAAATCCGCGCGTGGTTTCGGGAGGAAGCGGGAGCAACTTAATATTCGCACATTGCTGCGGCTGGCGCTTTGCACACAGTCGCGCCGGCCACGTTGATTTGTTACTCCGCAGTGTTCACGGCGGCGGGTTGGCCATTCAGATGCCTTTAAATTCAAGGACTGCGCAGCCGGAAGAACAGGTTTCCGGTGGGCGAAGGAATGGTGATACGGTTCGTCCCGCCGGCGGTGGTGATGGCATAAACACTGGTGGTCCAGCCACCGGTTGCCACGAGGGTCGCGCTTTGCTGCAAGGTGTAACTGCCGGTGTTCGGCCACAACACGATGACACTGTTGCCCGAATGAGCGATGGTGAGGTTAGGCAGCCCCGCCGTGGGCACCACGGAAATCAAACTCCAGAATCCGCCGGTCAGGGAAAAATTGCCGCCGCTCAGCGCGCCGCTGGCGTCCGGCTGGCCGATGGTGCCGCTGACTTGATACGTCGCGCCGGTGCTCGTGCCACCGCCGCCGGCGATCTTATACCAGCCAATGGAATATTGCTGGGCCAGCGCGGTTGAAAGCCCGGAGTTGAGGATAAAGAGCAGGAGCCACGGGCTGGCAACCTTCGGCAAATATGTTCTCATGGGGTGGCAGATTGAAAATGGTCGCCGAACGGCTGGTCATTGACCGACCGTGGACGCACCGCTGATCGAAATAATTTTCATTGGTTTGGAAATCGTCATGGTTTCATAGGACACGCTGGGCTGGATGCCGGCGTCAATCGCCACCGTGCCACCGGAGGGCACGGCGTTGGTACCTTGCGCCAGCGTTACATAGGGGTTGGCGCGGCTGCCATCATGGGTTGGCCCGTTATAACTGAAATTGACCCAGACGGGGCTGTAAAAAGTTACCGGGGCGGAGGCATTGCCGTTGGCCACCACCTGGAGGGAATAGGTTTCGGGGCTGTTGAAAACATTGGCAGGCACGGCACATTCCGTGGCCACGATTCTGCTCCCGGTTTGCACGCTGGTGCAATTCCAATTGTAGGTGCGGCCATAGGTGACTTTGCCATTGCCATCGGTGAAGCGCACCAGCGGGTAGTTGCTGTCCTGCTGGGCGTCATCGCCATACATTGCCCCTTGCGAAATGCCGTTGAAGAGCGTGCCGGTGAGGTGCAGGCTGCCGTCGGCGTTCCAGGTAACGCTGTGGATGGCGGGCCGGCCGGCCGGCAGCGGCGAAGGGTCGGGTTGATATACATAGATAGCGGAGATGTCATTAAAAAGCACGGTTCCATCCGGCAATTGAAGCATGGAACTTCCGTCAGAAATCGAATTGGTGTCCGTAAACACCAGATTGAACGCCTTGGTGTCCGGATTATATTCATAAAAATAAAACGGGGAGTCACCTGATGGACCGACGAATGCCGGCAGTAATTTACCGTTGTCCAGTATGCAGCCCGGGGCGTCCCGCATTACCAGACCATTCGGGATGCCCGGCCCGGGGGACCATGATCCCCAGTTGGTCCCGCCGAGCGGTGAAGGTGTGTAAATCTGGCTGGTGTTGGTCTGGTTGCCACCAAAGAACAATACTGTCCCGTTGGTCAGCAGCATGGCGGCGCCGATTTCCCCGTTGGTGGAATACAGGTTAACCGGCACGGGCTGATCTTGGACCCAAGTGTTAGAGGCTGGAAGGTAACGCTCGCAGTCGGTGCCATAGGGATCAATTGTGAGGATGCTGTCATCCGGCAGTTTCACCCAACTGGCTTCGTCCTGGGAACTGCTGCTGGCAGCATCCCCCACCGACCATGCGTTGGCGGCCGGATTGTATATCAGGGTGCCTCCCGGATCGTTGTTGCTGGGGAAGACCGGGGCGACCAGCACATTGCCGGTGGACAAGACCACGCTTTCAGCATCAAAGAAACCATCCCCTACGTTCGTAGCTGGATTTAACAATGAAGTTGGCGGGTTGATAATGCTCCAAGAACCGGCGCCATTGCCGGCTTGGGGGTTAAATAGTTCGGCGGTGCCACCGGCCGGCAAGCCGAACGCATTAGTGGAGGAAATATCGTTATTATTATATTCCCCGCCAGCGATAAATACCTGGCCGTTGGTCAAAACATCGGAAGCATAATACAACCGTTGCAAGTTCATGGACGGACAGTTGGACCAGGTGCCGTCCACATAATGACCAGTGCTGTCCGGGCACAGGAATTTCCAGCCAGAATTACCAAAATTCTGAACCATGACCCGGCCGTCCGGCAGCAGGAGCATATGACCGGGACTAAAAGAGCCGGGCAGCGCCGTGGTCATGCTGGTAAAAGAGCCCGCCGCCGCCTGCCGGGGTATAAGGAAACCCGCGACGGCCAGCAGCAACGCGACCAACGGAATCCTGGCCGGCGAGACCCGGCTTTGCACTTTAGATTTCATGTTATTTCTCCGCCAGCGGTTTATATATTAAGGCAATGGGGCGAGAATTATTGCAGGGTGACCAGCACCAGCACCATGCCCCGGCCGGTCTTGAGGCTGGTCATGGCCTTGCCGAGAATCGCGCCTTGGGCGCGGGCGTGATCGCTCACGCGCATTGCCCGCCCGGGTGTACTGGAGGTGGTCAGCAGGTCGCCGGGTTTGATGGCTCCATTCGAGGCGTCGGCCTGAACGTAAACGCGTCCGGTCAGGGCCACATTCCGGCCGCCTTCGAGGAGTCCCTGCTGGTGCATCTGAATCCCGGGATGGATGCCATTGGCACCACTGACGACCCCCGCCACCCGGGTGTCGTAGGGCTGGTCCGTTAATTTCAACTGTCCCGGATTCGCCTCGTCAATCACCACCACCTCACCGGCGGAAACCGGCTGGTTCGCCGCAGAGATTGTGAATGGCTCCGCAACATCCGAACCACCCGTGATGGTCAGCACCTGCACGGTGGCCGTGCCATTGATATTGGCCGGCCCGTTAACCGTGGCCGTACCATTGACCGAGAGACCTTGTCCGGTGATGGTACCCGCCACATCGAGCACGGTCTGCGGATTGTCGGTATTGATGCCCACATTGCCGTTCTGGGCGATCTTCATGCGCTCGTTGAAATCGGTCCAGAACTCCACATCAAAGGGGTAGTTCCCGCTGCGTTTGGAGAGCACGCCCTCACCACTGGACGCCCCAAAGGTCAGGGCATTGGCATGGATGTTCCCGGCGTTTTGGCCGGTGGAATCAACATTCAGGCCGCCATTCATGGCTACCTGACCCTGGATGGTGCCGGCCAGGAACATCTGGGTCTGGCCGCTGCCGATCCGGATGACATTGTTATCACTGGAGACACCGAAGTTGCCGATATCAATGTTGTTATTGCCGGTGATATTGATGCCGGCATTATAACCCACGGCCGTGTTGTTGTAGCCGGCGGTCACGGCACCCAACGCCGCATCACCGATGGCCGTGTTTTCGTAACCGGAATTGTCGTCCTGGAGCGCTTGATAGCCGATGGTGGAGTTGCCCCAGCCAGAACTGTTTTCCTGCCCCGCCTGATAGCCGACGGCCGTGTTCTCGCCATTGCCGGAATAGGTGTTCTCATTCAGCCCGGCATTGTCGTTTTGCAGGGCTTGATAGCCAATGGCCACGAGCTGGCTGTCACTGGTGCTGTTTCCGAGGGCGGCAACGCCCATGCCGGTGTTCTCACTGCCCGTCGTGTTGGCGGAAAGCGCGCTGCCGCCATTCGCCACGTTATTGGCGCCGCTCGTATTGTGTAAAAGCGCAAAAGCTCCATCAGCGGTGTTGTTGCCGCCAGTCAATTGACCAGTGGTGGTACTGCCCCCGAGCGCTTCATAGCCATTGGCCGTGTTGTCGCTGGCATGATTATAGATGAGCGCCGCATTACCATTGGCGGTGTTGCCGGAGCCGGTGTTGTCATTCAACGCATTATAACCATTGGCCGTGTTGCCCGAGCCGCTATTGAATGTCAGCGCCCGCATGCCCACGGCCGAGTTGTTGTTCCCGCCGGAACTGAACCCATTAACAAACCAAAGGGCTTCATAACCAATGCCCGTGTTGTTGCTCCCCCCGGGGCCGGCATTGATACCCAAATAGGTGTTGTCATTGCCGTCGGCTGACAAAAGCGGGCTGCCGCCGGAAGAAATGCCGGCCGGTGCCGGTAGCGACAGGCCGCCGCCCAGCGTCAAACTGCCCAGCGACACATTCGGTTCATTGTTGGTGAGGACCATTGGTCCGGCAATTACCGGCTGGCCGTCCAGGGTCATGCCCGCGCCACCGGTCACAAAAACGACCCCGCCATTGGCCCGGACACTGAACTGGTTGGTGGTGGTGGAACTGAACGGCGCGCCCTCGGCATCCGCCCATACAAAGGCTCCGTTGTTGGTCGCCTGCGCCTGCTCGCCAGCCGCAAAACTATAATTACCGCCCGCCAGATTGTTCGCCCCACCCGGCACGGTGGCATCCTGACCAGTGGCTTGATTGTAGTAGCCGCCGCTCAAGGTCGAATAGCTGCCACCCAGCTTGTTGGCGTCGCCACCGCCGAGAACGCCAAAAGCGGCGCTGGCCAAAATGCTGTTTTCAAAGCCGCCGCCCAAGGCGGAAGAATTGGCACCCAGCTGGATACTGTTGGCATAGCCGCCGCCGAGAAAGGAATAAGTCGCGAGGAGGCTGTTTTGTTGTCCGCCGCCCAGGGTGGAATAATAAGCATTGTATTGAATGGTGTTTTGCGCGCCGCCGCCGAGAAAGGAATAAAAAGCTCCCAGCCAGATGCTGTTGGCGTAGCCGCCCACCAGCGTGGAATACGAGCCCATGTAAGTGGCGTTGCCCTGGATGGTATTGCCGCCGCCGCCGCCGAGGAAGGCGTGATCCGCATAGGGTTGAATGCTGTTGTTGGCGCCGCCGCCGAGGAAAGCATAGGGCGAACTGTTCGAAATGACGTTATTGGCACCGCCAGCAATGGTCGCCCCCGCCACGCCGGTGTTAATGGCATTATTCGTGGCCCCGCCAATCAGGCTGGGCGCGGCCCCGGCATTCGGCTGCACCACCAGGCCGGCCAGGCCGCCGGCGCTTTCGGCGGTCAGGGCATAGGGCGTGGGCGTGACTTGCTGCCGGGGCAGGAGCGTGCTGAAACTGCCGGTGGCATTGGTCCGCACAGCGATCTCCAACCAGTTGCTGGTGCCGGCAAAAACCCCCGGACCAAAATCAACCAGGGTGGTGAACAGCCCATTGGTCACGGCGGTGGCACTGTTCGTTACCGGGCCCGCCAAGACGCTGCCGGTGAGGTTCGTCGTGTAGAGTGTGAACGTCAGGTCGTAGTTACCGTTGACCGGGCCGCCGCTGCTGTTCAACCGTCCCTGATAAGTGAAGGCGGTGCCTTGAGCGGCGACGTGAATGCCACCCGCCAGCAGGGCGAGCCAGACCAACAACCTGTACCGGTGGTTTTTGAGGTTTTTCATATAATTGCCGTAATAACCATAGGTTATGCCCTGTTAATGTGGGCTTATTTATAAGCGGCACATCGCTACCCATTGATGTAAGAAGAAATGCGGATGAGGGATTACAAAGTTTTTAACTATTTATTCTGGAAAATCGTCACCCAGCGAGGTGAGGCGGCCCAAGGTTGAGGCGTCCGGTCGTCATGGCCGGGAAAAGATGGCGGCGGGATTAATCAGCCGGGGCGGCCAGTAACAGCAGCTTGTCAACGTCCGTTTCCACCGCCAGTTTGTGGCCATCCGGTGAAAACACCAGCCACATCCCGGCGTGCGGCTCGTTTTCTGAAACCACCTCGCGCAAGGTTGGCAGATCCCAGAGTTTGAATGATTCATTATGCCCCAGTGAGGCCAGGGTGCGGCCATCGGGTGAAAAAGCGACATCGGTAGCCTCCTGGAGATGACCGGGCAGCGAGGCCTGGGCGGTTCCGTCGGCCGTATTCCATAAACGGATGGTTCCGTCCATGCTGCCGGTGGCGAGCAGCTTGCCATCCGGCGAAAAGGCCAGTCCGCTCACGAAATCACGGTGCCCGGCCAGCTCGCGCTCCGCGCCGGTGGCGCAGTCGTAAAGCCGCGCCACGTTTTCGCGGTCGAGGCACACGGCGATTAGTTTCCCCTGCGGCGAGAGCACGGCCTTGCGAATAGGCGGGGCGGGACCCCGAATCGTGCGCACCAAAGCCCCCGTGCCCGCGTTCCAAACATGAATCAATCCGGTGGCATCAATGGCAAAGAAAAAGGCCTGTTCCCGCGACATGCCCAAGGCCAGGCACGGGCTGGGGTTTGTGACCACGCCGCCGAGGGCCGTTTGTTTTTCCGGAACCGCGCCGCCGGGCCGCCAGGAATCGAGGGCCAAACCATCGCTATTGAAGGTGATCAAATACTTTCCCTCGGGGGAAAATCCGGCAATCTGGCGGCCATTGGCCAGATTATTGGTGATCAACGTGCGATCATCGGCATTCCATAACATGGAATTTCCAGTGACCGGATTGACGGTGACCAGCCAGCTTCCGTCCGGGGAAAAGAGGGGTTGAAAATCCAGGTCGTGGGGCAGTTCCCGGGGTGTGTCAGCCGCGGCGGCCGGCCAGAGCAGGACATTTTGATCCTTGCCGCCAGTGGCGAGCAATTTGCCATCCGGGCTGAAAGCGGCGCACCAGACTTCGCTGCTGTGCCCGTGTAAAACGGCTTTGAGGGTGACATTGGCGGCGTCCCAGAGCCGCACTGACTGGTCTGAACTGGTGGTGGCAATGGTGCTGCCATCACTGGAAAAGACCGCCGACCAGACATGGAGTTGGTGACTGGTTAATAATTGCGGTGGCGCCAGACCGTCCAGGGTCCAAACCAGTCCGTGGCTGGTCCAGTCGGTGACCAGCAACTGACGCCCATCGGGTGAAAAATGAAGGGACCAAACCGGGTGTTCCGTCGGATATTCGCGCAACCGCTTGCGGGTGGCCGTCGTCCATATGGTAAAGCCAGTGTTCGGGCCGGCAACCGCCAGCAAACGACCGTCGGCGGACAGGGCCAGAGTGCGGCCGGGCTGGTCCAGTTGGCCCAAAAACTGTCCGGTGCGCCAGTTCCAAAGACGGACGGCCCCCGCCGGCTCCCAGTAATTCGGACTAGATTCCGCCGTGGCCAGCCAGTCGCTGGCGGAAGCGAGGGCGGCCAGTTCGCCAGGATAATGGTTGTGCGGCAACCAAGAAATAGTGTCCCAAAATGCAATATTATCCTTTCCTCCGGTCATAAGCCAACGGCCATCCGGCGTAAACGCAACCGACCGGATGGCGTTGGTGGCAACTTTCAGCGACGTAATGCCAGTGCGTTTGGCCGGGTCCCAAATCCGGACGGTCCCGTCCATGCTGCCCGTGGCCAGGCGGTTTCCCGCCGGCGAAAACGCGGCACAAGTCACGGTGCCAAGATGGCCTTTCAGCACGGCCAGTTGGTCGCCGCGACTGAGGTTCCAGAGATAACGCCACTCGAAGCCGCGCAAATCCGTTTCCCCGCGCAGGGGCCGCCAGGTTGCGAGGGTGCGATGGGCGAGGCCCGGCAGACCGTTTTGCACCGCTTGCGCGGCCACCGCCATATCGGCGGCGTAAAGATTAAGCCGGGTTTCCGCCGCATCGTGCTCGGCGATCAGGCGTTGCTTCAGTTCACCCTGGGCATAAAATTCCGCCCGGCGCCATTCCCAGACGATGCCCGCCACGCCGACCAAGACCGCGGCGGCCAGGCCAAACGACATGGTGGCCAGCAGCGGATGCCGCCGACGCCACAATACCACGCGTTCCAATGGTGGCACCGGTCGCGCCTGAATTGGCTGACTGGCCAGAAAGCGTCCCAAATCATCCGCCAATAACTGCGCGGAATGATAGCGGCGTTCCGGCTCTTTTTGGAGGCATTTGAGGCAGATGGTTTGCAAATCCACCGGAATGCCGGGATTCAACCGACGCGGCGCCACGGGCTCTGCGTTTTGCACCTGGGCAAGGACGATTTGCAGGTTTTCACCCTGAAACGGCGGACGGCCGGTGATCAATTCGTATAGAATCGCGCCGAGCGAATACACGTCTGAGGCTGGCGTGCCCTCGGAAAATTTCCCCGCCGCCTGCTCCGGCGGCATGTAATTGGGCGAACCCAGCACCTGGCCGGTGACGGTCAGCGCGGCGTCGGCGTCCGCCAGTTTGGCCAGGCCGAAATCGGTCACACGCGGCTGGTCAAACACATCCAGCAGAATATTGGATGGCTTCAGGTCCCGGTGCAGGACCCCGCGTTGATGGGCGTGTTCGACCGCCCCGGCGATCAGTTTCAGATAACCCGCCGCCCGCCGGGCCGGCAGAGGTTGTTCGCGCAGGAGTTCGGCGAAGCTGCGACCATCCACGAATTCCAGCGAGAGAAAATGGCTGCCATGGTCTTCGCCGACTTCGTAAATGGCCACGATGTTCGGATGCCGCAACGCCGCGACGGCCTGGGCCTCATGGCGGAAACGCCGGACAAAATCTTTGCTGGAGAATGGGCCATTGAGCACGACCTTCAATGCCACCAGCCGGTTCAGGCTCAATTGTCTTGCGCGATATACCACGCCCATTCCGCCGCGCGCAATTTCCTCCTGCAATTCGTAGTCGCCCAGACGCAGCCGCCCGTCATGACCCAAGCCGCCCGTTTCGGGCAGAAAGGCCAGCCGGCCCAGACATTTCAGGCACAGCCCGTCAACGGCATCAGCGGATATTTCCGATCCGCAAGTCCGACATTTTTTTCCGCGCTCATGGCAAATGATTCCCGCCCACACCTGTTTAAGAAGCAAACTCCGCCGGTGATTACAGGAATTATGTCCGGCGAGCGGCGTTACTGGCTCAGCACAGCAAACAGGTGATGCATTTCCTCCTCCAGTTCAAGGGGGCTGGAAACAGTTTGCGCCACCTCGGCGCGCACCAGCTCCCGGTAGCGCTGGCGCAGCCGGTGCACCAGCACCGGCACCGAGGCGGCTTCCACCCCAATTTTTGCGGCGATGGCGGCGTATTCGCCGGCGGCGGCCTGGTCGGTCAGAAAAGGTTTGAAGGTGTCGAATAGTTCCGGTTTGCCGGCCCGGCACATTTCCGCTTTCAGGTGTTGCAAAGCGGTTTGCAAGATCGCCCGGGCCCAGCGCAAATCATAAAGGGTTCCAGGTGAAACCTCCTCGGCGGGAGCCAGGCCGCCCAGTTCTTCAGCGGAAAACTGTTCGAGTGAAATAATTATCCTTCCGCCGCCACGTTTGAGGGCGCTGGCGCGGTCATATTCGTTGGCCAGAAAATGTGTGAATGCCGTCAGCAGAAAGGTCCGGAATTTTCCCTTGCCGGCATTCAGCCCGCTGAAATCTTTCCGCTCGAGCAGGCGGGCAAAAAACTGCTGGGTCAAATCTTTGGCATCCTCCTCACTCCAGCCTTTGCGCCGGGCGAAAACACAAACGGGGAGCCAGTAAGCGTGGCATAACTTTTCCAGCGCCGCCGCACTTTCGGGTGACGGATCCTGTCCCGCCACCAATACAACGCTCCACCGGGTGGTGGAAAATTGATCGGCGGGTCTGGTAGCGTTATCGTTCACCGTTGAATGTTGGCATCAACTTCACCCAGCCACACCAAGCCGATGCGCCAGCATGGAATATCAACCAAAAATATTTTAAGCAAACACATTATTGTAATTACTGATGGGGAGTAGGAAATCGAACCCTCATTCGGTGACCGTTGGGTAATCGCCATCAACGGTCTCTGGTGCCGGCTTTTTAACTCTTGGGTGTTCTGGATCCAAGTTCAGAATGTCGACTAGCGGCACGTTTGAGACGAGTCTGCCACTGCACGCGGAGGATGTTTATTTGGTGACATTGAAACGGAAATAAGCATGATGGCTGATACGGGGCGGTAAATGCGCTGCATGTTGTCGGGGAGTAAGCGAGTGCGGCTGGGAGTTCGGTCATTGCTGCGGCTGGGCTCCGCCACAGCCGCGCTCCGTCAGAAAGGACTATTCTCCGACTGGACTTCGCCCGGGGTTTGCGGCCACAATACCGGCTGTGCTAAAGGGGTTGAACATCGGTTTATGGCTGGCGACCGCATTATTGATTTGTTGCGGCTGCCGCAGCCTCCCTGCAAACAGCCAGCGGAATTACAGCCACTTCATCGGCCTGACCCAGTTTGGCGACTTTTCACGTTCAACCGATACCACTGGAGAGACCAGCCTGCTTTCGCCGGTCATTCCCGCCGGCATGGATTGGAATCAGCTCGTGGTTTCGTGGAATGCGGCCGCGCCGGCGGGGACTTATTTGAAGGTGGAGGCGCGGGCGGTGTGTCATGGAATACCGACCGGGTTCTACAGTCTGGGCTGGTGGTCGCCGGATAATCTGGCCTTTCCGCGCGCCAGTCAGGGGGCCCAGAAAGATGCGGATGGTGAAGTGAAGGTGGATACACTGGCGCTGAGCCATTTGGCCGACTCCGTTCAAGTGCGGCTGACCCTGGGTGGGTTGCACCATGATGAACCGGTGCTCAAATTGCTGGGCCTGGCTTTTTGCAACACCAGCCTCACGCCGCCGGCGCTGCCGCCCAATCGCGCGGCCTGGGGTAAGATCATTCCTACGCCGGAGCGGTCGCAGCAATCCTATGCCGGTGGCAATGGCTGGTGCAGTCCCACCTCGGTCTCCATGGCGCTGGCGCACTGGGGCACGGTGGCGCAGCGGGCGGATTGGAATCTGGATGCGCCCGCCGTGGCCGCCGGGGTTTATGACCACGGGTTTTATCATCCGACCGGCAACTGGCCGTTTAACACGGCCTTTGCCGGCAGCCTCACCGGCATGCGCGCCTATGTGACGCGCCTGAGCGATATTTCCGAACTGGAGGACTGGATTGCCGCCGGCATTCCGGTGATGATTTCCGCGCGCTGGGATTTACTGCAAGACGGGCGGCCGCAGGATTTGAATGGTCATCTTACCATTTGCCGTGGATTCACGGAAAACGGCGATCTCGTAATCAACGATCCGTGGACCGATCTGAAGGTGGAGAGCGTGCGGCACATTTATAAGCGCGAGAACGTCCGCCGCGCCTGGGCCACCTCGCACAACACGGTTTATCTCATCTATCCTGAAAACGTACCACCGCCGGCTGACCGCTTCGGTCATTGGTAATCTGAAATAATTTATGCTTCCCCGTTTCCTGAAGACATTCTGTTCTGCCAGCCGGTTGCTGTTGCTGCTGGGGCTGCCCGCCGGGCTCGTTGCGGGCTGCAAGACCGACGCTCTCCCCAACACTGCGGCATACACCACCAGCCAGTTCAGCCGTTTTGTAGGGGTGGAATATTTCGACAACTTTGCCCACCCGGCCGGCCACCGGGGTGAAGCGGTTTTGCTCTCGCCCGCCATCGCCGCGGGCATTACGTGGAATGAACTGATTGTTTCGTGGAATGCGGAGGCACCGGCCGGAACCTATGTAAAATTAGAGGCGGCCGCCATTGCTGACGGGAAGCCGACAAAGTTTTACACGATGGGTCTGTGGTCGCCGGATAACCGGATTTTTCCCCGCACCAGTGTGCGCGGGCAGAAGGATGCGGATGGCAAGGTAGACACGGATACATTGGTGCTGACGAAGATGGCCACGGCGGCGCAAATTCGGATCACCCTCGGCGGCACCAACGGATTGATGCCATCTTTAAAATTTCTCGGACTTTCGTTTGCGAACACCCAGACGCTGCTGACCAACCGCCCGCCGAACCGGGCGGCTTGGGGGAAAATCATTCCCACGCCGGCACATTCGCAGCATGGGTATCCACATGAGAGCGGGTGGTGCAGTCCCACCTCGCTCTCCATGGTGCTGTCGCGCTGGGCGGGTATTCTGCATCGCCCGGAAATGGATCTGACGGTGCCGGTGGTGGCGGGGACGGTTTACGACAACAGCTTTGCCGGGACGGGCAACTGGCCGTTCAACACGGCGTTCGCCGGCAGTTTCCCGGGGATGCGGGCCTATACCACCCGCTTTGATGACCTGCGGGAAGTGGAGGATTGGATTGCGGCGGGTATTCCCGTAATTCTTTCCGCCCGGTGGGATTATCTGAAGGACGGGCGGCCCTATGATCCGAACGGGCATTTGATCGTTTGCACCGGTTTTACCCCGGACGGCGATGTGGTGATCAATGACCCGGCCACGCGGCTGGACCGGGGGGAAAAGGTGCAGCACATTTATAAGCGGGCGAATGTGATCCGTTCGTGGGGCAAGTCGCATAATGCGGTTTACCTGGTTTTTCCGGAAGGCACCCCGCTGCCGGCTGACCCTTATCGGCATTGGTGAGAGCTGCCCGGAGAAACGCACGCACCAGACTTGTTTTTCGGCCAATTCCACGTAGATTGCCCATATGAAGCACGATGTGGTGCAAGTTCAGATCAAAGGTATCCTGCCCGCCCCCAGCGGCTGTGCCCTGTTTATTGGCAACGACGACAAGGTTTTTGTCATTCAGGTGGAACAGCAGATGGGATCGATCATTGGAAACTTCCTGAATAATGCGCCCAAAGAACGCCCGCTCACGCATGACCTGATCAACCGGATGTTTCAGGGGTTTGGCATTACGGTGGAACGCGTGGTGATCACCGACCTCAAAAACTCCACCTATTTCGCACGCATCATCCTGCAGCAGCAGAACGAGCTGGGGCGGAAGATTCTGGAACTGGATGCGCGGCCGAGCGACTGCCTAGCCCTGGCGGCGGCGCAAAACAAAAAAATTTACGTGGCGGCAGCCCTGTTCGCCCAAGTCGAGGACATGACGGCCTACCTCGACAAAATGAACGAATCCGGCCCGGAAGCCGACTGAAATGGGCGACGCCAAATCCAATCCGGTGGCCTTGGTGTGCGGCGATGATGATTTTGCCGTAAAGTCTCGCGCCAAGCAGCTGTACCAGCAATGGACGGCGGAAATGGGCGGCATGGATCACGAGACCATTGATGCGACCGTGGGCAATGGCGGCGATGCGCTGACGGTGATCGGCAAACTGCGCGAGGCCCTGCAAACCCTGCCTTTCTTTGGCGGCGGCAAGGTGGTCTGGCTGCGTGATTGCAATTTTCTGGGCGAGGATCGTACCGCCAGTTCCGCGGCGGTCACCACCACCCTGGCGGAACTTGCCGACGAGTTGAAGAAATTTTCCTGGTCCGGCGTGCGGCTGCTCATCAGCGCCGGCAAGGTGGACAAGCGCAAGGTCTTCTACAAAACCCTCGATAAAATCGGCGAAGTGGAAAGTTTTTCCGCCTGGTCGCAGGATGACAAGGACTGGGCGGACCGGGCCGAGATGGCCGCCATGGATGCCCTGCGCAAGCGCCAGAAAGACATTACGCAGGACGCGCTGGCCGAGTTGATTGACCGGGCCGGTCTGAATGCGCGGCAGCTGGAGAACGAAGTGGAGAAGCTGTGCGTCTACACTGGCGACCGCAAGCGCATCGAACTGGCGGACGTCACCACCATCTGCGCCCGCAACAAGACGGCCAAGGCCTTCGCACTGGGCGATGCGCTGGGCGACCGGGATCTGCCCCGGCTGCTGGCGCGGCTGGACGAGGAACTGTGGGAAACGAAATTTGACAAGGACAAGTCGGAGATCGGCCTGCTGTACGGCCTGATCGGCAAAATCCGCGCCATGCTGCTGCTGAAAGAGATGCTGCGCGAAGGCTGGATCAAGGACACGCGCGACTACAACTCGTTCAAGGCCCAGCTCTCCGGGGTGCCGGCGGACCGGCTGCCGGCGGAAAAGAAATTCAATCCGCTGGCCCTGAATCCATATGTGCTTTTCAAAGCGCTGCCGCAGGTTAAAAAATATTCTTCGGCGGAACTGGTGCGCGCCATGGACATTTTATTAAAATGTAACCAGCGGCTGGTCACCAGCGGTCTGGATGAAGTGCTGGTGCTGCAGCAGGCGCTGGTTCAGATTGTTTCGTCCGGCGGCCTGTCCGCCTAAAAAATTTTAAAGCAAAGACACACCCATGCCATCGGCCAATCTGTCAGTATTAGTCGGAAAAAGTTTCGCCTGCATCAAAATTGCGGGCCGTGCGAATTTTTCCAGCAGTCCGGATTTTAAAACGCTGTTAAATGAACTGGCGGAAAAGCATTATGCCCATTTCATCATTGATCTGAGCGAGTGTCCGCTGATGGACAGCACGTTTCTGGGGGTGCTGGCCGGTTTCGGCATGCGCCTGAATCCGCACGGCGCGCCGGCGGAACGCGGCATTGAACTGCACAACGCCACCGCCCGGGTACGGGAATTGCTGGAAAACCTGGGCACGGAACACCTCTTCAAAAACACTGACGGACCGTTGAAGCTGCCGGCAGATATCGTCAAAACTTGCACCCCGGAGGTCACCACGCCCTCGCATGAACAGCTGACCCGCACCAGTCTGGAAGCGCATCAGACCCTGATGGCGATCAACCCGGAAAATGTGGTGCGCTTCAAGGATGTGGCCCAGTTTCTGGCCGAAGATCTCAAGAGCTTGGAAAAATGTTCCTGAGTGATACGGTGGCAAACGGAAAAATTTAAAATAAAAAAGGCGGCGGTTTAAAAACCGCCGCCTTTATTGTTGATTCATCGGGCTCAGCCCGCCGGAGCCGGTGCGGGGCTGCCGAGACCGGGCAGTTTGGGCGGCGTGGGTTTGAGTGGGTTTTCCGGTAGTGTGGTGCCGGCGGGAGCGCCCATCATGGGGCCCATGTCTTTCGGGGGTTTCGGCGGCGGGGTGAACGTGCCGTTTTGCACGATTTCCGCCACCTGGATGCCGTCCAAGGTTTCATATTCAAGCAAGCCGTTGGCGATCAGCTCCAGCTTGTCGCGATGGGTGGCAATCAGATCTTTCGCGGTCTGGAAGGCGCCGTTCACGATGCGCTTCACTTCGGCATCAATTTCCATGGCGGTGGCTTCGCTGTAATCCTTGGTCCGCATCATGTCGCGGCCGAGGAACACATATTCCTGGCTTTCGCCGTACAGGACGTTACCGAGGCGTTCGCTCATGCCCCAGTGCATCACCATCGCCTTGGCGAGGTGGGTGGCCTGCTGGATGTCCATGGCGGCGCCGCTGGAAATGTCATCCGTGACATATTCCTCGGCGATGCGGCCGGCCATGGTCATGATAATCGTATCAATGGCCTGCTTGCGGCGCATGTTGAGCATGTCTTCCTTGGGCAGGGACATGGTCACACCGAGCGCGCGGCCGCGCGGAATGATGGTGACCTTGTGCAGCGGATGCGTGTGCTTGAGGAGAACGTTCACCAGCGCATGGCCAGCTTCGTGCCAGGCAGTGGCGCGCTTCTCTTCGTCGCTCATGGCCATGCTGCGGCGTTCGCGGCCCCAGCGGACCTTGTCGCGGGCTTCCTCGAGTTCGGGCATGCCGATGGATTTCTTGCCGGTGCGGGCGGCGAGCAGCGCGGCTTCATTCAGCAGGTTGGCCAGTTCGGCGCCGGAGTAGCCGGGGGTGCCGCGACCGATGACGGACAGATCCACATCGGCGGCGAGCTTCACGTTTTTGGCGTGAACTTTCAGAATGGCTTCGCGACCGCGGACATCGGGCAGATTGACGGTGACTTGGCGGTCGAAACGGCCCGGGCGCAGAAGCGCGGGATCGAGCACATCGGGACGGTTGGTGGCGGCGATGATGATGATACCTTCCTGGGTGTCAAAACCATCCATCTCCACGAGCAGGGCGTTCAGCGTCTGCTCGCGTTCGTCGTTGCCACCGCCGAGACCATGACCGCGGGAGCGGCCGACGGCGTCAATTTCATCAATGAAAATGAGGCAGGGCGTATTCTTGCGGGCCTGCTCAAACATGTCGCGCACGCGGCTGGCACCGACGCCGACAAACATTTCCACGAAATCGGAACCGCTGATGCTGAAGAAGCTGGCATCGGCTTCGCCGGCAATGGCCTTGGCAAGCAGCGTCTTGCCCGTGCCGGGCGGACCGACCATGAGGACACCCTTGGGGATGCGGCCGCCGAGGCGCTGGAATTTTTTCGGGTCGCGCAGGAATTCAACCAGTTCGGAAACTTCCTCGATGGCTTCATCCACACCGGCCACATCCTTGAACGTCGTTTTATTTCGATCCTTGGACAGCATGCGGGCCTTGCTCTTGCCGAAGCTCAAGGCACCTTTGCCGGCCATCTTGATCTGCCGGATAAAGAAGAACCAAAAGAGCAGCGCAATGAAGATGATCGGACCGATGGTCCAGACCGCATTCATCAGCATGGCATTGGGCGCGCCGGGCTCGATCTTTTTCGACACCAGCAACTGATCCAACATTTTCTGGGTGAGATAAACATTGGGCGCGGAGAAGGCAACCGGAACGGGCTTGCCGTCCTTGCCCTCTTCCAGATATTCACCCGTGATGGGAGTAAGCAGCGAGGACTGGCCGCCGAGATTGATGGTGGCTTTGGAAATCTGGTTGGACTGAAATTTTTCCAGGAATTCAGCCTGGCTTAATATGATGGGCGGCGTCTGATAATGTTTTTGCAACATGACCAGCGCAATCAGGGCAACAATAATGCCCGCCCAGGCCAGCAAGGTAAAGGTGGGGATTTTGGCAAATCCGTTGGTCGGCGGTTTCTTTTGGCCGCCGCTCTCTTTTTGATTTGAGTCTTCGTCAAACATCTGTGTGTGGCACCTTAACATACCCTTCCCGCTTTCGCAATGTACGACTTTGCATACTCATTTTACCCGCCGGATCACGCGACAATGGGGATGGCATTCGGCTGGGACGTTCGTCTGGCGCCGGGCAACAAAGCGCCGAACAGAACATGTTTCCCTGCCTGCCGCTGGCACAGGTTTACCGGTTCCGCAGCAGATCTTTGAAAGCATGGGAAAGAAAAACCAACTGCCGGAAAGCAGTCAGTCCCGGGCGGTTCCATCAAGATTCTGGCGGTTCGTTGCCGGGGCAACACGGTTGCCAGATACCAGCCGATAAATCCAGAGCTTGGGCAGAAGATGCACTGTCAGTCGTCAAAATCCAAACCTATGTGTTGAAAATCATGACCCAGAAGTCGGCGCGAAGGGGAACTGACACCGGCGGGGTAGTGCTGACATATTAGTGTGCCGGTTCACAGGACTTTCAAGTTCCATTTTGTCGGTATCGGGTGAATGGAAAACTGCCCGCATCCGCAGTGCTGAAAAGCTACGCTACCGATTTAACAATCGTTCTATAAAGCAATTCTGGATTAACTGTCCGACGAAGCAGGCAAACTGACGAAGGGGAACCGGCCAAAAATCAGTGGAGAGTCGGGAAAACCGGCAGCTCAGTCGAAGTGCGAACACTGGCATGCGACTTTAACCATGAGAAGTCATTGGTGCTGGCAGTTGACGGTGTCGGAGCCACGGCCAGAGTGGCAGCAACCGCGTAGGCATCCACCCATTTATGAACTTCGGAATGGCCGTCGGCAAAGGAAACCGCCGAAGCCTTATTATGATAGGAAGCCGGAAATTCGTTGTAAATGCCGTCATCGGGACCGCCACTGTCAAAGAAGGCAAAGAAACCGTCATCAATACTGAACGGAGCCTCTTCGGTGAAGGTAAAGACATCGGATGGCGTGAAAACGTCCCCTTCCTTCCGGAAGGACTTGTAACCGGTATAATCCACGGGATCACCCGCCACCGGCCCCACAAAGCCGTTCAAGGCGAAGGTTCGGGTAGCGTAAACAGTCGTGCCATTCACAACGGCCGAACGGCTGTCAGACGGGCATTTATAAATGGAAGCACTGCGGGCATAAGAACCAAGCAAGGGCGGCGTGGTCGTCGGAGCGGTAAGCAAGTAACTGGGATCGGTCATTTGATCCGGATACGAAGAGTTCTGGCTGCCATTCACCCAACTGCCGGTCAACGTTCCGTTTACCGTGGCTCCCATGGAGGTGCGCAAATTCAGGGGATAACGGCTGGCATTATCATCGGCGTATAAAATCATCGCCATGACCAGCTGGCCGGAATTGTTCATGCAATTCGCCGACAAAGCACGATTGCGAACATTGCTCAACACCGGTAATAGCAGCGCGGCCAGAATGCCAATGATGGCAATGACCATCAAAAGCTCAACCAAAGTGAAGGCTTTGCGAAATGAATTCAACACCAAGGTTTTCCCGGAGCTGGACGCGGACAGCAGATTGCTATTAACACGTAATCCCGTGTTCTTCCCATTGCCGAAATGTCTTGTACTTGATGTCACTTGCTTTAACCGGCCCCATAGTGCTGAATCCGCACAGGATTTTCAAATAAAAAATATATAAAAATTGTCTGATTTGATTAAGTAAACCGTAAACACCATAACCACTTACGTCACTTTGCCAACCTCAGCTTGACGGCAATATCGTCCACAAACCCGCAATGTCAACCGTATTCACATAAGTTGTTAGAAAACAACCTAATCCGGATGATAATTTTGAAATAAAGTTCTGGTTGACAATAACCTTCGGAAATTTCATTGAGGTACAATCGTAATAGCTGCGCGAAATGTATTTGGCAACATGAGCGTTTCAGCATCCTTGATCCGACCGGCCACAGCATTTTTGATAGGGTTTTTTATTACTTTCAAGAAAACCACCCACAAATATATTACATACCGGTGACACATCTGATGACGAGCGGCTTATGAACCGGCCATTCGCAGAACGATTACCTTGCCACGGTCACGCTCATGAGACCGATCACGACTTCATTGGCGAGGGCGCGGACAGTCAGAGACCGCAGGTCCTTGCCCGAATCCAGCGGCAGGTCCAGCACGGTCGCCGCGCCACCGGGAACGACGCGGCCTTTGCCTTTGAATTCATCCATTTTCAGGACCCGGATTTTGCCGGTGGCCAGATCCACGCGCACGGGGAGCGGCTCGGGCCGAGCGAAGGCGAGGTCATCAATGTAGTAATCTTGGTCAATCGGCCACCAAGTGGTGGGGTTGCGCAAGGCCAGCCGGGCGGTCGTGCCATCGGCGTAAGTCACGATGACTTCGCCATTGTCAAAACGCGACTCCATGGCCCCGGTTGAGCCGGCCATCAACAAATAGACGTGTGACGATTTGCCTGCGAGGGGAACTGAAAGTTCGCTCGGATAATTATTCCATTGCGAGACGAAGGCGATGTTCTTGCCATCCGCCGCACCGGACGTGGCGAGCGGAATGCCGTCCGGCAAAACGATTTTGCCGCCAGCTTGGGCTGCCACCGCGCGGAGACCGGAATCATCCACCTTGAACTGCTGATCGGGATGACACCAGCTGCCGATGCCCTGCGTGGGGGTGGCCAGCGAACAGAAAGGAGAACGCGGTGTCAGGTATTTGTTCTGGAAAATCTGGGTGACGCGGTCATTGAACACGGGCTGGAGGTCCACCGTCTCCAAGGTGCCGCCAACCGGCCGGGTCCAATCCGTGGGTGCCACTTCAACTTGCGGGGCGACAATTTCAAGCATCACCGGCTGCCACCAGTGTAAAGCCCCCTGCTCCACCTGGGCAAACACGGTGCGATGGCCAGGTATGCCGGCGGCCACGCCGTGCAACTGATTGCTGGCAAAGGTCGCCGCGCTCAACGCGCCCTGGGGATCAGAGAGTTTCAGAATCTTTGCACCCAACTCGCGGCTGACATTGGCTTGCGGTGCCACGGTCATTTCCGGCGGCGTTGACACCGGGGCCAGGCCATTCCATACCACCACGACTGTCTGGTGGCTGGCCGGTGCGGCTTCCAATTCGATACGCGGAACACCAACAGCATCTTCCGCCACCCGCCACGCAACCGGCTGGCCGTTGACAGTAACCGAGGTTACCCCGTCGCTTAAAGCGGCCAGTTGCAACCGGAGTTTCGGCGGCGCGGCAAATTTGGATTCAAAAGTATAAGTCTCCTGCAAGCCTTCCCGATGAAAAGTAAAACCAAAATCCGGATGCCGCAACGCGGCGTCATTCCATGGCGCCGGGAAACCGGGACGCACAGTAATTTCGCCCGCGAGCAAATCCGGGTGCACGCCGAACAGGCCTTCAACCAAAGCGCGGGAGGTGGCCCCGGAACCGTCGGCGAAATCGCGCTGGGATTCGCGGCGGTTGGCGTCGAAATAGGTGCACATGCCGACATTGCCAGGGCACAGGCCGAGATACATGCTGTCGAGCAGAGCGCCCTTGAAAAGTGCGTACGCGGCATCCGGCCGGTTCGCCTGCCAGTACGCCAGGGCGGTGTGCGTGGATTCGGCCATCACCACATTGTTGAGCGACCATGTGTAGGGCATCCAACTGGTGGTTGGCAGTGTGAAATAGCCTGTGGGCACGTTTGGGCCGCGCATCGGAATGTGGGCGATCTGGGTGTCCACAAACCGCGACATCTGCCAGGCTTCCTGCGGAGTGGGCACTTCGGAATCCACGGTGTGATAAAACGTCCAGAGCGCGGCGTTGGGATGAACCAGTTGCAGCCCGAGCAAATCCTTCCACTCGGCAAACCAGCCGTCCCCCGGCAACCAGAGTTGCTGGCGCATACCCCGGGCGATGAGGTCGGCCTCGTGTTCGTAGGGCGTCGGATCTTTGCCCAGCAACCGGGCCACGCGCGCCGCCATGCGGTTGTGATAAAGGTTATACGACGTGGAATGCGTGGCGCCACCGCCGTTGTAGGCCAAGTCGTCGCTCGCCCAGATGCAGCAATACGCCTCGTAGAGCGGCAGTTTGTCCGGGCCGAACTCGCGCCGGAACAGGCGACGTTCCCAGGCCAGGTGCCGTTCAATGACCGGCCACATTTGACGGGCATACGCCAGATCACCGGTCCATTCCAGATGCCGGAAGAACGCATCCACGGCCACGAGATTCATGTCGTAGTGGGATTTCGAAAGGTCGCCATTGGAATGCAAGGCGGCCTGATTGCGGGCGAGATGGGCGCTTTCATCGGCCGGCGGCATCGTGTCAGAAATGGGGCCGGTATTCTGTTGTTCGACAAAGCCGGCAAAAT
>CAIJGS010000183.1 GCA_903820285.1 uncultured Verrucomicrobia subdivision 3 bacterium | reverse complement strand
GTCCGTAATCGGGGGATTTGTGAAGTCGTCGGTGGGTCTGGTGATGCTGATTCTACTGTATATTGCGAATCTGTATGCAGCCTTTGAGGTGGCACTGGTTCGGAACCGGCCGCTGTTTCAGGTGCTGGGGGTGTCGGCGGTGCTGCCCATCATCGGACCGGGTATATATGTTTACCTGCCGGTAGTCTTGGACAAGCCAGCGGAAGAAGTGGTGCCGGCGGGCGAGGGGGCCCCGGCGGAAAAGATCGCGGTGAAACCGGGCGGCGAAACGGACATAGAAGTGGAGGCGGCGTCCGCCTCCAGCCAGCCGAAGAAAACGGAGGCCCAGGTTTACGCGCGCGGCAAATTTACGTTCAACAAGCGGTTCGTGGAAACCAAGTTTGCCGGCTTCGTAGGCGCGCCCAAGGGGGACGGGTTGAAATTCAGCATGACTTTAAAGACCACCACCGAAGCATTCACGGTGGAACGCATTGCCCAGACCGGGGCTGGAGAGGTGATCCTTGAAACCAAGGAGCGCGGCCAGGTTACCGTGTCCTATGCAGACATTCAGGAAATCAAACTCAACCCTATCACCACTTGAAATATCGTTGCGCCCTTCTATTTGGGGCCCCCGGTGTCGGCAAAGGCACCCAGGGCAAAATTATCGGGAACATTCCGAACTTCTTTCACTGCGCCTGCGGTGATGTCTTCCGGAATCTGCGGGCGGACAGCCCGCTCGGCCGGGTGTTCATTGATTATTCCGGCCGGGGCCAGCTGGTGCCGGATGAGCCGACCATTGAATTGTGGCGGCAGTTTATTGAGAACCAGACCAAGACCGGACGGTTTCATCCCGGGCAGGACACCCTGGTGCTGGACGGCATTCCCCGTAATGTGAAGCAGGCGGAAATTTTGAAGGACACGCTGGATGTGGTGGCGGTTTTCTACTTGAAATCCGCCGATGAGGAAAAGTTGGTCGCCCGCATCCAGCGTCGGGCCATCAAGGAAAACCGGCTGGATGACGCGAATCTGAGCATCATCCGCGACCGGTTGCACGTGTACGAGAAGGACACGAAGCCGGTGCTGAAGTTTTACGGCCGCCATCTGGTTCACCAGATCAATGCCGACCAGCCGCCCGCCAAGGTGTTGGTAGACATTCTACGCCGCGTGGTAAAGAAGTGACCGCCGGCGCTAAAATGGCTCCGCTGCGGATCATCTTCATGGGGACGGCGGATTTTTCCTGCGCCAGTCTGGAAGCGTTGGCGGCGGAGCCCGGCTTTCAAGTGGTGGCGGTGGTCACCCAGCCGGACAAACCAAAAGGACGTGACCTTAAATTGCAACCTTCCCCGGTCAAGGTCGTGGCGGAAAAACTGGGGATTCCGGTATTGCAGCCAACCCGGGCACGGGACGAAAACTTCATTGGCGAACTCAAAGCGTTGCAGCCGGGTTTAATGGTGGTGGTGGCTTATGGCCAGATTTTGCCGGCAGCCATACTTGATTTACCCCCGCACGGATGCCTGAATGTGCATGGTTCTTTGCTGCCCAAATATCGGGGGGCAGCGCCAATTCAGCGGGCCATGGCCAATGGCGATACGGAAACCGGCATTGCCATCATGAAGATGGATGTGGGACTGGATACGGGGCCGGTTTTGTCCATGCAGTCCACCCCCATTTCGCCAGAAGAGGATTGTCCGGCCCTGTATGCCCGGCTGGCCCTTATGGGGGCGAAACTGCTGGTAGAAACCGTTCATGGCTGGGTGGCGGGTGACATTGTGCCGCAGCCGCAGCCGGCGGTGGGAGCCACTTACGCGGCCAAGATCAAAAAAGAGGACGCCCATATTGACTGGAACCTGCCGGCAACGGTCATCTGGAACCGGCTGCGGGCGTTCACGCCCTGGCCGGGGGCTTTTACGTTTCTGCCGGCTGAGCCCAAGCCACTCCTATTGAAAATCTGGAAGGTGGAAGTGGTGGCCAAGACTGGCGTCCCCGGAGAAATCCTGACGGCGGACAAAACGGGGATTATCGTCGGCTGCGGCCAGGATTCCCTGCGGATCTTGGAATTGCAGCGGGAAGGCGGCAGACGGCAAACGACCGAGCAGTATCTGGCTGGCTCACCACTCAAGCCGGGTACCGAGCTAGGTTGAATTTTCGTTTGCGGGCGACGAACTGTCGCCACCCGGCAAAATCAGGATGGCTTGATCAGGGCCGGATGTCGGATGTCCTGGGCTTCGCAAAGGTAAACCACTTCTTCGGCAATATTCTTGGCGTGATCGGCAATGCGTTCCAGGCTTTTGCTGGCAACAATCCAATGTAAACAACGCGCAATGGTATCGGGCTGTTGCATCATGTGTTGCGCGAGTTGCTGATGAATCTGTTTGTTGAGG
>CAIJGS010000182.1 GCA_903820285.1 uncultured Verrucomicrobia subdivision 3 bacterium | reverse complement strand
GCGGCGCTGGCGCTGGCGTTGTTAAATCTGAAATCAAACCCCCCGGTGGTGCTGAATTTGCCCATGAGCCGGTCACTCGTGGCTTGGTTGGCCTGCAAATTGACCCAGCACGTCATCGTAAGGTTGCTCATTCCGTTCAGCTTGACCGGATTGTCATGATTGAAGACAAAATCGGTGGCACCCGAGGTGGATACATCCAAGGCATAGCCCGTGCCATTGGGCGTGTTGCTGGTGCGCGTCGCAGCCCCGTTAAACTGGCCATTCGCGGCGGGTGCTGCGCCCGTATCAGTCGCGTTGACCGTCCCGCCCCCGTCGTCAAAAGTGTAGTGCAAGACCGGGGTCGGCGGCGTCGCCAAAACATTGAATGAGGGCATCAACACAACCGCCGTAAGTGCCACCAAAGGCGGGATACACCCGGCCGAGGCCGTTGTACGAAGGGTATGGGAGTTTTGTTTCATTTAATCTGAGTTGATTAACATCCTGCAAACACACGCACCGCATCATCTTTATGAAGACAACATTGCCCGGGTGATGGCTTAATCTGGCACATCACCCCCTTATAATGTAGTCACATAAACATTTGAGCAGCGGTTGGTTGTCCGCGCTCCCCGAGCATCCGCCCACAATCTTGGGATTTAATGGTTATTGTGAGATCAGGTAGAACTGTTGTTGTGCCCCGGGGGTAATGATGTTCGTGGACAGGTTCAGGTTGCCGCTGCCATCAAAGGTGTTGGTCAGAACCGGTGTCCACTGGCTCAGCGGCAGCGCCACATTGGTGCTTTGCAACAAGATGTAGGTGCCGTTGCCAACGCCGTTGGTTGCGGTCAGGGTCAACGTCATTCCGCTGATGCCGAAGCTGGTAATGATCGCCGGCTGCGGTGAGGCCACCACCAAATACAATTCACTGTTGACGACCTGCAAGGAGGTCGCGCCTCCAGCAACCGCACCGGAGCCGCCAACGGTAACCGCAGGTAAGGTGCCGGTTACCAGACCGGCCGTGTTCGTGGCCACAAGCTTGTAAGTGCCTACAGCCAGCGGCGAGCCGGTGTTGTTGACCGTGAATACGGTCGTACCTGCCAAGGTCAGCGTGCCGTTGGTGACCGAGAATGCTGGCGTGCCGGAAGTGTAATTCAGCGAAATCGTGCCCACGCTGGCATCCAGATTTCCGCTGAGCGTCGCGGTGGAGGTACTGTTACTCAAGACCTGGCCGGAACCCAGGGTAAAAGAGATGGCCGAAACGTCGAAGGTTGCGCCGCTGGCCACGACTATCGAGGCACTGCTGGCGATGGAACCGCTGCCGGATAAGGACAGCCGGCCCGCGCTGATGGTCGTGTTGCCGGTATAAGTGTTGGCACCGGTCAGCGTCAATGAACCGGAACCGCTGCTAGTCAGGCCGCCGTCCGTGGTATTATCCCCGGCCACGGTGCTATGCACCAGAGGCTGTCCGACGGTGAGATTGAAACCATTGTTGTCGATGACCGCGCCATGGTTACGGACGTTGGCGGTGTCCAGACCGTTCAAGAAGTTGGCGGCCAAGGCGCCATTCACCGCGCGCAATGTGCCGCCGTTGAAATTAAAGATCGCTGTCGCCCCGACATTGCCTTTCACCACCTGGTTCACGCTTAGCGTGCCGCCATTCAGATTATTCGTGCCGAGGTTTCCGGAGAGGACGCCCAACATCAGCGGGACCGTGGTGTTGGTGATGGCCATGCTGAGCGAGCCGGCGTTCACATTGAGCGTGCCCGCGACGTTACCGGCTGTGCCATTGCCGCCGATGTGCAAAATGCCGCCGGCAAAAAAGACCGTGCCGCCGTTGACGTTTAGCGTGCAGTTGTCATTGGGCAGCGATCCCAGCAGGAAACCGAAGGGAAGATTGCCGGTCAGGCGACAGATGCCGCCTGTATTGACATTGAGCACCGTGCCAATGCCCACCAGGCCCATGGTGCCACCACCGCCGTGTTGCATGATGCCGCCGTTATTGATATCGATTTCCCCGCCACCATTGGCCGTGCCCGCCGGTCCCCCCATGATCATGTTGTTGTTGCCCGAGGTTTGCAGCGTCACATTGGTGCCGATGGCAGCGACCTTGCCGGCATCCACCTTGAGGTTGGGGAAGGCGCCGCTGCCGTTGGTGGCCAGCGTGAGGCTTTCCGGTGCGACCGCAGAAATGATATAGCCGCTGTTGCTGAAGGTGAGCGAGGTGGTGGTAACATTCGTCCCCAGCGTGATGGCCCAGGTGCCGTCCGCGCCGCCAAAGGTTGCGCCCGCGGGATTCACCCAGGACCGGTTCACGCCATTATCGTTCCAGACCTGATTGCCAAGATTCATATCCCAGGTCCCGCCGCCAGCATCAATGGTCGTGCCGTTCGCGGTATTGCCCGCGTCCCAGATCATGCCACCCACGGCGGTATAGACGAGTTTCAACTGCCGGGCAGTTGTATCGTTGATCAACGTAACCGCACTTCCATTAATCTGCGGCGCTGAGGCCAGCACAAAGCTGCCGGAGCCGGAAATCGAACCGTAGGACATCAACAAATAAGTTCCGGTCGCAAAGCCCGAGCCGCTCACATTCACGGCCACCGTTCCGTTCAGGGCCAGGGCACCGCTGACCTTGATGGCCGGATTGGTGGTGCTGGCAAATGTGCCGAGCGTGAAAACATTCGTCACGGCACCTGAGGTGCCGAGCGTCAGGTTATTGTTGGTCAATGAAGTGCCGGCAGCGGCGAGCTGTATTTCCAATGCTGCGCCATCGGCCACCGTATAATTGCCCGCGCCGGTGCTGGCGGGGGTCACGGCCAATCGGCCAGCGTTGATGACCGTATTCCCGGTGTAAGTGTCAGCCCCGGTCAGGGTCGCCACGCCGGGTCCGGCTTGGACAACTCCGCCGGTGCCGGTAATGACATTCGCCACCGTGACATTGTCGGTTCGGTTGAACCGCAAGGTGCCCAGGTTGGTTATGACGACCGTGCCCAGGCTACCGCCGGTGTCAGTGTTGCCGACCTGAACGGTACCATTCTTGATGACGATACTGCCGAAGACGTTGCCGCTGCCATTATCCAGCGTCAAGGTGCTGCTGCCGTCCTTGATCAACTGCGCGGTGGTGAGATTGTTGTTGCCCGCGATCACATAATTTTTGGTGGAGTTGTTCGTAATGGCAACGGGCGTATGGTCGCCGGCGAGCGTCACGATGATCGGGCTGGACCCGCTGGCGCTGTCATCAAACGCGGCCAGCGCACCTTCGGTATAATTGGTTGTGCTGCCGCCGGCGAGCGGGATCCAGTTATAGGTGCCCGTATCCCAGGTCCCATTTCCGACTGCCCAGAGCGCGGCCGGCGGCGGGGCGACCACGACCAGCTTGATCTTTTTTGCCGCCAGATCGTTCGTCAGGGAGACATTGAAACCGGTAATGGCGGGCAACGTTCCCGCGACGAGATTTCCTGCGCCTGAAATCACGCCGTAGCTGATCAAAGGATAGGTATTGGGGCCGGTAAAACTGGTTCCGCTCACGTTGACCGTGACGGTGCCGTTCAAGGCCAGCGTGCCGCTGACGGCCAGCGGGGCGGTGGTGGTGCTGCTGTTGGCCCCGATCGAAAAGCTGTTCGTTAAGACATCGCCCCCAACCGTCCCGAGGGTTAGCGCGGAGGCCGCCAGAGAGCCTCCCGCCGTGGCCACCTGCACCCCCAGCACGGCGTTGTTCGATACGGAATAACTGCCACCGCCTGTGCTCAGGGTGGTGGCGAGCAACGTTCCTGATTTCACAACGGTCGGCCCGTTGTAAGTACTGGCACCGGCCAGCGTGTTGGTGCCGATGCCCTGGCTGGTCAAACCGCCATCGGTGGCGCTGTCGCCGGCGAGGGCGCTGTGCAGCAAGGCCTGGCCGATGGTGAGGCCGAAGCCATTGTTGTCGATGATCGCACCGTTGTTGCGGACATACGCGGCGGTCAACCCCGACAGAAAGGTGGAGGCAAACGCGCCGTTGACGGCCTGCAAGGTACCACCATTGAAATTGAGGTAGCCATTGCCCAATCCCTGAATAATTTTGTTCACGCTCAAGACGCCGCCATTTAGGTTATTCGTGCCCAGGTTTCCCGCCATGACACCATTGGTCATCGCGACGGTGGTATTTCCTGAGTACATGCTGAAGGAGCCTGAGTTGACCGTAAGGGTGCCGCTGAGGCTGGCGGCGGTGCCGTTCCCGCCTACTTTGACCACTGTGCTCCCCTGAAAGGCAACGGTTCCGCCATCCACGCTTAAGATACAATTGTCAGAGACTTGCGAACCAAGAATCAAAGTGCCCGAAGTGGACTGGACGGTAATTTTACCGCCGGGCTTCACGCTGGTCAAAGTTCCCGCACCCACCTGGCCAACCGTGCTGCCACCGACTAACAGTGTGCCGCCGTTGGCAATATCGAGTTCACCGCCAGCGGTTGATTGGATGCTGCCCCAAATGGTAGTGACCGTGGAGGTGACCGTGACATTGGTTCCGATGGTCGCGGTTTTGCCAGCGGCAACCTGAATGTTGGGCGCGGCTCCCGAACCGGTGCCGTTAAAGGTTATGGTTTGCGCCGTGGTCGCATTCGCGAGCGTATACCCGGAATTGTTGAAAAGCAAAATTTGGGGTTTGTTGACGGTCGCATTGACATTCACACCGTAAGTTCCATCCGCCCCGCCAAAAACTGCCGTGCTACCGGCAGCGCCCCAAGCCGCAGTCGGCGAACCGGTGGCGGTCGTGCTCCAGTCGGTTGTCGCGGTGTCCCAATTGCCGCTGGCCGGGGTGCTGGCACTGCCACCGGCGCCAACCCAATAAATGCTGGCCGCTTTGGAAGCGACCATGGATGAGACGGCAAAAATGATCGCAAGTGCCACCTTCACAACATGGAGACGTTTGTTTGCAAAATGATTTGGTTGGGAGAACATAGGGGTTGGGGGAAGGGTTGCAGTTTATGCAGGTTTTCGAAATACAATCTGGGTTTCGAGCAATCTCCCATGAATTGCCCGGGAGTTGAAGTCGTATAAGTATTTGATGATGGTTCCACCAGTTTCCCGAATTCCATGTGCCAACCCTGCCTTGATGGCAGGTTTTATCTCCAAAAGAATAAAACGAAACGCTTGGAATATTTGGAAGCCGGAGGAACGGCTCAAGAAATCACATTACAAAAGCCTTCAAAACAAATCGAATCAGGCCCGGCCCAGCCCGCGCGGGCGGGTGCCGGTGGCGTCCAGATATTTCATGACCGCGTCGGTGCGGCAGTTTACATGGAGTTTTTTGTAGACCCGGCTCACATGGGTCTGGATCGTGCCCATGCTGAGATTCAATTCGGCGGCAATCTGCTTGTAGGCAAATCCGCGGGCCAGCAGTTCCAGAATTTGTTGCTCACGCGGAGTGGGCGTCTCGCCGGGGGCGGCCGCCTTGTAGGCAGGTTGAAAGGCCTGGATCACTTTGCGCGCAATGTGGCTGGACATGGGGCCGCCGCCGTTGGCCACATCCCGCAGCGCGTCCAAAACTTTTTCCGGTGGCGTGTTCTTTACCAGAAACCCGCTGGCCCCGGCGGTCAACGCTTCAAAAATGCGGTTGCTGTTTTCATAAACCGTCAAAATCATGACCTGCACGTCCGGCAGCTTTTGCTTGAGCCGGCCCACGCATTCTATGCCGGTCATCCCGGGCAGGTTGATGTCGACCATTACCACATCGGGCTTGGGGACAAAATCGCATTCGAGCAGATCTTCGCCGGAGGAAAAGGCCTGGGGACAGTTGAAATCCGGATCCAAATTGATGAATTTGTGTATGCTGCCACGCAGGTTGTTGTCATCTTCCACGATATAAACGGTGATCGGCATACTGGTGTCTGATTCGGAACCCTTACTTAACCTTTGCGAACCGCAAACACAATTCAAATAAACATACTACCTGGCAAGGGCATGACAAACCGGACAGTTGTGCCCTGGCTGGGCTCGCTGCTGATTTCGCACCGGCCGCCGACCGTGCGCAGACGTTCGCGCATGTTCACCAGGCCGTGTCCCCCGCGCTTGGCTTTTCCGTTCATTCCATCGTCGGCCGGTGTCATGAAGCCATTCCCGTTGTCGGAAACCAGCACTTCCAACGAAGCCTCCTGGATGACGATGCGGATCGATATCCGGGTCGCCTGGGCGTGTTTGACGGAATTATTGATCGCCTCCTTCACCGCCAGATATAGGTTATGGCGGATCACGGCGGGAATCTTTTGATCCGGGATTTGGGGTGGCGTGAACATCTCGCAGTTCACTTCGCTGACCCGGAAAAAATCGGTTACAAAGTGGCTGATATGGCCCACCAACCCCTCGAGAGTGTCGTTTTCCGGATCCGCCGCCCAAATGATTTCCTGGAGCGAGGACACGGCATCGCGGGCCGAGGCCGACATCTGCTCGATCTGCCGCCGGGTTTCCGACACATCGCTCATGTTGCGTTGGGCGATGCTGCCCTGAAACGAGATCTCGGTAAGCTTGCTGCCCAGCTCATCGTGAACGTCGCGTGCGATCCGGGAACGCTCGCGTTCCACCGCGTGGCGCTGTTCGAGCTGGATCAATTTCCGCTGCAAACGCCGGCGGGTGACCGAGCGGACGGAACCGCCGACGATGGCCAGCACCGACCCGCAGCACAATGCCACGAACCACCAAGTCTGCCAGAAATGCGGTTTGAAATCCAGGGTCAGCACCTGACCGGTTTCATTCCACAAACCGTCATTGTTGCACGCCACGACCTGGAAACGATATTTGCCCGGCCGCAGATTGATGTATTTGACCACCCGGCTGTTGCCGGCATTTACCCAGTTGGCATCCACCCGGTCGAGTTTGTAGCGATACTTGTTTTTGCCTGGCGCTGGGTAGCTTAAGGCGGCATAGCGGATTTCAAGATTCCCTTGTCCCGGCGGGATGACGAGGGATCCGGAAAAATCCTGAGGTGACCGGCCCGGGTTAACGGTAATGCGATTGGCGGCGATCTCTTCAATGACCACCGGCGGCGGCCGCTGATTGATCGACATCCGATCGGGATCCACCATCACCATGCCTTCCGTGCTGCGGAACCACAGCCGGCCGCGGGCATCCTTGCAAGCCACCGGTTGCGTGATGTTTCGGTATTGTCCGCTGGCCAGAATCCCATCCGCCCGGCCATAGGCGACGGACGTGATGATACTTTCACCGCTCCGGGTTGCCGCCGCCACCTGCCGCTTGCCGATGCGAAAAACACCCCGGCTGCTGCTCATCCAGAAATTGGTGCAGCCATCCTCGAGGATGGAATAAATGGCGTCATCGTATAAGCCGGACTTGCGGTTGAACTCCAGCAATTCACCATCGCGCCAGCGCAGCAATCCGTTGCGCCGGGTCCCGATCCAGAGGGTTTTATCGGCGTCCTGATACAGCGACAACATCGACACTTTCAGACGCGGATTCACGCTGGCAAGGTTTTCGAGCTGGCCATCATGCCAGCGGGTCAGGCCGCCATCGGTGCCGATCCACACGTCATCGCCGGAACCCTGGCAGATGGCATTGATGCGGCTGTTACTGAGTCCATCCCGGGTCGTGAACCGGGTGAATTTTTCCCCGCCCCAAGTCTCCAGTCCGTTGCGGGTTCCAATCCAAAGTAATCCATTTCTGGCTTCGAACAAAACCTCCACGGCATCGTTATTGATGAACCCCTTGTCCCGGCCGTAAATCGTGACCACCCCGTTGCTGATATGCTGCAATGAGCCGCCATAATCCGCACCTGCCCACAAGGTTCCATCCCGCAGTTCCGTGGTGCCCATTACAAAATTATACTTCAGCCCGTTCGTCTGGTTGAGGCGGGAGATTTGACCGTCAAGATAATGGTTGATGCCGCTGCCCCAAAGTCCGACCCAGACCCCGCCATCACGGCTGGGCGAGATGGAGACCACGGTGTTTCCCGACAGACCTTCCGCCTTCGAAATGGTCTGGAATTGTCGGGGGGTCAGCCGGGTCAATCCTTCCTCGGAGCCAACCCAGATATCACGTTCGCGGTCTTCATAGACGCAATAAATCCGGCAGGGTGTTCCTTCCGAGAGCTTGAAATTGACAAAACTCCCGTCCACGAACCGGCTGAGTCCGGCGTAGGAGCCGATCCACAAATTGTCCCAGCTGTCCTTGAAAATCGTGCCGACAACCCCGGGTGACCCGGCTTCCCGGAGATGCCTTGTCACCCGACCGGCTTCCACCTGGATCAAACTGTTATCCACGCCATAATCCGTGCCGACCCAAAAAACATCGTTGGTATCGCAATAGACAATACGGGAATTTTTGGGAACCTTGACGGCGATTACCGGCAGATTGGTGGTCGCGTGCTGATCGATCTGTTTCAAAATCCCGTCGCAGGCCCACAATCGCCCGGATTTATCCGGACAAAATCTGGCCTGCATATTTTTAATGCTGGGCAAACGCTGAATCCTCCCATTTTGCAAAAAATAAATGCCGCGCGTGGTGCCAAACCAGATGGTTCCATCGCCGCTTTGGTGGATTTCCTGCACTTCCGGCGGCGCATTGGTGCTTAAAAAATCGACCCGCCTTGGCTTGCCGTTGGTCAAACAATAAACCCCCGCCACTTCCGTTCCCACCCAAAGGGAACCGTCGGTGCTGCCCAGCAGGCAGGTGACCGACGGCTGCGAAGATTCCGGCGACAGATCGACCGGATGAAACTGCTCGCCGTCGAACCTGACCAGTCCGCCCCAGGTGCCGACCCAGATATATCCATCCGTAGTCTGCGCCACGGCCTGAACGATGTTGTTCGGCAGACCGTCTTCCGCCTGCCATAGATGAATGTTGAAATCCATCACTTTTGAAACGGGCTGCCCCCACGCCATGGCGCGCAAACAAAGAAAAGCAATCAGGCAAATTTGCTGCGGGCGGCTCATCTGAGATACTTAATACGAAATGCCAGCTGGCGCAAGCCATGCGTGGGAGCCGGCGCGCCTGGCGCGGTGCGATGTTCCCTGCCAATCAAATTGCACGCAGGGATGGCCCACCAGCCGATCATGACTATTATCCGGTTCACTTGGATTTTGCCGAAAAAACCTGATCAGTAACGTTGTCGGCGACCGGTTATGTGATATGAATAATGGGATCGCTCACAAAAACTGGCCGTCATCCAGCAACCGGCTGGACAGTTTCCTGATGTCGATCGTCTGAACACTTTTCCCTTCCGTGATCGCCTGATCGGCTGCCAAGGCGGCGGATTCGCTCATGATCATGAAGGGCGGCTCCATCCGCACGGAAGCAAAGGCAACATGCGTCGCGGACAGGCAAAATGTGACCAGCAGGTTTTCACACTCCTCCGCGCGGGGTGTGATGGCCGGGTAAGGAATCGGATATGGTTTTTCAATATCCCGTGAGTAGAAGCCGCCTTCATTGACCACCAAGCCATTTTTGACCTGCCTTTGACAGATATGTGAATCCAGCGAGTAGCTACCCAGGCCGATGGAATCCTGGCGCGCAACCGGATGCTCGCAATGTTTCTGGTCGATCACATAACTCCCGACCATGCGCCGCGCTTCGCGAACATAGAGCTGGGTCGGCCAGCCGCCGCTGTCGGTGAATTCGTCCCTGGCCAATCCCCATTGGGTCATCTCGCGGTGCAGCCACTCCGGCAAACGCCCATCCGTCTGCAAGAAATAGAGCAGGCCGCGCTGATAATCCGCGTGTGCCCGCCAAATCCTTGACCGTTCGGCCCAGGTGGCGCCGGCATACCGTTCGGCGCCGCCGGTCACGTAATCGGTCGAAATGCAGCCGGCATTGTTCACATCCGTCTTGCCCTTCAAAAGCCTGGTTATCTTCAACAGCCGCGGGGCGGAATATTTTCTTTCGTGGCTGAAATTGAAATAGAGATCGCCCGCCCAGAGCGGTTCGCCAGCCTGCTCCAGGGCGGCAATATACCGATAAATAAGTTCGAAATTTTTCGGGTCGTAATTTGCGGGTGCGGCAATGGGAATGAAGTTCTCCTTCGTCAGACACAGGCGGAAGTTATAGGACTGGATTACCGGACTCTGGCTGCCGGCCGGCACAATGGACGCGGCGGTAACGAGCGGCACCAATCCGCTAGCCGCCTCGCCGGGGCGGACGTATGGATCAATCTTCAGCGATACGGGTGGTTTTTTGGGGGCTGCACCCGATACTTTATGATCGCTGGCCGGGGCCGCATAGCAGATGCCGGCCAGGCTTTCGCCAAATTCCTCACGGCTCTCGCGATCCGTGCGGTGGCTGATGCCCGCCTTGGCGAGCAAGTCCCCCTCATACGAACAGTCAATGAACATGGCCGCCTCGACGGACAGAAAATTTTCCGCCGCCGGCTGCGGCGCCGGCGCCCCCTGCGCATCCACCGGCGCCTTGTCCAGGGTGATGAAGCGGATACGCCGGCCTTCCTTGATAACCGTATTCAACCGCGCCTCGCGGACGATCTCGATATTTTGTCCGGCCAGGATTTTCTCAAACAGCATTTCCGCCACGTGCGGTTCCACGCTCCAGCCGTTGGTTTTGATGTGCTCGCCCGCGTAAAAGGAACGTACGGCTTCAAAGTATTTTTTGGTTGCCCCCCCGATGGAAGAGGCGCGCCCGAAATCCACCCAGCCCAGCCCTCCGGCGGTCATACCGCCGACATGCCGGGACGGTTCAACCAGCAACACCGATCTCCCCAGCCGCGCCAGGGTCGCCGCCGCGATCACGCCGCCGGAAGTCGCGCCATAAATGCAAACATCATACTTCCGACGGGGCACGCCCCCCGCGGCAAACAGCGGCCCGGACATCGCCACCGCCGCCAGCAACGATGCGGTTTGGAGAAAACGCCTCCGCGGCATGGGTTTTGAATTCATCGAAACGGCGGTTTGTCGGGTGGGCTTCATGCTCGGGTTCAAACATCAAAATGCCCGCAAGCCATGGTAATTGTAACGTCGTAGATTCATTTGAACAATGGCCAATGGATTACCCCAAGCCCGGGCGGCGGTCCCATGAACATATGACTGTGTCCAGGGTTGTGCCTTGGGCATACTCCCTCAACCGACACGAATTTATCAAACCGAGCGCTCTGCCGGCCGCCGCCATCGCTTTCACCTCTGCCGGGTGAAAATCTGTGAGTTGCCGACCGATGGAACGGTCAATACAATATCCACGCTGTATGAATCCGAACCACACATCGAACTCCACCCGGCTGATCCGCCGCCGCTCATTTTTGAAGACCGCCGTCATGGCCGGCGCGGCGTCCTATTTTGCCCCGCGCCTGTTGGCCGCGGGCCCGACCGGCAAGGTGAACCTGGCCTGCATCGGCATCGGCAATCGCGGGGCAGATGATGTGAAGGCGCTCCACGCCACGGGGCTGGCGAACATTGTGGCGCTTTGCGACACCGAAATGGGCGCGCCACATACCTTGCCGGTGCTGAAGCTGTTACCCAACGTGCCGCGCTTTCAGGATTTCCGTCAGCTGTTCGACAAAATGGGCAAAGACATCGACGCGGTTCTGGTCGCCACGCCGGATTTTTCGCATTTTCCCATCGCCATGCTGGCGATGTCGCTGGGCAAACACGTTTATTGCGAAAAGCCGATGGGCCAAAATTTCCGGCAAATCACGCAGATGATGGCGGCGGAAAAGAAATTCAAGGTGGTCACGCAAATGGGCAACCAGGGGCATTCCGAGGCGAATTATTTCCAATTCAAGGCGTGGACCGAGGCCGGCATCATAAGAAACGTCACCCGGATCACGGCGTTCATGAACAGTTCCCGCCGCTGGCACGGCATGAAGGTTGACGGACTGCTGCCCGCGGAACCCATCCCGGCCACGCTCGACTGGGATTGCTGGCTCGCAACGGCGGAATTTCACCAATACAACAAGGGTTATATCAACGGCGACTGGCGTTCGTGGTACGATTTCGGGGACGGAGCGCTCGGCGACTGGGGCGCGCATATTTTTGACACCGCCCATGAATTTTTGCAGCTCGGCCTGCCGACAGAGGTCGAGGCCTTGAAATTGGACGGCTACAGCCCGTTCATCTTCCCGCAAGCCTCGACGCTCGCCTTCCGTTTTCCCGCGCGCGGCACCATGCCGCCGTGTGAACTGACCTGGTATGACGGCCAGAAAAACCTGCCGCCGCTGCCTGCGGATTTCGGCGCAGCCGTGGTCGATCCGAACATTCCGCCGCCGTCAAAAGGCACGCTGGAAACCAAAACCCTGCCACCGGGAAAGGTCATTTACGGGGAAGACCTGACGTTCAAGGGAGGCACTCACGGTGCCACGCTCAAAATCATCCCGGAATCGAAGGCGGCGGAAATGAAATCCAAACTGCCGCCGGTGCCCAAAAGCCCGTCGAACCATCACAAGAATTTTCTGCTCGCCTGCATGGATCGGGAAAAATGCCGGTCCCCGTTTGCGGTGGCCGGGCCGTTGTGCCAGACCATGGCGCTCGGCGTTATCGCCCAGCGCGTGAATGCCAAGCTCGCCTTTGACCCCGCGACCGGAACGATCACGAACCACAAGATCGCCAATGGGTTTCTGTCCGGCGTGACGCCGCGCAAAGATTGGGAACAGTATTACCAGCTGGCCTGATCGGTGGCCTGACCTGATTTGGCACCAAACCAGGCGGGGGCAGCCTCGGGTCCATAAATTTTGCAACCATTTACTGAGGGCCGGGGGGCAGCCTTCCTCATTCATAGGTTTATGTGACTGTTTTTCCCGCGGTGGATGCGTAAAAGTGAGGGACACGCAATGGATTTTTCGCATCAAACCAGACGGCTTATTGTGGCCGCCCTCATTTCCGTTTCCAGTTTTTGCCATTTTGGAACCGGCCTCCTCGCCGCCAATAATCCGTTAAGCCCGATCCGTGCCGACAGTTACGACAGCATCCATGGTGGTGCCGGTGAGGAACCGGCCGGTGACGGCGGCAAACACCTCACGTCCTTTCGCGATGGGGATTATGTGGTGTTCCGGGGATTTGATTTTGACAGCGGGGTGGCTGGGTTTTCCGCCCGGGTGGCTGGACCCTACGAGGGGACCATCGAAATCAGGCTTGATACGCCCACCGGGGTTTTGCTGGGGTCATGCTCGTTTGCGAGCACCGGCGGCTGGAAGTCTTGGAAATATGTCTCATGCCAGGTGGACAATTCCCAGGCGGGTATCCGGGACATTTACCTCGTCTTTCACGGTAAATCCCCAAATGCGTTGGTCAATCTGCAGTCCTTCAAATTTATAAAATCGCTGGTCGCGCAGACGGACAAAGCCGTGCCCAATCTGGCGGAAAGAATTGATGTCGCCGACGATGAAGTGCAATCAACGAACTCCTGGGGAATGCCGGAGCATGGCTTCACCGATGATTTTCAGGACGGGCATTTGAAGAATTGGACGGCAGCGGGAATGGTCGCTGCCAAAGATGGTTTTAACCAACCGTACTTTGCCGGGAGCCAGGACACCAACTTCAACTTTGCACTGGCACCGGACGCGTACATAAACAAAACGGACACCGGCGGCGAATGGCGCAGCCTCGCCGAGGGATCGATTGCCGCAGATATGACCCTTGATCTGCCCGCATCGCGGCCCGGCATTGGCTTTTCATCCAAGGACGGCAAGCGGTGGATTGCGGCGGTGTTAAATTCAGAAAAAAATTCCATCGAGGTATGGCGCAATTTCGGCGACGGAACTCCGGCCCTGCTCAAAAGCTACGGACATTCCACCAACGCAATCTGGCGCGTCCTGCCGCATGTAAAATTTCATCTGCAACTGGACTGGTCGCCGTATTCCGATGGCCTGATTGTTTTCCTCATGGATCAGCATAGCAATGTGCTGGCCAATTTCCGGACGGTCGTAGATTTGCCGGCGGCGCGGCATCCGTTCATGGCATGTTCCGGCGGCCCGGCGCGGTTTGAACATTGTTCATTTGATCCGACCATTGATGGCTGGAATTTCAAATGGCAATGGAGAAAAACGCCCGTGCTTGCGCCGGATGCCTGCAATCCGGCGGTCTGGAAAGGCAAGGACGGCAGGTATTACATGATGTGGCGCCGGTTCGGCCAGGATACTTATCATGGCATCGCCGCATCACCCGATGGCATCAACTGGACTCGCCTCAGCGATAAAGTTGTGAAATGTACCGGCGACATGAATGTTCTGGTGGATCCGTTTGGCGACGGATTGACCTACGTCACTCCCGGCGGAAATAAAATGGCCTGGTATGCCAGCGATGGTTCGGCGGATTATACTGACTGGAAGGATACCGGAAAAAACCTGGGCGACATTTTTGGCAACAGCCGGATTCAGGAGATCATTGATACCGCGCGCTACCCGATGATGAAACCGGTCCGTTTTCAAGGGGCCGACTACCGTTTCATCGGCTGCGCGGAAAACTGGGTCAACCGCCCGCAACCGCATACGGTGGTACTCCTTTCCAACACGCTGACGAATTGGGTGCTGGCAAACCCCGAACCGCTGCTGCCACCCAGGTCCGACTTTTGGGGGGAAAAAGGCAGTGCCATCGGCTCGGCCCTGGTCCTGCCCGACGGCAACATCCTGCTGGCATCCTGTTCGTGCACCTTTGCGGGGTACACCGGAGCGCCCGAGCCCAGCAATGTCTCGGTGATCGTGGATGGAAAACAACCTTGGAAAATATTAAAAACCGGGATTCTCCCCGACGCGCCGGTTTCCCGCGAGAATGTATGGTATCAGGGACCAAACTTTGGCACGGCATTTTATTACACGCCGGAAACGGACACCCTGTTTTATTATGGCGGTTTTCACGACTCCAGTGTCGGGGTGATGCGCGTTGAAAATTTTTCCAAATCAAAAATTTTCGGGGCTGGTTCCTCCGCCGTAAAATATAATCTTGCTGACCGAAAAGACGTGCGCTGGTCAAAATGATTAAACGGGCCGTTATGCGTGATTATCGGGGCTTGGGTTCAAGATAACGCAGGGGCAAGACCGTCGGATAAATGTATGACATGACAATTCTCAGGGAATGTTACAATAACTGACACATGAACCGTGGCATGAAATGGCACTTATCTATTTTCGCCGTTTTGGCGATTCAACTTTCTAGTGTAACCGCCGGTCTGATCACCGGGGCTAATCCAACGTGCATCTCTTCGAACTGGCAGTTGCAGGCTGCTTCGAAAATCACCCAGCCGGCGGACGCCATATCACAGGCGGATTTTACGGCCGATGGCTGGCTGCCCGCCACGGTGCCGGGAACCGTGCTGACCAGCCTGGTCAATGACCGGATTTATCCCGAACCGTTGTATGGTGAGAATAACCGCCCGGATAAGATTCCCGAGAGCCTCAGCCGGGAATCATGGTGGTATCGCACCACCTTCATCGTACCGGACAATTACGTCGGGAAGAAAATCTGGCTCAATTTCGACGGGATCAACTATTCGGCCGATATCTGGGTCAACAGCCAGATGGTCGGGACCATGCGCGGGGCATTTGAGCGGGGAGTTTTTGACATCTCCGCCAACGCAAGCCCCGGAAAGACCGCCACTCTCGCCGTGTTGGTCAGGCCGCAGCCACATCCTGGAAATCCCCATGAACACACGCTGGCAAACGGCATGGGCAGAAACGGCGGAATCACTGCGTCGGACGGCCCCACCTTTTTGTGCGCCATCGGCTGGGACTGGATACCGGCCATCCGCGATCGCGACAGCGGCATCTGGCAGAAGGTGTTTTTGTCCGCCACCGGGCCGGTCATCATCAAAGACCCGCTGGTCACCAGCGATCTGCCGTTGCCCAAACTGGATACCGCCGATTTGACCGTCCAAGCCACGGTTGAAAATGTCAGCGACGAACCGCAAAACGGGATTCTCCGGGGAACGATTGGTGACGTAGCGTTCAATGCGCCGGTGCAGCTCCCCGCCCGCTCTTCGCAAATCCTATCGTTCGATGCAAAAAACATGCCGCAATTGCACATCAAACATCCGCGCCTGTGGTGGCCAAACGGTTATGGCGAACAGAATTTATATTCGCTGAAAATGCGGTTTGAAGTCGCCGGAGCCGTTTCCGATGAACAAAGCACCGCGTTTGGCATCCGCAAAATCACTTACTCGGTTCCCGATTCAAAAAATCTCACGTTGTCCGTAAACGGCGTCCGCATCTTTTGCAAGGGCGGTGATTGGGGCATGGATGAAGCAATGAAGCGCATTCCGCGTGAGCGCTTGGAGGCCCAAATCCGCATGCACCAGCTGGCCAATTATAATCTCATCAGAAACTGGGTCGGGCAAAGCACGGGCGAGGATTTCTATGAATTGTGTGACCAATACGGACTCTTGTTGTGGGATGAATTTTTCCAGCCGAATCCCAGCGATGGCCCCAACCCGCAAGACATCGACACCTATCTGGCCAATGTACGCGAAAAAATTCTGCGCTATCGGAATCATCCGTCCATCGCCGTCTGGTGCGCGCGCAATGAAGGCTATCCGCCAAAGACGATTGACGCCGCCCTGCAAAAACTGATGGCCGAATTGGAGCCGAAGCGGCTGTACCAGCCCAGTTCCACCGCCGGGCACGGTGTTTATTCCCATGGGCCGTATTGCTGGCGCACTCCCCGCGAGTATTACAGCTTCGCCACCAACGACATTTTCAAAACGGAAATCGGCAGCGTTTCCATCCCGACCCTGGAATCCATCCACGGCATGATGCCGGAAAAGGATTGGAACACCATCAATGACGATTGGGCTGAACATGACCTGGCGAAAGGCGCGCAGAAAGGCGATCAATATCCCAAAATCATCGCCGCCCGCTTTGGTGAATTAAAAAACCTCGCCGATTTCGTCCGCAAAGCACAGCTGGCGAACTACGAGTCGTATCGGGCGATGTATGAAGGCCGGGAGGCCGTCATGTTCAAGCCGGCCACCGGCGTCATCACCTGGATGAGCAACCCGGCGCAACCGAGCTTTGTCTGGCAGTTGTACCACCATGATCTGGAGCCAAACGCGTCGCTGTTCGCCGTGCGCAAGGCTTGCGAACCGGTGCATATCCAGTTGAACGAGAAAAATTGGGAGGTGGAAATCATCAATCATCTGCCGGCGGCTGTGCAAAAAGCTTCAGCCGTGCTGACGGTGTATGATCTGGATGGTTCCCTCGCATATAAACACCAATTCGAAGTCAACGCCGCCCCGACGGCGGAAACCGGGCTGGGCACGGTTGACTGGCCGGCCAGCCTTTCAGCCGTTCACTTTGTAAAATTGGAACTGTTCGATCGCCACGGCAAATTGTTGTCCGACAATTTTTATTGGCGGAGCGTGCAGCCTGATGATTTTCAAGGCATGGATGACCTGCCCATCGTCCCGCTCGATGCCAGCATCACCCGGCATGATGTCGGGGGCAAATGCACATTGAACGTCACGGTGCGCAACCCCGGTTCGCACGTCGCGCTGATGACACATCTGCAGCTGCGCCGGAAAGATTCCGGTGAGCGGGTGCTGCCGGTTTATTACTCAGACAATTACATTTCGCTGATTCCCGGCGAGACCAAGACCATCTCCATCGAGGCCAGTCTGGCAGACTTGGCTCACCAGTTACCACTGGTCGTAGTGGATGGTTTTAATGTGGCGGTCAAAGATCTTTCCACCGCCAATGCCGGCATTACGCAAAACGAAGATGCCCGGGTTGGCCACTGGCCGCAGACCGGGCTGCCATTTGCCAGGTAATTGCATACAACCATTCATCAACGTAAGTCCGCCGGTTGGCCAGAATATAGTGGCACTTGGCAATGGCTATATCCGGCGCGGGCGCGGGGCTGAAGCTCCGCCGCTGGAAATAATCCACCCCTTTTTACCAAAACATCCGAGATGCTTTTCGCGGGGGGGGGGTGTGCCGGAAGCCCGACCCGCCGGCAAGGCTGCCGGAGGTTGCAGCAAAGGCGTTCACCTGAAGCTTGGCCGGCAACAGCCCAACCACAAGACCACCAATCTGTTTTAAAAAAAAAAGCGTCCTGAAACCATGGTTCCAGGACGCTCGTAATAAAAAACCAGAAGTATTAGCTCTGTTTGCCGTTGCGGCGGCGGGCCGCCAGCAACATTCCGACGCCACCGATGCCAGCCATCGCCAAGGTGGCCGGCTCGGGCACTACCTGGAAGGTGAAGACTGTGCCGATAGGGATGGTCGTTTTATCGTAATTAGGGATGGCAGTGTTAACGATCGTAAACGTCAAACCATCAATGGTGCCTTCGGTAAACGTCTTGTTGGCAATGGTACTGAGGTTAAAGGACAGGTTGCCCGTGGTGGAGTAAATCTGATCCGTGGTCGAGTTGGAATAATCCACCGTTAAAGTAAAAATTCCGCCTTCACCACCACTGACATTGCCCGCGCTGATTGAAATCAATTCATCAGCATTCGCAATGGCCGGCGAGATGGGAATGAAAATGTTCGTGCTATTATACGCGATGTCGTTGGTATACGTAACGGTCGTGCCGGGAGGCGGAGTGGCATGCGCCACGTCATGATTGATTTGAACCGCCACCGCCATACTGGCGGCCAGAACGGGAGACAATTTGATTTTTTTCATGGTTTTTTTGTTTTATTTAAGCATTGTGGCCGTTCGATATACTCCTGTGTTGAAGCAGTTTATAATCAGCCATAGCAACGCTGCCTTCTGTTTTCCACGTTTCCAGCACTCATCATTTCAAAATGAATACTATCAAGAAAAAATTAAAACAAAAACAGCGGGGTTATGTCAAGGTATATTGCCGTATTGACTAAAATGAGATAACGCCACCAAGGGCGGGCTTGACCGGCAGAATCCGGAGCGCGACAATGCCGCCCGTCGGCCGGCACCAACAGCAAAAACAGCAGCTTTCGTGCGTCACCAGGGCCGCGTATGAGCCATGTTTAACCTGCCACACTCCGGGATGCCGGGCGCCGTTTTTCCGGCCCTGGCCAGTGCCCCCGCCGCCGCCATGCTGGCGGTGTTGCACCAGCTCCGGTTCACGGAGCGCCTGCCGGCGGCGGAATTGGAGGCTCTGCAATTCCGACAACTCGGGGAGCTGCTCGCGCAGGCGCACCGCACCGTGCCTTATTACGGACCGGTCTTGCGCGCCGCCGGCTACCGGCCGGGCGAACCGGTCACGGCCGAACTCTGGCAACGCCTGCCGGTGTTGACGCGCGTACGCGTGCAAGAGGCCGGCGCCCAACTGCACGCCCGGGAATTGCCCGCCGGGCACGGTTCCATTGCCACCGCCACCACCTCCGGCTCCAGCGGCCGCCCGGTGACCATCCGGAAGAGCGCCCTGTTTCAATTCTACTGGCAATGCTTCACCGTCCGTGATCATGAATGGCTGGCGCGCGACCTCAGCGCCCGCTGGATGGTGGTTCTGCGGGACGATCAGCGGACGGACACTGTCAAACAGGGACCGCTACGCCGCATGGCCAACTGGGGCGGCCCGGTAGCCGCCATCTACCCGACCGGGCCGGGTCTGTTTCTCGACTACCGCGCCCCGGCGGCTGAATTGCTGTCCATCATCATTCAGGAACGGCCGGCCTATCTGATCACCTTTCCCTCGCTGCTGCGGGAGTTGCTCCGCGAATCACAGGCATCCGGCCGCCGGCCGGCGGGACTCCGGGAAGTACGAACCACCGGCGAGGCCCTGGACCCCGAACTGCGGGATCTCACCATGAGCGTCTGGGGAAGCACCGGCACCGACCCGCTCAGCGTCACGGAAGTATACAGCTCGGCCGAAACCGGCATCATCGCCATGCCCTGCCGGGAACAGAATGCCTTGCATGTCCATGCCGAGGGGGTGCGGCTGGAAATTCTGCGCGAAGACGGCAGCCCTTGCGAGCCGGGTGAGGAAGGGCGGGTGATCCTTACTTCATTGCACAACTTTGCCATGCCGCTCATTCGCTATGAAATCGGCGACCGGGCGGTGTTGGGAACGCCCTGTGCCTGCGGACGCACCCTGCCGGTGCTCGCCGCCATCCCCGGGCGTGCGCGCGATATGCTGACCCTGCCCGACGGCCGGCGGCGTTTCCCGTACTACGCGCACAACACGATCATGCAGGTGGACGCGATCGTCCAGCATCAGGTTGCCCAGACCGCCCGGGATGAAGTGGAGCTCCGGCTCGTGGTCCGCCGGCCGCTGACCCCGGCGGAGGAGGCGCACATTGTCACGGCGGCGACCCAGGGTTTGGGCGGAGAGCACCGGGTGCGCCTCGTGTACCGCTCGGAGATCCCGCGCCAGGCGAGCGGCAAATTCGCCGAATTTACCAATGAATTTGAAAACCCGCCCGCCGCTCCGCAATAATCACGAAGCCCACAGGCGGAAGTTTAAACCATACCGTGTAAAAATGTTCAGTCCAGAGTCTGGCCCGGTACAAATTTCGGCATGATGCGGATATCGGCGCGGGACAGGGCCGCGCCCCGGACAATTTCGAGCACCAGGCGGGAAATCTTGCCGGCGAAAACGGTCGGGCTGGATGAATAACGCGCGACGTTTGGCACGATGCTTTCGAGAAAGGAATCGTCGTCCCGGGAAATCAGTGCGACCTCACGTGGCAAGGTCAGTTTCCGGCAGAGCAGATGCGTCAGGGTGGTGAGCACGTGCGCCGGGCGGGAAACCAGAAAGGCGGTGGGACGGTGCGGGCGTTCCAGCAGGAGATCCAGTTTGTTGCAGATGCTCCGGACGGTGCCGTCATGCCGGACCACGGTGGCCTGCACTTCGCCGTTGCGGGCGGATTTTGCCGCCTCCAAAAAACCCTGTTCGCTCTCGAGATCGCCGGCGGTCCCGGATTCGGGATTCAAAAAAACGATGTGCCGGTGGCGGCGGGCGAGAAACTGGCCGGCCGCATGGCGGCAGGCCGCCCGGTAGTCCACATCCACCGACGGCAGCCGGATATCAGCGTGCCGCGAACCGGCAATGACACACGGCAGGGACTGCGCGGAAAACCAGCGTTGCATGCGCTCGTTGGAACGGTACAAGACCCAGCCGGCCGGATGAAACTGCTGTTGCATTTTGGTCAGCCAGCGATCTGCGTTGGGGCCGAAGACGGCTTGGCCGGTATGAATTTCCAGGTGATAGCCGGCATCGCTCAAAATTCCCCGGAGACAATCCATCCAATAGATGGTGAACGGATGCAACAGGTGCAAGGGCGACTCGGTGAGCAGAATCACCCGGTTACTGGCTGACGGAACGCTGCGGGAGCGCAAAATGATTTCGCGTCGTTTGCCCTGGCTGGAGCGCAACCAGCCTTCGCGTTGGAGTTCCTTCAATGCCTTGCGCAGGGTGACGCGGCTAACGTGCAAATGCACGCCCAACTCATGCTCGCCAGGCAATTCGCTGGACCAAAACCCCGTGCTGATGTTGTCCTTTAAAATCCCCACTGTCTGGGTTACCAGGGAAACCCTTTGTGGCAGCTTAGGCCCGTTTTGTGGCAGCGGAAAAGACATGTCTGAACCATTATCAAGCCTGCCCGACGCCGTTCAACATAAAACGGGTTCCGCGCCGATGGATAAATCAGAAAAGATCGCAGCCGGTCCGTAAACTTGATGATAAAATCATGGCAACGCCGGCGCGGCCACCCGGAAAAACAGTGCCGTGTTGGTCAGCCCCACGGGCAGTTGCCGGACGGAATTGCTGGGGACCGCGGAAAGGTCTTGAAATTTTTGCCAGACGGGGGAAGCCAGATTGGAACAGCATTGGATGGTGTAGCTCTGGTTGGACACAGCGGTGAGCATGAGTAAAAACACCTTGGCGCTGACCGGCGGCGGAACGAAGTTAAGCCGGAGGCAGCTGTTGGCGTCGAGGGGATTGGTGCCGGCGATGTACTCCTGATAGTTGCTAAAGCCGTCGCCATCGGGGTCGGCGTTGGCGCCGGCGATGGCGGGGTTCATCAATTGTGCCGGCGAAAAAATGGTGCCGGCCCAGACCGTGTAGGCCGGCAGCGCATCGGTGCCGCCGCTTACCGAGGCCACCGAACGGCGGACGAAATCAATGCGGGAGTAGTTGTTCACTTCATTGAGCAGGCCGATTTCGCCGGTGGCCAGTTTCGTCAGCGCCGAATAACCGGAGACGCCGGCATAAACCAGGTTGCTCACCGGCCAAGTCTGGCCTTCATCGTAGCTCAGGCGCAACGTCATGGTGACGCGGGAGGAGGAGCTGGCACAGTTTGCCAGCACGAGGCGGCTGGCGTTGCTGTCGTTCGTCGTGGACAAACGCAAAATGCTGCCCTGACAGGCGGGGTCGGGAATCGTCGACAGATTGGTGAACGAATAGAATGGTGTGCCCCAGGTGAGGCCGCCGTTGGTGCTGCGGCTGAAGGTGCGGACGCCGCTCCACGAAAAAGCGTTGTCACGCATTGAGGCCAGCAGACCACCATTGGGCGCTTCGGCGATTTGAATTTCACCGCCGCCGGTGGCGCAATTGCCCCCGAGTTTCCAAGTCGCGCCGTGGTCGTCGCTATAAATCATGGCCGAGTAATATGGGCTCCCATAGATGTAAATCGGGAAAATCAGCCGCCCGCCGTTCGCGCCACTCGCGAGCTGGATGCCGTTGCCGGGGCCGGTCAAAAATTCCGGTGCCGAGGTGATGGCCGGACGCAATCCTGGGTTTAACGCCTCAATATCCTGGCGTGCCGACCAAGTCGCGCCATTGTCATCACTGTAACGCAATTCAAGTTTGATGGCGCGGGTGGCGCTATTGTATACGTTGGCACTGGGCGCGCCGTTATCGTAAAGCACCCACACGCGGCCATTCGTGCGATCCAGCAGCAGCGCCGAATCTCCGGCGCATTTGCGCGGGATGGGATTGGTGATGCCGTAGGCGGGGTAAGTATCCACATCGTTGGTGGTTTGGTTGCTGCCATAGTCGGCGATGATTTGAAGAGCGCCCCAGGTGTTGCCGTTGTCAAAACTCCGGCGGCAGACGCAGTCGAGCGGATTGGGAATATCGCCGTTGCCTTGCCGGCCATCGGCGACGGCTATGACCGTGCCGTTGGTGGTCGTGACCATCGCCGGAATCCGGTATTCGGGATAACCGGTGCCGCTGACGAAGACCGGCGTGTAGACATAAGGCGCGGGCGGGGTAGGCGGATTCGGATCAGCCACCACACCGGACCATTTGGCAGTCAGATAATTTTCCACGTTCGTGCGCACGGCATTGCTGAGCGTGGAATTGAAAACCAGAAATTCCGCCACCGCCGCCTGGATGCCGCCAGCCTGCGAACTGTTCGCGCCGATAATCAGGCCACTTAAATAATCCGGTGCGCTAATGCCAATGCTGCTTACCGGCACGCCGTTGATAAAATGCTGGATGGCCGGCCCACCATTATTGGTGCCGATGATAAAACTATGAATTTGCCAGACATTCGTACTGGCGGGCGCGGTAATTGCGCCGGTGTTGTTGGCCACGCTGACCTGCCAATTGTTGGACCAGACGAATGCCCGCGTCAGACCGGGCGTGTAGGACGTACTATCGAACAAAAACCCCTGCGGTATAGCGTTGCTGATCCGCACACAGGCAATGATGGAATAGTTGTTGGTGAGAATTCCGAACGCGCTTTTTGCCGCCCAAATGCCATCGCTACCGCCAAAGGTGACCGCGCCCAGCGCCACCCCGCTGGGTGAGCGCAGATAAATTTTTTGTGGCGAGCCGGTAAGATTCACGAGATTGCGCGAAGCCTGCAGCGAAGTGCTCGTCGTCTCCGCACTGCCCAGATTCGTCCAAACCGTCGCGCTGTAGAAGTCGGCGCCCACACCCAGGCTGGCATCGCCGGTGAACCAAGCATAGACGCTCGCCGAGTCCGGCGGATTGACCGTCGGGGTCCAGTTGGATTGCAGATAACCCAACACTGCTGCACGGTTGCTGGCGGAAAGGTCATTGGTATAGACCAGCACTTCGGAGATATCCACTCCCAGGAATTTCTGCGCCTGGGCATTGGCCGCGAGAATGAAGCCGCCGAGCCCGTTAACGTTGGCATTGGTGAAAACGGCGGTGTTCGTGCCGTTGATCCAATGCCGGACCAGCGTGGCGCCATTGGTCGGAACGTAATCAAATTCGTGAACCTGCCAGATGCCCGGCGTGCGCGGGGCAGTGGCGGTGTCGCCATTGGCCGCATTGGCGATGGGCGTGGGCTGGAGGCCGGCCTGCCAGAAATTTGTGCGCACCTGCGCGCGGGTCATGCCGGTGGAGGTTGAACCGTCAAAAAGAAAACCGTCGCCGGTGCCATTGACACGCAGGGCAATAAACAATGATCGTGCGGTCGTGATAGAACCAAAATTACCCGCGGTGCTCCACACGGACTGGCTCGCGCCATCGAAACGCACGAAATTTCTCTGGGTCACGCCGAGGAATGAGCCACCGACCAACTGTGGCGCGCCGACAATTTGCGTGAGGTCATGATTGGTGGCCCCCGTGGTCAGATCATCCCAGCGCGTGACGGTGGCACTGGCTGAAGGCACCACGCCGTGATCACCACGATACCAGGCGTAGAGATTGGTTTGCGCCGGCAACACGGCTTCCGGCAACGCCCCGGTGAGCAGCGCCTCCTGCGCCATGCGTTCCCCCATGATGATGAGGCTGTCCGCGTTGTAGTGCAGGTTCAGGCCGTCCACCGTTTGCAGCGTCAGCCCGGCGGACTGCGCATAGCCGATATCCGGACGGGCGGCAGCGAGAGCGGCCTGCTTTTGCGATACGGTGAGACGGGTTCCGGAGGTATCACTGGAGATTTCCCCGAATACCGCTTTCATCGTGCCGGCATTGGGCAGATCGGCCTGCAAATTGGTCAGCAGCATGTTGAATCGCACATCCGCGATGGCGGCTTCCGTGCTGCTGTCGCTCTCGCCTTGCAGATAAAGCAGGCAGACGACTTGAAAGTTGGAGTATCCCGCCGGCAAGGCCAGCACGGCATTGCTGACCGTGTTCACGACCTTGAAATACATGTACGGATCGGAATTGGTTTTGCACCAGAAAGAATTTCCACCGCCGCCGCGACTGGCTTTTACGATGCCAAAATCACGGTAGCCCATGTCCCACAACATCCGCGCGCAGCCCACTTCCGGCCCCCAATGATTGGTGCTGTAAGTGTAATAACCGCCCGTTTGGAGACAAATGTTCGTCCACCGGCCGCCGGAGTCACCGAGCGCCGCATCGCCGGCCGCGGTGTCATCGGCGGTGTTGTCCCAGAAAAAGGGAACATTCGTGTCGGCAACATGCGCATAGACCTGCGGCAGAATCATGTTCGTCTCGGTCGTGGCCGGGGTGCCGAGACTGTTGGATTGGCCGGTGAGGACGAAGATCCGCAGCGTCTTTGCGGAGGCGGGGAAAACGCCAAAACTGACCTGCAAACAAAGCCCGGCAAGCCCGCTGGCAAAAATTCTTAAAAAGATACTCACAAAGTTAAAACGCGGCGGCCGGGTTGCGACCGCCGCGTGGTGTATTCGCTACGTACCAACTGCCGCATCACGGATGACGCAGGCGGTAGAACACAGTCGGGTTGGCCGGGACAATCGGCAGATTCACCGAGGTGACCGCCGAACTGCCGGAGACATCCACCCAGTTGGTGCCCAGGCCGGTGGTCAGCGAATTGGTCTGCGACTGCAACAACCAGCCGAGATGATCCGTCGGCCAAGACAGCGTCATGGTGCTGCCGGTCACATTAAAGGTGATGTTGGTCGGATTGGAGGCGAGGCCGTTGACCACCGTCACCTTGCCATTGGCGGGATTAAAGCTCCAGCCGAGGCCGGTGCCGGGCGTACCGACGACACTGGTGAAGTTGCCGCTATGGGCGGGAACACTGAACAACTGAAAACTATCGCCGAGACCCAGCGTGGTGCTCGCCATCAGATTCGTCGAGATGACCAGGGTGCCACCGTAGTTGATCGTACCGGTGGTGAGCGCCACCGAATCGTTGGTGGCGGTGTCCTTGTTCACATTCATCACGTTCGTTCCCGCGAGCGTGAGATTGCCATTGATCGTCAATGTGGCCGTCGTGGTCGCACCGGCGCCGGGTGCCAGCGTGCCGCCGGCTCGCACCGTTACCGGAGCGTTGACGGTGCCCGAGCCTCCGAGAGCGCCGCCGGCAACCGTCACTAGATTGGTCGTGCCACCAAGTCCGATCTGGCCCGGAGCATTGACGAGCAATGTCCCGTTGCTAATGGTCGTCGTGCCGGAGTATGTGTTGATGCCGGTGAGCGTTTGCATTCCCAGACCATTCATCACGAGAGAAACCGGATGGGTGCCGTCGGCAATGAGACTGCCGTAAGTGGTGACCGCCACGGAATTACTGGGCGAGTAGCCGACCATCAAAGTGCTGGCAACCGCGCCATTGTTTAATATGGTGCCGGTGCCCGCGCCATTGTCGGTCAGGCCCTCGATGGCCGGACTGAACCCGTTCAAATCAATAGTGCCGCCGTCCACGGTGACCAGATTCGTCATGCCCCCACCCTGCCCGCCGTAACTGGGCGAACGATCAGCCCCGAGGGCATTGGCATTATTCACCAGCAGGGTGCCGGCGGAAACCTGCAATCCGGGGAAGTAGTTTGGCGCGGAAATTTCCATCGTACCGGTACCGGTTTTTTGAACGGTCGCAAATTTGCCTTCGTATCCGAGATAGCTCAGGGGCGCCGTAAACTCAACCCCCACGGGCGTGGCCGAACTGGGGTCTACCCTTACTTGATACGTCCGCGGATAAGCGCCGGTACCGACGGCATACCAACCGGCGGCGATGGTGGCTTTGCCCGGATTGTTGCCACCGTTATAATTGACCACTTGATTGATCGCCGACGTGCCATACAGGCAAAAACCAGCATGGCCGGGCACAGAATCGGTCAGGACCATCGTCGCGCCGGCATTGCCGTTGAAGGTCAGGAACGTGCTGTTAAAAAGCATGTTCGGGTTCAGGCCGAGGTTGGTGTTGCTGTAGTTTCCTTGACCGTTAATATCCGCAACGCCGGCTTGAATCGTGACCCCGGGACACCAGCTGCCACTCAAACCGAAACCATGGCTCGTCCCGCACACGACCGTACCGCCATTGACGACCGTGCCGCCGCCGTAATTATTATTGCCATTCAGGAGCAGTGTGCCGTTGCCAGTTTCGGTCAAAACGCTGGAGCCGGAGAGATCCCCGATGATGTTGGAAACCGTCAGCGTCGCGCCGTTGGTCACCATGAACGTGCCGCCGCCGGTGCCGATGATGATGCCGCGATTGGTGTTGGCTCCCAGCTTCATGGAATTGGTAATCAGCAGTGCGCTGGCGTTATCCAGCACCAGGCTTTGCACCGTCATATTGGTCGGTTCGCCCAACGCCGCTTCATTGGTGATGGCCACAATGCCTCCGCCGTTAATTAATACCTGACCCGTGAAGCTGTTCGAGTTGTTCAACGTCAGCAGACCTGATCCGCTTACCGTCAAACCCGTCGGCCCGGCGATCTGACCAGTGCCGCCAAAGGTGTAATTTTTGGACGAGGCACCGACGGTGATGGCACCGGGGCTCAGCACGCCGGTCAGTGTGATGGGCGGTGCAGCCGATCCGCTGTCATCGAACGTCACCACGTCGTTTTGCACATAAATATCCTTCACCGCGGTAACTTGGTTGTACCAGTTGGAGAAAGTGGTGGAAGTGCTCCACACGTTGGTCACATTGTCGCCCAACCAGGTCAGGTTGCCGGGGCTGCCCACCACCACCAAATTAATCGTGTTGCCGCTGATTGCGACGCTGAAGGTCTGCGGCCGCGCCCCGGCCGCGAGTCCGGCGATGCGAAAATTGGCGGGTGTGGCAGTCACGGTGCCGGCGGCGGTGATCAGCGGATAGGTGCCCGCGTTCAGGCCGGTGCCCGGCGGAACAAACTGCAGCGTGGTGACCCCGCTGGCGGTCAGATTGCCGCCAATGGAAATGGAATCGTTAGCGGAATTGTTAATATCCAAAACCAGCGTGTTGGAGCCACCCGACAGGTTGAGATTGCCGGTGATGGTAAGCGTGCCAACCGAGTTGCTGCCGGCCGGAGCGAGCACATTGGTACTGCCGGTGGCGAAATTAAAATTCCCATTAAGCTGGCCGCCATTGAGACTCAGGGTCTGCCCGGCTGCGGTGGTGAAGCCGCTAGTGAGCCCGGAAACGTCAAAGGCATTGATCGCGGCACCGGCATTCACGCTATTGGTGACGATGGTGATGCTGGAACTGTTGGCAATGGAACTGCCGGCCGAAAGCGTCAGCGTACCCGCGTTGATGATGGTCGGACCGCTGTAAGTATTGGCTCCCGTCAGCGTGATATTCTGGTAAGCATCGCCCACATAGCCACCCGTGCCGGTGGCCGAGTTAAGACTCCCAATGCGCAGTGTGCCCGTGCCGGAAAGCGCGCACGGCAAGGAATAGCCGCCGGTCATAGTGAATGTTAAGACGCCATTATCAACGACACTCGTGGCGCTGCCCAAGCTGCCGTTGGCACCCGCGCCCAGGGTGGTGGCAGTTCCGGTGGCGTTGCCGCCCACGCGCACATAAGTCTGACGTCCCGCCACACCATTCTCCACCGGTCCGCCAATGGTCACGGTGCCGGACATCGTGTCAGATCCGGAAAGGACGAATCCCAAATCCTGGCTGGTGAACGTCGTCGCTCCGACCAGCGGCTCAGTGAAGACAATGTTACCGGAACCGCCGATGCTGCCGCTCAGCAGCAGGGAACGTCCCGTGCCGGCGACGTTTTGCTCCGAAAGATAACTGGTCGTGCCGGAGTTCAAATTGATCGGGGTGTTCCAAGTCCAGTTGCCTACATCGCCACTCATGCCGCCGACAGCCAGTGTGCCACCGTTAAGGATAATGGAGCCGGTGCCAAAAGCAGTGGCCCCGTTACGAATGCCGCGCAGGGTCGTGCCGCTATCCACCTGCCAGTTGCCGGTGAAACCCGTAAAGCCAGCCGCATCAGAGAAACCCGAGGCGCCGCCTTCATTCAAACTAACAATGCCGCTGCCGGTGATTTCAATGAGTCCATCGGCCCCGGATGTGACCGCCTTGCCGGATGCCGCACTGCCTCCGACAGCAAAACGAACCAGCGTGCCCGCTGCCAAATTCCAAGTTTGTCCACCACTGAAGGCTGTGGACGCATCGTTAATTATAACCCCCGGAGCGCCCGTGCCCACCGTGATGCCAGAGGTGCCAACGGTCAAGGTGCCATTGCCCGCGCCCGCGCCGCCGATATACATATTGCCCGCCGCTGTGGCCGTGACCAGTCCGGCCGGCGTTGCCGCCGCCAGGCTGCCGGTGGCATTGGTGTAAGTGAACTGGGTTGCCGACGGCACTCCGGCGATGATGTAGGAGCCATTGTAACCCGCCGGCGTCACCCCGGTGATCGTGATCGACTGGCCATTCTCAAAACGATGGCTCGCGTTGCAAGTAATAGTCACCACATTGAAACCGTTGACCACGGCCTCAGCCGCTGCGGTGATATTGGAAACACTGGTGGTGGTATTAAAAATGGGGCTTTGCGTCAGGCTTGAACCCGTCACGGCACCAATATTGATTCCGCCCCAGGTTGGGGTGGAACTGGCCGCAAAGATGGCATAAAGCGAATTGGTAACGGTGCCCGTAGCGGGGCCGCCGGAATAGGCGCCGGACCAGCGCGCAATGTCACTGCTACCCGGGGCCGTACCGCCCCAACTGGCGGCCAGATCCAGCGAGTTGGTATTATCCACCTTGGTGTAAGTGGCGGCAGGGGAAACCATCGGCGCGGCGACCGCTATCGCGCAGGCGAGCCAGCGAAGCAGAATTGAAGGGCGTTTCATAGTGCGTTGTTTTGGTTGGGGTTGGATGTTTGATTGGGTCGGGAACTGATTTTTGGCGCAACAGAATTACTTGGATCGGTCAAAGGTATATTCGCCGGCGGACATCAACTGCACGCCGAGTTGGAAAGTGATCTTGGTGAACTGTGAATGGCCGTCGGCGAAAGCAATGTTCCAGCGATAATCGCCGGGTTTGGTGTGCACGAAATACTGGTCTGGCGGAGCCGTGCCGTTCCACGGGGAAAAGTAGGCTCCCTCTTCACCCAGGATCACCATGCGAACCGGGCTGGCAATGGCCGTTTCTTTGCAGGAAGCGCCGTTCCCGGTTGAATCAACCATGCTGAGGGTGTTTAAAGCGCCGCCGTCGCAGTTGTTGGCGTAAGTCGAGCCCATGACAAAATAGGCTGAATTCGGCAGCACATCGCTGGGACACCGCGCGATCGGGACGTCATTGGTGGCCCCGTATTTTCCCATGTATGGCGTGTTGAGCGGTCGGCGCGTGGCGTCCAATTGGATATACCCACCGGAGTTTCCCGCCCGCCCCACCCAGGCAAACTGCGTCGTGTAGGCATTGCCATCCGCACCAATCTGGGTGCGGGGCGGGAAAGTGCCGTTAAAATCAATGCGATACATGAGGGACGCCAGCCCAATTTGCCGCAGATTGTTCACACAACCGATTTGCTTTGCCTTGGCCTTCGCCTTGGCCAGCGCCGGTAACAACATGGCTGCCAAAATGGCGATGATGGCAATGACCACGAGCAATTCGATCAGCGTAAAACCCTGCCGCTGTTTGGAATCAGGCTTAATGGACGTAAAATGTTTCATGCGCGGTTAAATTATTTGGGTTGCATCGTGACCTTAAACCCGATGCCTAAGTCTGACCTTAAGCCCGCCGCCGATTCCCTGCGAGGGCAAATGCCCTGTATTTTGCGAATACATGTTAATGGTCATCCCCTCCTTGATTTCATTACAAAAGCGGCGCCTGATTGGGTTCAAACCACAAGTTGCCCCATGGCCATCATTCACCCCCGGGCATGCCCACCGGCTCTGAAACAGAGACATTTATGATTTACGGGCGGACCGGGCGGCAGATTCAGATTCTGGAAGCCGCTCAGGCAGGTCGCCGCAAAAACCGGGTCAAAAATACCGAAGCGCTACCCGGAGCAACTGGCGCGGCTCGCACCTGACCGACTATGCCCGCTAGATGGAAGTTGCGCGGCCGTTTACTTTTCGGTTTGCGGGAACTAAAAGTTTCCGCCGAACGGGGGAAATACTCAGCCGATCCCATTCTCTAGCTTCATGCCCGGAAAATTCTCTCCCCATAATGAAAAGCAGCATCCGCCTGCTGCCACCTTGCCTCGCTGGCACACACCACGTTCGCAGCGAAGCTCCGGATGTCTCAGCTGCCCCGACCGAGGAAACTGTCGAGGCACACAACGCGCTGATGCAGTGGTTCCGAGGCGCGAAGTTTGGCATTTTCATTCATTGGGGACTCTATTCCCAACTGGCCGGCGAGTGGCAAATTGCCTATTCCCGTCACAAACAAGGTGAAACCCGCATATCTGTTGGCTGCTACCAAAAGTGGAAGTTCCCCGGGTCGCCAGTGAGCGCGGCGTACTATTGTCGCTACCCGCCGCTGCGCCGGATCCCATCTCCCCTGTCGCGGCGGTGGAAATCGAAGGGGTGCCAGCGGTGATCCCACCCGCCAAACCGGTTTCGCAAGGCCGGCCGGTCACGGTTTCCGCCGAGTGGGCGGGCTGGGCAACGTTGCAGAAGGAACACATTAATGACGGCCGGTTCGACACGTCTGGGCCGGTCCGGAGAACTCGCGCGCAGGTTGGGCGCAGCTTGACCTCGGCGTGGATCACTCCGTAAACCGGGCGGTTTTAAGTGAAGGGCCGGACTATGCGCGTTGCAACAAGTTTACCTTCCAGGCACAAATTGATGGCCAATGGAAAACCGTTGTGTCCGGTGCCGGCATCGGCCCCAAAAAAGAATTGCAGTTTGAGCCGGTCAAGGCGCGGTACTACCGTTTAAACATGACCGTCGACAAACCCGCTGGCGAGCCCGACGCTGAGCCGGTCATTGCCGAGTTTCAAGTTTTTGATCAAAAGGAGAAATATCGGTTGAGTATATCCCAAGCTGTTGCAAAGCGACCTTATGCCCTGAAAAAGCAAGTCCTGAACGATACCTGCAAGCGGAAGTTGCCTGCTGGCAACCGATGCCCTCCTTCACGCTCAAGCTTTGGCTATCCGGCTGCAATACCACAGCATCCGCGGCAGGTGAAACGGGCCTTTATAGAGATTGCCCTTGGCCCGCTGTGACACGCTGCCATCGCGATGCAGATACCCATACCATTCGCCGTATTCCGGATCGGAAAAATGCTGGAAGCTCCAATCGTGGACGCGCTGATGCCAGCGGGCGTATTTTTCGTCGCCGGTCAGTTTCCAGGCGAGCAGTGTGGCGATGATGGCCTCGTTGTGCGGCCACCAGAACTTCATGTCATGCCAGTATTCCTGCACCGGCTTGTTAAATACATCGCGAAAATAGTAAATGCCGCCACATTGTTCGTCCCAACCGCGCGCCCACATCCAGTCGAGAATTTTCACGCCAATTTGGATCAACCGCCTATCCCCGCGCAATTCGCCTTCATGCATCACGAACCATGCGCACTCGATGGCGTGGCCGGGATTCAGCGTCCGTCCGTCAATATGATCAATGAGACTGCCATCGGGCGCGACCATTTCCATGAGCACCTGCAAATCCGGCTTGAGAAAATCCCGCTCAATTTCGGCGATGCTCAAATCAATCCACTCCGTGCAGGTGCGCCCGCTTACCAACACGTCACCCAGGTTGGCGCGCAATTCCTGGGCGGTGACGATACAAATCATCAACGCGGCCAAGCCTTTCGCCGGTCGCGTTGGCTCAAATTTTGGATTCATCACGCCCGGCTCGAACGAGTAGCGCAAATAGGTGGAAAATATTTTTACTGCATCATCAGCGGCGCGGGCTGACCCGGTCGCCTTCGCAAACGCCGCGCTGGCAACGGCGGCAAAACTCTCGCTGTAGACATAGCGCCGCTTGCGCAGCGGCTGGCCGTCCCGCGTCACGGAGAAATACATTTTCCCGTCCGGCGCAAAGCAATGCTGGTGTGAAAATTCGATGCAAGAGCGCGCCGCTTCCAGCCATTCAGAGCGACGTTCAACTGTGTTGTAAAGCGTCGCAAACATCCAGCCGGCCCGGCCCTGGAACCAGACGGATTTGTCCGTATCCAACACGGCACCGTCGCGGTCGAGCGCCGTCAGCATACCGCCATATTCACGGTCAAGACCATGCCTGATCCAAAATGGAATGACATTGTTGAGCAGTGTATCCTGATAAAATGCGGTAAGCTTCAACCGGCTCTCAGGAGTGGCAAGATAGGGGGGATTCATTTTGCGTTAACAGGAATTTCAAAGGTGGAGGCAGGGAGATTGTCGCCATTCACCAGGTTGCCGGCACTGAACGGCTGCCAGCCATAGCGGACCCGGCGAGGTGAACTGATAGCTGCGCAGGATAGTAAAACCTTTGCGCCGGCAATGGTGGCGGTGGCCGGATAAAAAACATTATCTTCGCTGGCGAGTTCAAAACCACGCACAGGCGTCGCATCACTGGTTTTCAAGCCGATGGCGTGGGAAAAATCAATTTCCACACCCGCGCGCCGTGCCACGGCTGGTAAAGGTTGCGGGCCGCTAAACTCGATGTTCTCGCCGTAAACCTTGGCCCGGGCGACGAGCGCGAGGCGGCGGCCAATCTCGCGCTTTTCGCGCGGATGCACGTCGTTCGGCAGGCCGTGATCGCTCGTTACAGCCATACCCGCATTGGGAATCGTCTCCGCCAATTGGCGCTGCTGGTCGCGAAACTCCGGCCAGTATGTAGATTTGTAGGCGTTGGTTTGAATGCTCGATAGCTGGCAGAAAAGAAACGGCAAATTTTCACCCCACACCGCCCGCCAGTCGCGAATAAGCAACGGGAACAGAATTCCGTGCTGCCGCACCCGACGGTCCTCCAGCGAATTGCTTTCGCCCTGATACCACAGCACCCCACGCAGTGCGAACGGGGTCAGTCGCGCCGGGCCGGCATCCCATAAAAAGGCGGGCTTAAAGTGGTGATTCGGCCCGAGGTCATCACTTGGCACGGCGAGACCGGCAGCCAGCGGCGCGTCCAGATTTTCATGGCCACGCTGGCGGCACCAGTCGTCAAACGCAGCGTTGGTCAGCCAGTTGCCCTGCGCCATCACCTGCGCGCCCGGATCACTCGCCAATGCCGCCCGCCGAATCCAAGCCTCGGTCGGACTGCCGCCGACGGCGCAATTGATGACGCCGACCGGAACATTTTCTTTAAGCTGTATCTCCTGGCTGAAATAGTACGCGATGGCCGAAAACCCCTGGGCGCTCGCCGGCGTGCAATTCTTCCAGTAACCTTGGTAGAGGTTTTCCGGAGTCATGCGTGCGACTTCATTCGACCCGAACGGCTTGCTGAAAAAATTCTGGCCGGCATAAGCCATGTTGAGCAGACGAATCTGCCCATTCGTAGCCGCCGGTATTTCCTGTGCGGCGTGCAATTCACGCGCGAGGGGAAATTCCATGTTCGACTGACCGGCCGCCAGCCAGACCTCGCCAACCAGCACGTTCGTCAATTGCTGGCTAGCGGTTGCTTCTTTGAGGGCATTTCCGGCCGTAACCGTCAGGTTGCGCGGTTTGGCGTTCGCGGGCAACGCACCCAAAATCACTTTCCAGCTTCCGGTTAAACCGGCGGTCGTGGTTTTCGTCTGACCAGCGAAACGAACTGAAATTGTTTCACCGGCTTGAGCCTGCCCCCAAATCACCAGCGGTTTATCACGCTGGAGAACCATGTTGTCACCAAAAACTGGTGCCAGGATCAGGTTTACGGGCTCACCGAACGCCGAAAAATTGAAGGTGACGAGCGCAATAATGAGCAATGAAAATAAGGTTTTCATGTATGCGGATTGAGTAGATGGCGCGTAAACCCTGCCGCCACCAGTAATTCGTACGCTTGTCGCACATGGTCTGGAACCTCTTGAGGAATCATAAAACCAAGTCGCGGATATTCCAGGATGCGTTGCAAGTCGCCGACCATGATATGAACCACTTCCTCGATTGGCATATTGGCGTTGCCGTATTCTGCAAATTCCAGCGGCGGCGACGAAATGTGCACCGCCACTTCCGGCCACTGCTGGCGGATGGCGGCGAACGCACGCCGCTCCATATAAGGTTTCTGCACGGCAATGATTGACCCCACCCCAATCCCCTGCCCGGCCAGCAGCTCGCGGGTGAACTGGATATTTTCGCCGGTGTTGGTCGAGCGGCTTTCCAGCAGGCATGCGGAGGCGGGTACGCCGCGAACCTGCAGGACTTCCGCGAACATTTCCGCTTCCGATCGGGTCCATGTTCCGGCTGTAAGCCGGCCAAGTCCACCCGATAAGACCACCCGCGGAGCAAGCCCGCGTTGATATAGATCCGCCGCATGACCGGCCACCCGCAAATCATGGCTGCCCAGCACGAAAATCAGATCGGCGGGCTCCAGCACATGCCCCAGCCGGTGGTAGTTCCAAACCACCTGCGCGGCCAGTTGCAGATCGGCCTTCAATGGGTGACTCCGTTGGTTTCCATCTCAGCCGTCCCGGGCGCGGCGGGTACAGCCGTCAGCCAGGCAAGCGGGAAACGGGCAAAAACAATGCGATTCGCTTCGTCCGTCTCAAACAGGCAGCCCATTTCGCCATTGGGCAATTGGGTCAGTACGCTGTAGGCGAAACTTCCGGGGAATAGAACCTTTTTTACCGGCCAGGTTTTTCCATTATCGCGGCTCAAATGAATGGTGCCGTTTTCGCGTTTGGTACCATCCGGCCCAGAATAAAGCAGGACCCCCTTTCCCTCCTTGCTTTCCGGATGAAAAATCGAGGCCATGCAGCCAGGATCACGCAGTGCGGATTCCTCCTTGATCTGGGACCAGGTCACACCGCCATCCCGACTCACGGCGGTTTTGCGCAGTGGTTTGCCACCCCACTTGCGGCTGTTGAGCATTACGGTGCCATCGGATAATTCGACCATCTGCACTTCGTTGACGAGGCTGATATTTTTTCCGGCGGCATTGGTGACACAGCATCCCGGCGCGGGTTCACCAAGGTGCCAATGATCGCCGCCGTCTTCGCTAAACACAGCGAGAACTTTCCAGTGGCCAAAAGGTCCCTCGTTGAACGGCATGAGAATCCTGCCGGCATGCGCACCGCGCCTAAGCTGAATGCCAATACCCGGACCACTCGCGAGAATCGTCACGCCCTCGGCATGCTTGGTCGTGCGCGTCACGTCCTCCATTGGTGACCACGTCGCGCCATCGTCATCCGAGTGAACCACATAGTTGCGCACGATGGCCGGACCGTCGAGGCCCGGAAGAATTTTTCCGTCGCGCTCGCTGAATCCGAAGGGATACGACTGGAACATCAAAATGACCCGGCCAGATATTTTATCCACCACCGCACAGGGATTGTTGAGACAATTCTTGCCGTCATCGGCAATGACCTGCAACCCACCCCATGTTTTGCCTCCATCAGTGCTACGCTTGAGAACGATTTTGTTGTTCGCCTGGTCGGCGTTCTGCGAACGTCCCTCGGCAAACGCCAGCACCGTGCCCTTTTTCGCCACGACGACTGCAGGGATGCGGATGGATTGGAACTGGTCCTTGCCGGCAATGAACACGTCCGCGAACTGTGGTTCGGCGGCTCGGGCCGACAGGGTTGATTTTATGATCATGGCGACCGCGATCGCCAACCAATGGATTGTTAAACTGGGTCTCATGTAATTTGATTCATTCGGGATTCGTGGCAAACCGCAGCCCTTCCACCTCGCGAACATGGCCCTGCTCGGCGACAACGGGCACACAGGTAAACATCCATTTCCACGTTGCCGCACTGCGGGGCGCTTTCACCAGTATCTTACTCCATCCCTGCTTCAGCGCCACGGGCAGCGGCTCACGGTAAAAATAATCCTCATCTACGAATGGCGCTTCCGTGCCGCCCTTCACGGCACCGGGTTGCTGCCAAACGGGCGGCGCGAGTGGGGAATCGTTCACCCAAATCCGCGACCCGGTGGTGCTCCACTGCCCTTGCGCGGGGTTTGGTCCCCCGCGCCGGTCCGAACGCGACGGCCCGTTGAAGCCGATCCAAAAGCCAACCGTCTGCACACGTGGCGACCAGACATATGTCAGCGCATAAACCGTGCCAGCCGCGGTTTTCGGCAACCAGCCGTCGTACCAGAAATGATTGATGTGAATGGTCGCACCGCGTGCTTCGTGCCAGGTGTAATTCGTCCCGCCAATGTCATAACTGTTGCGGATTTCCTGTTCCGGTGGAAAAACCGCGTTCACATTACCCTGATGATCGAACGGGCCGATGAGCTTCCAGACAATGTCCGTCTGCTTCACATATGGAAAAGGCCAGTCGCGGAAATACAAATTGCGATGCGCCAGCATCCTCGCCTCAAACTCCTCGCAATTCGTGAACGCCGGCGTACCCGCCTCCGGCAGCCGCGCCCAGAATTCCTTTCGCTCCGGCGTGTGACCGCACCAGTAACGCTCGGCCGCAGCCAGCAGCGCGGGAAATACCGGACTTTGCCGGTACACATTCATTTGCTCCCCGACATTATTGTCCGGCCAGTGGCAGAGGATGCCACCCAAGGCAAATTCATCACCCGCAACTTTGCCGCAGGTGGCAAGATTCAACTCGCGCTGCGGCAAATCAAATGGGTCCAGATGATTCACATAATCGTCGCGGGAATCGAGGCAGGGCATGCCGGGCACAAGGCTGTTCCCCCGCCCGCCGGCGGACCATAGCTGGGTGATAACCTTGCCGCCGGGGAGAGCGCCCGGCCGCCAAACGATGATCTGTTTGCCGTGCGCGCGACCAAGTGCGGCCATATGCGGCAGGAAGCTTTTATTCTTCAACGCGACCTCATCCGAGCCAATGTGCAGTTCTGTCACATCCACCTGGTCGAGGAATTCATTCACACATTCGGAAAGGATTTTCATGCCCCGCTCGTCCTGCATATCCACGCCAAAAGCCCGCTTGAAGTAAGCGCTGTGGCCCGGCATATCGAGTTCCGGCACCACGCGCACACTGCGTGCTCGGCAGTAGGCGATGAAGGCGTTCAGCTCGGCGTAGGTGTAGTACTTGCCGGGGCTGCGCGTGGCGGGCGTGAACTTGGGATCGTTCAGTTCAGGATGAACGCGACATTCAACCCGCCAGGCGGGATTGTCCGTGAGATGAAAGTGAAACACGTTCAGCTTGTACTGTGCCATGACGTCCACGAACCGCTTGAGCAAGGCAAGGTCTTGAAAATTTCGCCCAACGTCGTGCATGAAACCGCGCCAGGCAAACACCGGTTCGTCCACGATGTGGCAACCGGGCGCGCTGGTCGTACCCGCGAGAAGCTGGCGAAAGGTTTCGACACCATAGCACAAACCCGCCGGCTTCGGTGCGGCTATGACAATGCCTCCCGGCGCGACATCCAATGTGTAAGCCTCGCCATTTGTCAAAGCGATCGCGCCGAAGCGCAAGGTGATTTGTATTCCGGCGGGATCCTTTTGAGCGGCAGAAAGGGTGCGCTCCAATTCGGCGGCGGCAAAGCCGGCTTCGCCGGGTGTGGAGATCTGGTAACGCGAACAGTCCGCCATCCCGCCGGTCCAACTGACGCTTTGCGGCGCCGGAATGAGCGCCGGCGTTCCAGCGGACGCCAGAAGCGCCCAGCCATACGCCAGGAAAAGCCGCGCAATTCTATTTGGCCGGCCACTCACATTTTTATCCAGTCAAAGAATCCCAGGCTCTCGAGTCTGGCGCGGAGCTCCTTCGCTTGTGCGACTGTCAGGTTGGCATTCGGCAGCCGCGCCGGGCCGACCTCTATTCCGAGCATTTTCAGCGTCGCTTTGGCGGCGCCCATGTAGCCGTAACTCGCGAGCGTCTGAACCAGTTGGCAGGAACGGAATTGCTCTTTGCGGGCCGTCGCCAGGTCGCCGGCCGCGAAGGCCGCCATCAGGCGATGATAAATCGGCGCGGCAAAACAATAAGTACTGCCAACCGCGCCGACCGCGCCAAGCGCCAGGGCGGCGAGCAGATACTCGTCGTTGCCCCACGGCAGGTCGAAGTTGCCGGGGACGTGCTGGCACAGTTGATATGAATACAAATCGGCATTCGTCCACTTGATGCCGGCCAGGTTGGGAATTTTTTTGCGGCCCTGCGCCAGAAAGTCGGGCATCGAAAGATTCACGCCCGTCAGGACCGGTATGTCGTAAAAGTAGAATGGGGTTTTGGGCGCGTTGGCGGCAATGCTGGCACAGCAACTGACCAAATCGGCGACGGACTTCGGCTTGAAATAGGACGGTGCCAGTGAAGCAATGCCGATGGCTCCATGTTTTTGCGCGTGCGCCGCGAGCCCGGCGGCGTCCGTGAGCGAATTCGAGCCCACGTGGACGATGACCCTTAATTCCGTGCCGCGCACTACTTCGAGCCAGCGCTGTGCAAGTTGGCGCCGTTCGTCCGTGGCCAGCGAATGACTTTCCCCCGTGCTGCCGCCGATGAAGGCGACGGTCACCTTGTTTTTTAAGAAGTGCGCGGCCTGTTTTTCAACGACGGCAAGGTTCAGCGAATGATCCCGGTTGAAGGGCGTATGCGCGGCGGCAACCAGGCCGGTGAGTTTTGATGACGTTTTCATGGTTGGTAAAATATTATTTGGTGATTTCCCTGCCGCAGTCCCGTTCTTTGGGCCTAAGCACGAACATTAAAGTAGCGGCAATTAAAGCCGGAATGGCGCACATCGCGAATCCCACAGAAAGGGGAGTGCCATGATCCTTAAGCCGGCCGAGCAACGGCGTGAGATACGCCCCCGCCGCGATACCGGCGAAATTCATGAGGCCATAACCGGTGGCCCGAAAACGTGGTGGCGCGAGCTGACACAGGATGGGCATGTTGTTGGCGTCGAACATGCCGAAGCCCAGACCGTAAATGGCGGCACAAATCACGACGAGTGGCAGCGTTGGGGCAAAGCCGATACCAGCCAGCGCCGGCACCGTCAGCAGCAAGCCGGCCGCGCTTGCCCAGGTCCGGCCACGGACGTTGCGCCGGGAAAAAACGTCGGCCATTTTCCCGCCCAGCAGCACGCCGAAGAAACCGGCACTGGCCGTGGTCAGCGTGGCGTAAAGGCCGGAACTTTTTTGGTCGAGCAGAAAACGGTCTTGCAATAACGTGGGTAGCCAGTTTTTCACGGCCCAGCCCGGCAGGCTCGGGAGGCAAAAACAAAGAATTAAAATGCCGAAACCCAGCCAGCGCACACCCGTGCGACTTGGCGTGGGAAAAATTGAACTTTCGGCGCCCGCTGCCACCGGGATGGTCGCGGAATCCTTTCTTTCGCGAAGAAAAAGGCAAAGCATAACGGCATAACCGACGCCGAGGAGTCCACAACTGCCGAAAGCCGCGCGCCAGGAAATGTCCTGCGCCACCCAGCCGCCGACCCCGCCCAGCGCCTGGCCGAGGTAAATGCCGCTCATGTGAATCCCAATCGCCAGCGAGCGCGTCGGACCGCGATGATAGTCGGCAATCAGCGACAGCCCGGCGGGAATATAAAATGCCTCGCTCACCCCCATCGCCGCGCGCAGCCAGTAAAGCGTCTGGTAATCGTGGACGCGCCCCATCGCCAGCGTGACGGCGGACCACACCGCGAGACTAAATACTATCAGCCATTTGCGGTTGACCCGGTCGGCGATGAAGCCGCTGACCGGGCTGCAAAAGGCATACACCCACATGAAGATGGACATGAGCCGGCCGAAATTTTCCGCGCCGTTGGCCCCTTGCAGTTCCTTGAAATCCGCCTTGATGGACAACCCCATCGTCGCCAGCATTTGCCGGTCGAGATAGTTCAGCAGCGCCACCGGAAATAGCAGCGCCACTACGAACCATGCATTGGTATTGGGTCTGATCGTTTCGGCCATAAACCATCAGGGTCTGCCATTGCCGCTTAATGTCCAGATTTCCGGCGACCGCACCCCAGGACGCATTTCACCGCTGGGAATGACAAAGCGGTTATGCCAGAGAACAGTGGGCAGCGTGGCGCGGGGCGCGGGCACCGTGCCATTGGTGCGCCAGCGGCCGGTATTCACGTTATACGCCAGCATCTCCGTGGCAAAGCCGGGATGTTTTTCGACGGGCTGGAAACCAACGTGTGAACCGTCGTCACCGCCCATGAGCAAAAAACTGGCATCCACCTCCGGCGCGGGGGTCGGGCCGGCCACGCAAGGCTTGGGCAAATCCGCGAGCCGTTGCCAGCCCTGCCCGGGTTCGTAACGCCAGGCGTCCTGCAAATAAACCCGCGCGATTTTTCCATTGGCCGGCTCCAACGCGGCGCCACCAAAAAGATAAAAACTATTTTTATCCGCCGCCGCCACTGGCAGGATGCGCGCCTTGCCAGGACAAGGCGGCACCGGCTGCCAGACCGGATTATTCTGGGCCAGGTCCAGGGCAAAACATTGGTTGAGCGCGGAAAATTCACCGGGCTTTTCGGAACCGCCCGCAATATAAATCGTTTCCCCCACCAGTGCGCCCGCCGCGTTGGCCAGCGGTATAGGCAGGCTGGCGAGCGGTTGCACTGAGAAAACACCGTTATCAAAACCAAGCCGGAACACCTCGCCATGATGGTGCTCGGCATCGCTGCCGCCAATGCAGACCACGCCCGCCGGGGTCGTGATTGACACGCCATATGCCAGTGGGCGGGGCAATTTACCCACGAGTTTCCAAGCGCCGTTGGTGTCGGCCAGCGCATATATCTCGTCGTGCCAGACCTTCTGGCCGCCCTCCCACGGCATCTTGCCGGGGAAATTGGCACCACCGCCAACCAGCAGCACATTGCCGCTGACGCCCGCAAAAGGACCCGCGACGCCGAGCACATCCGGCAAGGGCGGCAGTTGCGACCAATACAGTGAATGGTTGGGCGGCAGAACGGAACACGCAGTCAGTGCAATCATAAATAACAAGGCTGGACCGAACGGTTTCCACCGTGCGAACAAACGGCGGGCGCAGTTGCTGGAACCAGGATATTTCACCGTCTCCAAGCATCCCTTCCGCTGCCTGCGGATTCCGGGCCGAATGCCGGAACCCGGGTTGTCCATATCTTTCTCATGGCTTGATTATCCCTGTTTCCGTAAGAATCTGAAATCGCAAAGCACTTGTATTAAACCAATGCAAGTCTGGTGAAAGCCTGGGTATCGGACCGGTTAGGGGAAGACCGCATTAAACCCGAGCATGGCCAGCATCAACCCCCCGCCAGAACGCCGTTGCCGAATGGTTTTGCGAGAAACATCCCTGGCTTCATTTGGGTATTTGAATTGAGGATTGAAGCTTTTCTAAAAATTCGCCGGCACATCGTTCGTCAAAATGCCGCGCACATCCCCCGGATCGTCGCACTGCCATATTTTAATCGGCCCAAACGATACCTGCGCCGTTTCCCATGCTGCCGGGCCACCCCAGCCGGGCAGCCAGACGCCCAGCGTCAATTGACCCGCCATGCAAGGCACTTTATTGGCATTGCCTCCCACCCTGATGCCATCCACCCAATTCTGCACCGTCAGGCCGGTATAAGCGGCATATACGTTGTTACCCAGCCGCTTCAGGGGGTTGCCCAGATAAGCGTTGATCGGAACCGTTTTATCCTGCACCCACCAGCAGCCATTGCGTTCGATCACCTGACTGTCCTTGATTCCGGACAAGGGCTTCAGTCCGGTGCGCCATTCCATGTCATAGGTATGATATTGGCCGTCGGCAACGGGGGGAATTGGAAAGGTTTTCCATTCGTATCGATTTTGGCAGAAGACATTATATCCCCCATGCGTGAAATCCCCATTTTTGCCCAGCTCCGGGAAATCAATTTCCGACCAATATTCGGTGGCTGGGGCCCCGGACACTTTGAGATTCGGATTATAGAGCGGCACCTCCGCATTATATGAGGCCTGTTTATTGGCGGGAGTTTCCACCCAACGATAGGCATAAGTCCAAATCGCCGGGACCGCCCCGTTAGGCGCCATCAATGTATTTCCTCCGCTGGGCGCACCCACCTTCATTACCACTTCATAGCGGCCGGAAGCAAAGAATTGCTTGGTAACAATAACGCCGCCGACACGGGCCTTTTCACCGTTAGCACCCGTGAAAGCACCTTGGTATCGGTCCCCATGCGCTTCACAGACTAAAATATGCTGCGTTGTGCCATTCACCACTTCGCTTGGGCAGTTGTATTTCACAGCAGCGGCCGACCGCGAACTTGTACGGGAAGACGTTGACGCCGCGATACACCGCCATTGGGTACTTCAATGAACCCCGACTTCGCACCATCGAACCACACCCTGAAAATTTTAAAAAAGTGAAGGCGCTCTTGGAGCGTTTCGCAACCGGAACACTTTCCCTTACCGGATTTCAAAGGGAATTGAAGGCGGCCGGTATCGTCGGTCAACGCAGCAAGGAACCATTGGTGCTTTCAGCCGTTGACCGTTTACTCCGCAACCCATTTTATTACGGCGTATTCCTCCACAAGGGGGAAATGCACCAAGGAGCGCACGTACCGATGATCAGCAAAAAGACGTTTGATGACATTCAAAAGGCTTTGGTGGCTGTCGGCAAGCCACGCAAACGCCGCGAAGAAAAGAACCTTGTGTTTCTCAATTTTGCGACCTGTGCCGAGTGTGGATATGCCATCACGGGCGAGCGACACATCAAAAAGAGCGGTCTCCGCTTCCACTACTATCGTTGCACCCGCAAAGGCAAAGAGCAACGATGCCCGGCCACGACCTTCATTCGCCAAGAAAAGCTGGCGGCGGAGATCAAGCGGAACGCCGAATTCGTTCTCATCCCCGATGAATGGAAAGAGAAGTTCCTAGCCAAGATCGAAACATGGGAGACGGAAACCTCCATTGAGAAGCAGCAAAAAATCGACAGCCTCAAGGCTGAATTGGCGCTGCTTAAAACCAAGATTGACCGGATCAACAAGGCATTCACCGAGGGGGCAATTGACATTGCCGAGTTCAAAGAACTCAAAAATCCGATGATGGCCCTGAAAGCCGATTTGGAGCAACAAATCGTCGTATTGGAGGGAAGTAAAATAAATCGGCTCGAACCCTTGAAAAAATGGATTTTGGAGGCAAATACGGCCCAAAATGACGTTTTTTCTGACAATTGGTTAGGAATGAAGTCATTCCTTGAAAAAGTTGGCTCGAACCGCCTTTTACGCGCTCAAACCGTAACCGTTTCCTTCAAAAAACCCTTTGATTTATTGGCTGAAACCAACGTCACCCTGCGCAATGCGCCCATTGATTTTTCGCCAAATTCTGTATGGTGGAGGCGGCGGGAGTTGAACCCGCGTCCCAAGTCAACCTATCAGCCGCGACTACATGCTTATTCCGGATAATATTTTCTGCTATGCGATGGCGTCCGGACTCGAGTCGCACTGCCTAGTCCGCATGAAATTTTCTCGGCCAAATGCGCGCGGTCCCCGCATTTAACCATGCCTGCAGTTGCGTCCATCCACCCTAGCAGGTGTCAAGCGGCGGACGTCGTGGCCTTAGGCCGCGAGGGCTAATTCTTCGTTAGCTGTTTTGTTTGATGCGATTATTTACGAGGCCAACGCATCGTCCTCGGCATGCCGCCTCTGAAGTGTTCACATGGTCGAAACCAGTACGCCCCCATCAATTCGGCAGGTCCAACATCCGTCATTTCCCGCCTCCGGTCAAGCCCGGCCTTTGGCATCAGAGCCCGCCGCCGCCATTCCGATAGGTTTACGGATGACAATTTTGGGGGTGAGGGAGGGTTGAAATGGGGTTTTCTTCCGTTTACGAATTGCCTCATTACCGCCACTTTTTTGACGCCGCTTTCGATTATTATATTGCCAGCCGCAATATTTCAAACGAGGGTTTCCCGGGTATGAATTTAAAACGATACCAGCCGTGGTATCTGGCATTTACGCTAATTGAGCTGCTCGTGGTCATCGCCATCATCGCGATCCTGGCCGCGCTGCTCCTGCCGGCCCTCGCGCGGGCCAAACAGAAAGGCCAGCAGGCCACCTGCCTTTCCAACCTCAACCAGATCGGCCTGGCGTTTGTCATGTATCTGAACGACAGCGCAGATCATTTTCCAGACCGACGCGATTTGAAATCCAGCCTGCCGGGCGGTTACCGTCCGTGGACCACCTGGCCGCCTTCTGATCCCCGCGCGGGTTGGGCGGCCGCCGTCTTGCAAAGTGCGGTCCCGAACTTCGCCATTTGGTCCTGTCCCGCCGCTTTGAATTCCCCGGCCGGCAATATCGTGCAATCTGTGCAGGCCACTTCCAACGACACGAATGCCTTACTCTGCCGCTATTGGGCCTGGCGCTTTGACCGCCCGGATGATCCGGTTTCCCTCGAGGATTTCTGGGGGAAGTCGGCGGCGCAGGCGGTGGCGGACCTGCAAACCACCAACGACCCGACGGTTGGCCTTATCAATGGCCCCACCGATGTCGAGCTGGTGGTGGATCCCTACTATCCCGGCACCGTCCCCACCGCTCCGGCTGGTTTTGGTGGTCATACGATTCATCCCGGCGGACGTTGCCGGGTGTTTATGGATGACCATGTCCAGTATATCAAGGATGTACGCACGCCCTTGTGACGGATTGGTCCATTGAGCTCAGCAATTGTAAGCATCGCATCCGCAACGAATACGAGAAACCTCCCGGTTGTCATTTGAGTTCGGTCAAAACCGGGTTAAGGTGATGCCTCATGTCAGAAGTGTCCAAACCTTGGGATTTTAAATTACTCTACGACGGCCAGTGCCCGTTCTGCCGGCGCGAAGCGCTCTGGCTGGCGCGCCGCTGCCGGAGTGGCCGGCTCGCGCTGGAAGATATTTCTTTGCCGGACTTTGATCCTACCCGCTATGGCACCACGCTGGATGAGTTGATGGGCGTAATGCATGGCGTGTACCCCGATGGCCGGCTGGTGACGCGCGTGGCGGTGTTTCGTGAGGCGTATCGCGTGGCGGGACTCGGCTGGCTGCTCGCCCCGACCGCCTGGCCCGGGCTGCGCACGCTGGCCGACTGGGGCTACGAATGGTTCGCCCGAAACCGGCTCACCATCGGTCGCTGGTTTGGCGGCACGGACTGTCGCGACGGTCGGTGCGCGATCAAACCGCGCTGACAGATTTCTCACGCGTAACCAACCAACCCGCTCGGCCAAGTTAATACGCGGCAACCTGTTCTCCCTCTCCTCGGGGGAGAGGGCCGGGGTGAGGGCGAGCGTTAAACAAAATTACTGCCGCTTTCCCCGCTTGCCCGATGTTCTCCAGCCGGCAGCGAATTATTCCGACGTCAGCGCCGCGCGTTCGTTGGCGAGGGAGTTCGTCTTCTCCAGGAAGTAATCGTACCCGCCGGTGTACGGCGTGATGGTACCGGCATTCACATGCAGCACTTTCGTGGCGAGATGCCGGATGAAATGCACATCATGGGAAATGAAGACCAGCGTGCCTTCATACCGTTCCAGCGCCATCGTCAGCGATTCCACCGTGTGAATGTCCAAGTGCGTGGTCGGTTCGTCCATGAGCAGCAGGTTCGGCGGATCCACCAGAAACTTGATCAGATTCAACCGGCTCTTTTCGCCACCGCTCAGCACGGCCGTCTTTTTGAAAATCTCATCCTTGCGGAACTGGAATGATCCCAGGATGCCGCGCACATCGTCTTCGCGCATGCCGGGCGCGCAAGCCATCGTTTCTTCCAAGACAGTTTTCTCGGGATCCAGCGTGGCGCCGCGATGCTGGCTGAAATAGCCGATCTTGGCGTTGTGACCCAGATCACGATTACCCTTCTGAAACTCCACCACACCCGCGAGAATTTTCAACAAGGTGGATTTGCCCGCGCCGTTCGGACCCACGAGCACCGTGCGTTCGCCGCGTTCAATCGTGAGGTCGAGTCCGGAGTAAACCTTGTTCGCGCCGTAGGCCATATGGATGCCTTCCAGCGAAATGGCGCGCTGACCGCCGCGCGGCGGCGGCGGAATCTGAAAGCGGAACGGCTTGCGCGGGGCCATCGGTTTCTCGATCAGTTCCAGGCGCTCGATCTGCTTCAGCTTGCTCTGGGCCTGTGAGGCCTTCGACGGAATGGACCGGAACCGGTCCGCGAACGCCTGCAAATCGGAGATTTCCTTCTGCTGATTCTTGTACGCCGTGAGCTGCTGCTCATAGCGTTCCTCGCGCTGACGGAGAAAATCGGTGTAATTGCCCGAGTAGCCGATGAGCTTGCGCTCGGAAATTTCATGCACTTGCGTGATGATTTCATCCATGAACTGGCGGTCATGGGAAATCAGCAGCACCGCGCCCGAATAATTCTTCAGGTAACTCTGCAGCCACAGCAGCGAGAGCAGGTCCAAATGGTTCGTCGGTTCGTCCAGCAGCAGCAGGTCCGGCTCCATCACGAGCAACCGCGCCAGCCGCGCGCGCATGATCCAGCCGCCGCTCATTTCGCGGGCCATCCGGTTGAAATCGGTTTCCTTGTAGCCCAGCCCGCGCAGCATCTTCTTCGCCTTGGTCTCCACTTCGGGATCGTTCAGCTTGTCGTGCTTGGCATGGATCTCCATGTACTCGGGGCTGGACACGTCGCCGGCCTTTTCGAGTTCGTGCAGGCGCTTCTCCAGAAGCGGCAGCTCCTCCACCTTGCCGGTGGCCACGTCGAGGACGGTTTCATCGCCCAGCGCTTCGCCTTCCTGCGGGAGATGGCCGACCATCGTCCACTCGTCGCGTTCGATCACGCCGGCATCCGGCTCGCGCTGCTTGAGGATGATGGAGAACAGCGTGGTTTTACCCGCGCCGTTGGGGCCGACGAGCGCTACGCGTTCGCCATAGTTCACCTGGAACGAAGCGTTCTCGAAGAGCGTTCGTCCGCCAAAGGTCATCTTGAGATCACGAATGATGAGCATGGAAATAGTTCCGGTTGCCGGCGGGCGACCGGAATTGAATTTTGCCACCAGCCAACCGGGTACGGAGTTTATGGTGTGCGCGCGTCCCGTCAATCGTCAATTTGAGGTGGGCCAAGGCGGACCAATGCATCTGGCAGGCAGGCAAACGCCGTCTAATCCACCCCCATGCCTTCGGATTTGCGCTTGATTTTGGGTAAGCAAAAAACTATTCCACGCATTGAGCGGCCAATTAGGCGCAAAGAAATAGTATGGTAAACGAGTCCGCCAGCCGGCAATGAAGTCAAATTGACGAAAAGCACGGATTGGGGGAAGATGTGCCTATGAAAACGACGGCGATCGAATTGGTTTTGAACCGCTGGCCTTACGGCTTGGAATTGCAGGAGTCGGCCAACGGCCTGCTGTTGCGTCCGCGCCAGAAAGCCCGCGCGAATTGGGCCAAAAATTTCCGCCGACCGCATCCCGCTGCGGATGATCTGACCGCCACACGCCAACTGGCCAATGAGTTTGACGCGAAGGAATGGCAATGGTGATTGAAAGGTTCAATATTTTTCTGGTCCGGCTTGATCCCACTACTGGCGCCGAAACTGCCAAAACCCGGCCCTGCGTAGTCGTTTCTCCCGATGAATTGAACCGGGCGATTTCCACAGTTATCATCGCACCGATGACGACCACCCGGCGAGGCTGGCCAACGCGCGTGGAAATTTCCTTTCAAGGCAAGACCGGAGAAATTGCTTTGGATCAAATCCGCACGGTGGACAAAGTGCGCCTTGTAAAACGGCTCGGCAAGCTGGATTCCGCCAAGGTCGCTGCCGTGCTCGACACGTTGGGAGAGTTGTTCGCACCGTAATTCCAATATATTCTTGTCGCCGTTGTCACCGAAACTGTGCCCGAGCGTAAAGTCCATGGGTACAAGGTATTATCCTCGTAAGTACTGTGGAAATAGACCTGCACCGAGGGTGGCACGATTAGCCTGACCGTTTATCCCACCCACAAGTCCGCACCTTTGGCCAACCACCAATTTTGCGCACCCATCTCACTATCATGCGATTACAGGTGCCAACCCAAATCAAACATCCCCCCCATTCACCAACGCAATTCCATTGACTTTGTAATACTTTATATTACATTAAAATACAACATGTCATCAATTGGTTCAAAACTGCCAAATCGTGCCTGCGTGTCGTGGTTTCCTGTGATTTTGTCCATCCCCTTGTTTTCCGGCGCTTTAACTCAGGCGCAGGTGGCGGTTCCGGTGGGGTCGGGTTCGTATGCCACCAGCATCCCGGCGACGGACCAATTCCTAGGCGGCTACTACTCCATGACCGCCCAGCAGGTGGTGAACCAGTTTACCAACCTGCATCTCGCCTCCTCGATTACCAACCGCCCCATCCCCAGCAATCAGTGGTGGACGGATCTGCTCGTGGCGGATCGCTCGTATGAACCGACGAACGGCGGTCCCCGGGTGATTCAGCAGGACCCCTACGGCGGTCAGCTCTGGGCCTATCCCGTGATGCTTGCGCCCAACTCGGCGGGGTTTAACCTCTACTTTCCAAACTCCTGGAATGCGCGGTCGAATACCAACTTTCCCGTTGGCAGTTTCGCCACCGGACCAAACGTGCCCATCTCCGGTTCCGTGCCGCTGGCGGTCGGTACCAACGACATTCTGATCGCGGATTTTAACCAGACCACCTATCCGTCCGGCTGGGTGACCACCGGCACAGCCTTTGGCACCGGACCCATTTTGGGTGGCACGTGGACCGGCGAATCGCCGGCGGTGCAGGGATTTCTTGGGAGCAGTTGCGTGAATACCTATCGCGGTGCGGATACTCCGCAGGGTACCTTGACGTCGCCGACATTTACGATTTCCAAAAAATACCTGCACGTGCTCGCGGGCGGCGGCGCGGATACCAACAATGATGCCGTTCAGTTGCTCATCGGCACGAATGTGGTCCATGCCGCCGTGGGTAATCAATCCGGCACGCTGAGCTGGAACACCTGGGATCTCTCGGCATACGCCGGCCAGACCGCGCAGATCAAAATCGTGGACACCACCAGCGGGAGCTGGGGATTCGTCCTCTGTTCGTGGATTGTGGCCAGCGATAACGGGTCCAGTCCCGCCGCCCGCTACAATGGCTCGTTCGCCCCGGTGCAATCGGTCGTGACGGATTGGAGCGACTGGGGGGTGCAGTTCGGTCTGCCCGATGCCTTGGGCCGGCGCATGGACATCACCCTCGCGCGCGGCGTGCCCTTTGTCTGGACCACCTGCACCGGCATCACGCCCGTGATCAGCCTCGGCACCGGCACCATTTACGATACCAATGGCAATGCCATCACGCTGACCAGCGGCAACAATTTTACCGCCACTTCGTTTGCGTTTGATGACCAAGGCCGCACGTTCGGCGTCTTTGCGCCGGATAACACCACCTTTACCGTCGCCGGCACCACCGTGTCTGCGCAACTTTCGGGCACGAACAACTACCTCGTTTACGGACTGCTGCCCTCGCATACCAATCTGAATGAGTTCGCCAGCTATGCCTACGCCCGCGTTACCGGCACCCGCTTCGACTGGGCCTACGACCGCGCCAATGGTCAGGTGGACACCACGTGGACCCTCACCACCACGCCACTGAAGGGCTCCCAAACCAACACGCTGCAAGGCTGGCTGCCGCATCATTACCGCACCACCACCAACACGCTCGCCTTCAAGCCTTACACTTATCTCACGCCGCGCGGCATCATGAAGGTCGCAGCCGGCACGCAGTTTCAGCTCAACTACAATTTCCACGGCCTCGCCCCCGAGTTGCCGGCGCCGCATCTGAACAACGTCACCAACGATTACGTGGCGGCGCGCCTGACCAATTATCTCCTGAACTTCGCGGCCGCGCATCCGCAAAACATCGGAGACACCTACTACGGCGGCAAAGAAATGGCCATCACCGCGCAGAACATTGGTTTCGCCCAGCAGCTCGGCCTGACCAATCAGGTGGCCCAGATGGTCGCCAGCCTGCGCGGCGAACTGACGAACTGGTATAGCTACGCGCCGGGCAAAACGAATTTCATGTTTGCCCGTTACAGCAATTGGGGAGCGCTGATCGGGTTCCCGGCGGACTTCGGGTCCGAGGCCTTTAACGACAACCATTTTCATTACGGCTATTTTGCGCTCACCACGGCACTGCTCGGCATGTCGGACACCAACTTTCTGGCGCAGTACGGTCCCATGGCCAAACTGGTGGCCAAGGAATATGCCAACTGGGATCGCACCGATACGAACTTTCCGCTGTTCCGCACCTTCGATATCTGGGAAGGCCATTCCTGGGCCGGCGGGTTTAGCAGTGGCGGCGGCGAGAATCAGGAGTCCTCCTCTGAGGCCATGAACTCATGGGTCGGACTTTTTATGCTCGGCAATATGACCGGCGACGACGCCATGACCGCTGCCGGCGCCATGGGTTATGCCACCGAATCCGCCGCCGTGAATGAATACTGGCAGGACATGTATCGCACCAATCTCCCGGCCAGCTATGGCAAAGGCATGACCGGTATTCTCGGCTCCGGCGGCATCAGCTATGCGACCTATTTTAATGGCGACCCCGCGTGGATTCATGCCATTCAATGGGTGCCCGCCAATCACTGGAACCGTTATCTGGCCCGCAACAAAACCTTCGCCAACTGGCAGCTCACCAATCTGTGGGCCGAACGCATCACCGCCAGCCAGTATGGCATCAACGGCTTTTCGCTGACCGATTCCAACAACGCCACCGCGCTCGGCGGCTACCTGGGCAACTACGTGCTTGGTTTCCAAATGCTGTTCGATCCCGCCGGCGTCGCGGCGCAAATGGATGCCGGCTACGCCAGCAATTCCGGTATTGCCACCGACAACACCTACTCAAGTGTGACGTATTATCTCACGCATTCACTGAGCGGCCTGGGTGATCCCGATCCGAACTATTACACCAGCCTCCCGACCAGCGAAGTCTATTACAACGCCGCCACCGGCATCCGTACCGCCATCCTTTACAACCCGGCCCCGACGAATCAGATCGTGACGCTCTACAATCAAGGTACGGCCGTGACCACGCTCAATGCCTCCGCCCAAGTGCTCACCGTCACCACGCCGGGCTACACCAACCGGGCCACTCTCAGCCTCCAGCCCGGCGCTCAGGTCAACTGGCCGACCACGGCCGGTTATACCTACGAGCCGCAGTCGGCCACGAATCACGTGACTTGGTTGGACCTGATCGCGCCGCTCACCGGTGATGGCACCACGAACGTGCTCTTTGTCGCCGGCTCCAACGCCGCGCTGGCCGGGTACCGCGTGCTGGAGATTCTGCCGCCCACCGCTTCGGCCACCTCGCTCGTTTCCAATGGCGGATTTGAATTTCTGGCCGGTTCGAACATTGCCGGCTGGACCCTCGGCGGCAGCCAGTCGCCGACCCGCACCACCACGGCGCACATCGGCAGCTACGCCCTGGACCTGGCGGTGACGAATACCGGCACAGTGCCCAACTCCTCGCAATTATCGCAAACACTTACCAACGGTTCCGTGGTTCCGGGGCTCAGTTATAATTTCTCGTTCTGGGCGCGACAGATCAGTTCCGGCGTCAGCTACGTGCAGAACTACCGGCTGAGCTGGTTGAATGCGAGCGGAGCCACGATCAGCGCCATTGGCTATAATAGTTTCAGCGGCGGCAACGGCACCTGGGTGCAGGTGCTCGTCACCAACCTCGTCGCCCCCGCCGGCACCACCAAGGCGCTGATCGAAATTTACGGCACCACCGGTGCCGTGCAAAGCGGCTATGGCGAAGTCTTGCTGGACGACATTGCGCTCGGCCTGAACACCCCGGGCACCACCAACGTGCTGGCCGTCACCGCGCACCCGGCCAATCAAATCACCTGGCGGTCCATCAGCACGGAAACCTATCAGCTCCAAGCCAGCACTAACGTGTCGCCGGGCGCCACCTGGACCAACATCGGCCCCTCCCTCCCGGGCGATGGCAGCCTGAAAGCGGTGATTGACCCCGCCGTGCCGTCGGCCAAGTTTTACCGCCTCACGCAGCAGCCTTGATCCAGCCGGGAGCCGGGTATTTAACGCAAAAGCGCCAAGATGCGGAGTCGTAAAGGGAGAATGTACTTCTATCAGTTGCATTTTGAAACCGCACTAATGGTGGCCTGCCTGAGCTCCGGTGGAGCGCCATATTTGTAGCAACCGGTTCTCAATATTCCGAGCTCCAGCGGAGCGGCAAAGGCAGTTTCATATCAAACCCCGGTTTTAATCCCGTCGAATTCGATGGGATTAAAAAACCGGCGGGACTGAATAGCTTCATCCTGACCGCCAAGCGCTGGATCGATTCGACCGCCGCCATCGGGCTGAACTCCGCTTCTGGTCGCTACGGCGGCACCTATGCCCACAAGGACATCGCCTTTGAATTCGCCTCCTGGGTATCCGTCGAGTTCAAACTTTACCTCATCAAGGAATTCCAGCGGCTCAAAGAAGAAGAAAACGACCGCCTCCAGCTCGGCTGGAACCTCCAGCGCACCCTGGCCAGGATCACCTGCCGCATCCATTACCCGGATCCCATCTATCCCATCGCTTTTGTGTTCTTTGTGTTCTCTGCGGTTAAATTTCATCCCCGTCGTCGC
>CAIJGS010000181.1 GCA_903820285.1 uncultured Verrucomicrobia subdivision 3 bacterium | reverse complement strand
GGGGAGTGGGCCGGGGTGAGGGCGAGCGTTAGACCATATATTCCCCGATCCTGCATTATTTCAGGTGATCGTAATCCGGCAAAAGTTTTTTTGGAGCCACATTATCCGACCGCACATACGATGTGGATAATCAAAAGGCGTGAACGTCGCGCCCCGGCCATTTGACAATTACGGGCAGTGTAATACCGCGCCCAGTTTCAGGTTTTTTCTGACCGCCCGGTTACTCCGATGATTCTCCATCCATCCGCCACATTATGCCGAGCCACGGCGTGACATCCGCGTAAATCATAAATGCTCCCAGCCCGATCAGCAGCGCAATACCCAGCCAGTGGATGAGCCGTTTGACTTCATCCCCGACCTCCGGCCGCCGACGGGTCAGCAACGCCAGTGTCACCCAGATCAGCGGCAGGCAAAGCCCGAAGCCGCCATAGGTTACCAGAGCGAGGATGGGCAGGGGCAGCTTCGCATTGGTGACCGCCGCTGTCTTGTAAAACACGCCCGCGCCGAGCACGCCGCCGACAATGACGCCGACCTGCATCAGCGCCACCAAGACGGTATTTCGGATGTTAGCCATGGTTTGGAATACCTGCGGGAAACTTCACCTTCCGCAACCTTTAAGTCAACGCGGAAAATCCTGCAAAAAATCCCGCGCCGCACTGGCCGGTTCTCTCGTATGGCGCATTGGCATAAACTTCTGGATGCAAGCAACATCAACAATGGCGGCCAAAACCAGTTGGTCGGCCGGATGGCGCGCTTTTTGCCGGGTTGAATTCCTAAAGAAATCCGTTACCGCTGGCCATGATTAACCAATTGTTTGGTCGCAGCTTATCGCCGATTTCGCATGGTCGGCAAGCGTGTTAGGTTTAAGCATCAAAACGGCACTGACATTTGATTCTGGCTTGAAAGGTTTTTCGCTGATCCTGGAGTATTTCGCCCGGCGGCGGCGGATTCGCAGCCTCACCAAGGTGGTGCTCCAGCATTCCCGCAAGGTGTTTCCCCAGGACAAGCCGGTATGGACCATGGTGGCCGAAGACCGGTCCGATGAATGTGTGGTTTACGTTACCTACGAGCAGACTAGTCAGGCGGAAGCCCGCCAGCCGCAGCGTTTTTTCAAAGTTCAACTCCCGGAAATGACGGTGACCAACATGGCGGAGACCTATCACCCGGAGCGGTGGGGTCCCTACCGTTGACCTTAGCTTCCGCCCCAACCCGCTATTCCCCGCTGCCCTCGGTCTCGACCCATTGCACGGCATGATGCACCAGCGCCGTGCCGCTTTTCAAATTCAGCTTTTCCTTGATTTGCGCCCGGTGCACATCCACCGTCTGCGGGCTGATGCGGAGCAACGCGGCGATTTCTTCCGTGGTTTTGCCGCGGCCGATGATCTGGTAAATTTCAAACTCCCGGTCGGTGAGACTCTGGAGCGGGGATTTAGCGCTGCGCGACTTGGCGTTCGTAAAGCTCCGGAGCAGCAACGTGGACATGTTTTCGCTCAGATAAATCCCGCCTTCCAGCACCCGCAGAATTGCGGTGATGAGCTGGTCCGGGCTTTCCTCCTTCATGATGTAGCCGCGGGCACCCGCCCGCAGTGCCCGTTCCGCATAGACATTTTCGTCATGCATGGAAACCACCAGCACCGGCAGTTCCGGATGGCGCGCCTGCACGTCGCGGATGAATTCAAAACCGCTGCCGCCCTTCATGGTCAGGTCGGCCATGATGAGATCGGGCAGTTTCGGGGAAAGCTTTTCCAGCGCTTCCGCCGGGCTGCCGGCCTCGCCGAAAACCTCGAGTCCCGGCTGGGCGTTGACGATTTGGGACAGGCCGGTGCGCATCATGGGATGATCGTCCACGACAAGAATCCGTTTGCGCGCGTTGCTGGTCGAACGTTTGATAAAAGTGGTGGCCATTTGCTCAGTTCAGTTTGTGTAGTGCACAGGTAATCCGGGTGCCCTTGTCGACGGCGGAATCGATCTGCAAAGCCGCGCCCATCAGCCCGGCGCGATATTTCATCGCCCGCAGCCCCAGGCCGGCTCCGTTCGGTTTCGCCGGCGAAAACCCCCGGCCGTTGTCGGTAATCTTGAGTTCCACGCGGGATGGCGTGGTTTCCAGTGAAATGGTGATTTTTTGAGCCTGGCCATGTTTCAGCGCGTTCGTTACCGCTTCCTGGCCGATCCGGTACAATTGCACGGCATCCTCCGCGTCAATGTTCGCGGTGCCCACCGCCCCTTCAAATTCGCAATCCACCTTGGCCGCCAGGCGGGTTTCGGCCGCCAGCTTGCGCAAGGCCTCCGGGAGGCCATTGTCTTCCAGCGACACGGGGGACAGGCCGTGGGAAAGCACCCGGATCTGGCGGACCACTTCGCGCAGGCCCGCCGCAATGTTTTTGAAGGATTCGGCCCGCTGTGGCGCCTGGGTTTGCACCAGTTTTTCCTCGCTGTAAACCAGCAGCGACAGGGCGGTCAGCTGCTGGCCCACGCTGTCGTGCAGATCGTGCCCGATCCGGCGCATTTCCCGGTCGCTGGCCTCAATGGTTTCCCGCTCCAGCCGTTTGCGCTCAGTGATGTCAATGTTGACCCCGGTAAGTGCCACCAATTGGCCGGCCTCGTCCCGGAAAACCTGAAAACGCCCAAACAGCCAGTGCACGCTGCCATCCGGCCAGAGCACGCGCCATTCGCCTTCACTGGGCTCGCCGGTTTCAATGGTCTGCTGCATCCGGGCCGTGGTTTCCGCCCGGTCATCCGGATGGATCAGTTTTTCCCATTCCGCCTGGGTCGGCGGAAAATTGCCGGGGGACAGACCATGCATTGCCGCCAGTTCCGGCGACCACACATTTTCGCCGTTTTGCAGATTCCATTCAAACACCCCGATGCGCGCCGCCTGCTGCGCCAGCCGGAACCGTTCCACGCTGAGGTTGAGGGATGCCGTGCGCTGCTCCACCAGTTGTTCCAGTCTGGTTTCCGCGCCGCGCCGGCGCTCGTTTTCCCGCCACAGGGCCCGGAATACGCCCATCAACAAGGCAATGCTCACTATGCCGCTGGTGATGTTCGCCAGCGTCACCAAATCCGTGTCATGATCCAGCGCATCCCGGCGCTGCGTCAGCATGCGGTTTTCCTCGTTGATAATATCCTCCGCCAGGTTGTGAATTCGCTCGTTGCTTTCCTTGATGGTGCGCCGGAATTCAATATCCGGGGCGTTGGGATCGGTTTTCAGTAAAAAATCAATATGCTCCTGGTTTATGAGCTGATGCCGTTTCAGCATTAGCGCAAGCCGTTCCATCCGGGCAGTCTGGCCAGAATTATCCGCCGTCAGATCCCGCAATTGTTCAATGAGAAATGGCATCCGGTTGGTGGCCATGCGGTAGGGTTGCAGGTAATCGGCTTCATGGGTGAGGGCAAAGCCGCGTTGGCCCATGACCATGTCCCCGGATCTGGCCAGCGTCTCCTCTACCTTGGCAATCACCTGGTGGGTATGATCCACCCAATCCCCCTGCTTGGTCGCCTGGTTGTCCAGCCGCAACCAGAGGATGTCAATGCCCGCAACCAACACGAGGGCCACCCACAGGGCCACGCGACGCAGCCAGGCGGACGCAAAAATATGTTGGGATTCCCGGTTCACAGCTTGAGTTTTCTTCTGCTTGACAGGCTGGCAAACAATTTCGTAACGGCAAGCAGAAAGTTGGCCTCAAACTGCTATTTCAACCCAACTTTTTTTGGCGACAAGCTGCCGGCTCCACTTTATTTTGAAGGCGTGAATCCGATGGACAATTCGCGGCCGCCCTTGCCGCCGTTTGACGGGGCTGGCGCCGCCCGGAAAGTGCGCCTGGCCGAAGACGCCTGGAATACGCGCAATCCGGAGCATATCGCGCTGGCCTACACGCAGGACAGTGTCTGGCGCAACCGCGCCGAATTTTTCACCGGCCGCGCCGCCATCGTCCAGTTTCTCACCCGTAAATGGACCCAGGAGCACGATTACCGCCTGATCAAGGAACTGTGGGCCTTTCACGAAAATCGCATCGCCGTCCGGTTTGCCTACGAATGGCATAATGAATCCGGCCAGTGGTTCCGCTCCTACGGCAATGAAAACTGGGAGTTTGACCAACACGGCTTCATGCGTCGCCGCCTCGCCAGCATCAACGACCTGCCCATTCCGGAAGCCGAGCGTAAATTCCACTGGCCCGCCGGCCGACGCCCGGACGACCATCCGGGATTATCCGAGCTCGGACTATAATGCCATTTGAAATCTCAAATTTTATATTTGAGATCCCCCATGTTGGCCGTCCTCAAGGCACCCTATTTCCGGGCTCGCCAGCGCAGCAGGCGCAGGGCATTGCCAATGACGATCAGGTCGGAGAATCCCATGGCTGCCGCGCACACCACCGGGCTGATAAAGCCCAGCGCCGCCAGCGGCACCCCGAGGGCATTGTAGAAAAACGCCCAGAACAGGTTTTGTTTGATGGTGCGCAAGGTGGCCCGCGCCAGTCCCAACGCCTCGGGCACCGCCTCGATTTCTGACTTCAGTAAAATGATGTCCGCCGCTTCGCGGGCAACGTCACTGGCCCGGCTTACCGCAATACCCAGATCCGCTTGCGTGAGCGCGGGTGCGTCGTTAATGCCATCGCCTACAAATGCCACGCGCTGCTTTTGATCCTGCAATTGTTTGATGAATCCGGCCTTTTGCTCCGGCCGCACGCCGGCAAAAACATTTTCCGGCGTAATCCCCACCTGTCGCGCAATACTCGCCGCCGTCAGCGCGTTGTCCCCGGTCAGCAGATATGTTTTCAGTCCCTGCGCCTGCAGTTGCTGCACCACTTTGGCGGCATTGGGCTTCAACGCATCCCGCACGGCAAAGAGGGCCAGGAGGGTTTTGCCCGCCGCCAGTCCCACGATCGTGGCGCCCTGACCCGACCATTCGGCGGCGAATGCCTGCCCGGCGGCGAGTTCGGTACCGCCTTCGGCCAGCCAGGTTAACGAGCCCATTTTAAAAGAAATCACTTCCGCCGTTCCCGCCGTCAGCGTGGCGGCAACCCCCGCACCGCGCACTTCCTGCCATTCGCCCAACGCCAGTTCCTCCGTTGTCATTTTGGCAATGGCCTGGCTGATGGGATGGTTTGAACGTCGGGCCATGGCGGCCGCCAGCACGCGTGGAGGCAGCAGGGTAGGGCGGGACAATTCCAGTTCCGCCGCCACCTCGGGTTTGCCCTGGGTGAGCGTGCCGGTCTTGTCAAAAACGATTGCCGTGATTTCACCGGCCTTTTCGAGGGCGATGCCATCTCGAATCAAAATCCCCCGGCGCGCCGCCGCATTGGCGCTCGCCATGATGGCCGCCGGGGTCGCCAGTCCCATCGCGCACGGACACGCTACTATCAGTACTGCCGCCGCAATGATAAACCCCGCCGCGCCGCCGCCCGGTATGTGCGAATGCCACAGCAACCCTGCCAGCGCCGCATGCACCCGGTTCGCCGAATCCGGTGCCAGGCCCCACCACAGTCCCGCTGCGAGAGCAATCCCCACGATGATTGGTACGAAAATGTTGCTGATGCTGTCGCCCAGCCGCTGAATGTTCGCGCGGCTGCCCTGTGCGCGCTGCACGGCGGAAATGATATGCGCCAGTGCCGTGCTTTCCCCGGTGGCTGCCACCCGCATCACCAGTCGGCCGTTCACGTTCACCGTGCCGGCAAACAGTTCGCTACCGGACTTTTTATCCGCCGGAATGGATTCACCGGTCAGCATCGCCTCGTCCACCGCCGACTCGCCTTCCAAAACCACGCCATCCACCGGTACGCGATCGCCGGGTTTGAGTACCACGCGATCCCCGGCTTTCAGTTCGGCCACCGGCACTTCGAGCTCCTGTGCCACCGGAGCTTTCGCCGGCGCGGCCGCAAAACTCGTGCGCAGGTTGAAACCGGTGCTGCTTGCCGCCTTCGGTGCCGCACTGGCGGGAACAACCAGTTTGCGCGCTGTGGCCGGGGCCAGCGTGAGCAGGGAACGCAAGGCGCTGCCCGCCTTGTCGCTCACCCGGGCCTCAAACCAGTGGCCCGTGCTGATCAAAGAAATAATCGCCGCCGCCTCCATGAAGTACAGATGTCCGTCCGCGCCGCTCAGCAAGGCCCATGTGCTGTAGCTGAACGCCGTCGTGGATCCCAGCGCCACCAGCGTGTCCATGTTGGAGGCACCCACCTTCAACTGCCGCCACGCGCCGGTATAAAATTGCGCTCCGCAGACCGTCTGCACCACGCCCGCCAGAATAAACGCCAGCCATTGAAACCACGGCGTCATGCCGAGCCCCAAAATCCATTCGCCCACCATCAGGATGCCGGTGACGCTCAGCCCCAGAATCAGATTCCACTGCCAATGGCTTTGTTTGGTCGGTGCTTCGCCGGGTTGGGGGATGGTCATTTCCTTCGCGGCGAAGCCCGCGCGGGTGATGGCCGCGATGACGGCGGGAAGATCTATTTCAGCGGGAGAATTCCAGCGGACGGTGGTGCGTCCGCCGGGGACATCGGCGGAAACGCTGTGAACTCCCGGCACTTTCCGCGCCGCTTCCATGACTTTTCGGGCACAGTTGTTGCAAGTCATGCCGCCGACTTGGAGATCGGCGGCAGGACTGGCACCGGTCTGGTTCGTTTCCAAAGCTGGAGTTGGCATGATAATATCGTGTCGCCGAGTGCTGGTGGCGGAGCACGGTTGATCTCAAACCGCCGCGCGCCGCCAGAACAAGCCTGCTGGAAGGTTCCACAGATTGTGCGTGGGGGCAACTTGCGTTCCATCTGCCGCCTTTCCCGGAGCGCCGAGCATTGCTCCGCGAGTCTCAATTCTTGCAACCGACTCCAGCAGTCGGCCGATACGCAAACCACCCGGTTTCAAAACCGGAACACGCAGAGCGGATGCTCGGCGCTCCGGCACCCGGCTTATTTGACCGAAAGCTCGCGGGTGATGCCGAATTTTTCGATTCGCTTGCGCAGGGTGGCGCGGGTGATGCCCAGCAGTTTGGCGGCATTCACCTGGTTGTCGTTCGTTTCCTTCAGCGCGTGAATCACGAGTTCGCGCTCCACGGCGGGAATGATCTTCAGCTTTGGATCGCGCCGGGCCCATTGGAACAGCTGGCGCGCGAGCACCGCGGTGTCGCCCACCGCGCCGTCGCTGGCCATGGTGGAGACCGGTGGCGCCGCCACGCCGGTGGCCGCGCCGGAAATTTCCGGCGGCAGATCGCCGGGCAGAATCGCATCGCTCTTGGCCAGCACATGGGCGCGGCGGATGGAGTTTTCCAGTTCGCGCACGTTGCCTGGCCAGTGATATTTTTCGAGCAGCTTGATCGCCGCATTCGCGATGGATTTGGGGGAGCGACCCTGTTCGCGCGCGATCTTTTCCAGAAAATAATTCACCAGCAGCGGAATGTCATCGCGACGTTCGCGCAGCGGCGGCAGATGGATGCGCACCACGTTCAGCCGGTAAAACAAATCTTCGCGGAACTGCCGCGCGGCCACGGCCGCCTCCAGCGGCTTGTTCGTGGCGGCAATCACGCGCACATCCACCTGGATCGGCTGGTTGCCGCCCACGCGTTCAAAGGTGCCGGATTGCAGGACGCGCAGGATTTTGGTCTGCGTCGCCGGGGTCATGTCCCCGATTTCATCCAGGAAAATCGTGCCTTTGTTGCACTGCTCAAATTTGCCGATGCGCTGCACGGCCGCGCCGGTGAAGGCGCCCTTTTCATGGCCGAACAGTTCGCTTTCCAAAAGCTGTTCCGGAATTGCCGCGCAGTTCACCGCCAGAAACGGCTGTGTGGCCCGCTCGCTGTGATGATAGATCGCCCGCGCCGCCAGTTCCTTGCCGGTGCCGCTTTCGCCGGTGATCAGGGCCGTGGCATCCGTGGCCGCCACCTGGCCGACCAGTTTGAACACCTGCTGCATCGGCCCGCTGCGGCCGATGATGCCCAGTTCATAATCCTCCGACTGGAGCAGCGGTTCATAGGACACCACCTGCTTCATGTCGCGCGCGGCCTTGAGGGCGGCGGCGACCAGCTCTTTCAACTTGGGAATGTCGAACGGCTTGAGGAGGTAATCGTAGGCCCCGAGCTTCATCGCCTCAATGGCGGTCTGGGTGGTGCCGTAGGCGGTCATCAAAATCACCAGCAGCTTGGGTTCGCTCACCCGGATTTTACGCAGGGTTTCCAAGCCGGAGAGCCCGCCCATGCGCACATCCATCAGCACCAGGTCCGGCTTGAATTTGGGGATGACTTTCAGCCCTTCTTCCCCGCTGGCGGCCGTGGCGAGTTCCAGTTCCGGCGAATCAAAGACCCGGCGGAGCGAATACAGCACGTCCTCCTCGTCATCAATCAAAAGCAATTTGCTCATGTCTGCGGGGCAACATAGCAGTTTTTTGCCGGCGCGCACAGTGATTTTTATCGGTTATGCGGTTATAAATGCAGCGATCGCGCGGTGGTAATCAATTCCGCCTCCTGTCCAGGCGTCAGTTTGTCCGGCGGGGTTTTTCCATGCAGCCAGACTTGCATATCCCTCACGGTGATGGCCGGATCGGTCAGCGTCAGTCCGGCAGCCAGGGCCTTTTGGTTGTTCACATCCATCAGGCCGCTGCGGGGACCGTGCTCGCGGCGGAAGAGCGGCAGATCAAATTCCGTCACGCCCGCTGCCTGGATGATTTCACCCGGCACCCAGACCGGATCGCGGGCCCCCAGCAGGTTCATAAAATCCGTCCACGTCAGCCGGTGGCCGGCGAGATTAAACACTCCGCCGATGCCTTGTTCAATGACCTGGCGCGTGAACCGGGCCAGATCACGGACATCAATCACCTGCACATGGTCGGAGCCATCGCCCGGTGCGAGCATGGGTCCGCCCTGACTCACCCGCTGGATCCAGTAGGCGAACCGTCCGCTCGGATCCTGCGGTCCCACCACGATTTGCGGACGCAGCACCGTGCTGCGGTCGCCATAGATCTGGCCGATGATATTTTCGCACGTCACTTTGAGGGCGCCGTATGTTTCCGCGTTGATTTCCGTCACTTCCTCGCCCGCTGGTGGCTGACGCTCGTGGGACTCCTCCACGGGACGTTCCGGCGGATCGCCATACACGCTCACCGCACTGACGAAAACGTAGCGGCCGATATTTGCCTGTAACCGTTCGGCGCTGGGGCGCACCTGCCGCGGTGTGTAGCCGCTCACATCCACGCAGGCATCCCAACGGCGTCCGGCGAGGGCGTGTAAGCCAGCCGCGCCTTCATCACGATCACCCCGTAGCCTTTCCACCCCGGCCGGGAGTTCGTCCGGGGTCTGGCCCCGGTTAAACACGGTCACAGCATGGCCGCCAGCCAGCATGGCCTCAGCGATGTGCCGGCCAATGAATTGGGTGCCGCCAAGAATCAGAATGTTCATGCGCAAACCTTGGTTTGTTCGGTTAAACTTCAATTGTGGACGGCCCTGCGCCCGCAAATCAGCCCCCCAGCACGTCCCGGTAAATGGTCAGATGCCCCTGCGCCACCACCAGCGGATGGAACCGCCGTTGCGCCTCAACCCTTGCCTCCCTGGCCAGCCGGCTGGCCAGCCCCGCGTCATCCAGCAATCGCGCCACGCCAGTACGGAATGTCTCCGGTTGCAGCGGATCGCAGAACAGCCCCGTCTTTTCCGGGATGATCAGCTCAGGCACGCCGCCTACGTTCGAGGCCAGGGCCGGCACACCCGCCGCCGCGGCTTCCAGCACCACCATGGGACAGTTGTCCTCCAGCGTGGGCAGGGCGACCAGCGTCGCCTCGCCGAAATATTTCTTCAACGGACCGCGTCCCGCGAACCCCGCGTGTTCGCACCAGGGGCGCGCTTTCACGAGCTGATGAAATTCCGCGCTGTACGGACCCTCATCCGCCTGACCGAGGAAGATCAATTTGAATTTGCGCGCCTGCGCCAGCGGGTCCAGCGCGCGCAAGAAGGCGTTTTGATTTTTGCGCTGGGAAATTGCTCCCACGCACAAGATCACCGGCGGGCTCGCCGGGGCCGGTTGCACCTCAAAAAACCCTTCGTCCACCGCGTTTGGCAGCAGCCAGGTTCGCCGGGCCAGGTCGGCCACGGCCGCCTGCGTGTAGCGCGTGATGCAGACCACGCCATCCGTGCGCGGCAGGGTGAATCCTTCAAGGCGCGCCGCCAGCCAGTGGAAGGAAAACGGCTTTTCTCCGTTTACTTTCGCAATGAGCCGGATATTTCCGTGAATGGTCACCACATTGGGATATCCCGAAAAAGCCGCGCTGATGGCACAATCCAGTTCCGTGCCCTGGCCATGGACGATATGCGGGTCGATGGCCTTGATCACCCGACGGGTTGCCCGGATGCAGCCCAGATAGCCCGTCTTCATCCAGCCTAGCTTCGGCACCACCACGCTATGAAAGAAGATATTATCCGCCAGTTTGGCTGGCGAAGTCACGGGCTGGCGGATGCACGACACCACGTGCACCTCCACCTCGGCCGGCAAATGGGCAAATCCTTGTAATAATGCCTCCGGTGCGGTGCCGAAAAACGGCGCCGTCAGTTCGGGACGCTTGAACGCATGGCGGTTGTCCGTGGTAAGGACGACCACCCGCAATTTACCGCCGATGAATTTGCCAGCCATTCTGAAAGGACATGATGAAACCAAATCCAGCCCAATTGTCCAACCTGAAGTCCCGTACGGTATGTAGCCGGGGCGAACCAGGGTGGTCCAGGCGATGTCGTAAAAAGCGTCGTTTGCCTTGATGAGGCACGATTAGCCTTGATTGCTGGGGTTTTGAAGCAAAAGGCTAAAGGCTGAAGGCTAAGGGCTAAATTAAAAATCGGTGCCGGTGGCAGGAGGGCTATCAATAATTTCACCGTTTGCCTTGATGAGCCTTGATCATGCACGATTGCTGGGGTTTTTGCCTTGATTGGCGGTGTGGGGTAACGCAAAGGCGCCAAGACGCAGAGTTGCAAAGGGGATGGGACGGGAAAGCTCCAAATTCCAACCTCCAAGCACCAGAGAACCACCAAGCTCCAAGGGAACGGGTGTTTTTGGCGGATGCCTTGATATGCCTTGATGAGGTACGATTGCTGGGGTTTTCTGCCTTGATTGGGGCTTGATTGGGATGCCGGGTCTTGGCTGAACGGGCATGAGGGATGGGGAAAGTGGGGACGAGCCGTCCCCATCCTGCGTGGGAGCGGGAGGTAATGGAACAGTAACGCGAAGGCGCCAAGACGCAAAGTCGCAAAGGGGAAGGGACTGGGAAGCTCCAAATTCCAACCGCCAAGCTCCAGAGAAATCCCAAGCACCAAGCGTCCAAGGGGACAGGTGTTTTTTTGCGGATGCCTTGATGAGCCTTGATCATGCACGATTATTGGGGTTTTTGCCTTGATTGGGGGTGCGAGGCGGCGATTGGAGCATGATGCCAAGGGGGGGAAGCCTTCTGCTGGCCGCCGCCTGGCAACAAGAGCTTGCTGATTGATTTGGGTGATGCCTGCCAATGGGAGCGTTTGGGTTTGCCACGACGGTGCGCACGGAGTGACGCGCCCCACCAGCGCCGGTGCCGGGCCAGGAGCGGACTGGATCGGTTACTCCGGGGTGGGCGGAGGCTGGGGCACAAGTTTTTAGCCGATTATGACCGGTGGGTGGGACAAGGGGTGTCCAAGGGAGTATTCACGGTGGATACATTCACTGTCCTGGCAGTATGGATGGGTTCTACAGGCACGGCCACTTTGGGGGGAACATTTTGGCGTGGAATTATCCCGTAGGCAAGCGGCGGGCGTCGCTCAGGCCTGCCTGGGCAGGAAGCGCCGGAGCAGATTCATAAACCGGGGGGCGGGATCGGTGAGGGAGAAAGACAAACCGGTTTGGCTGCCGGGGGACCATTGGGTAATCAGTTCGCGCAGCGGGGTTTTGGCGGCGAAAAAGGTGATGGGTTGAAAGGCGGGCGGATCAAAGGGAATGTTCCGGGCGGCGAGGCAGGCCAGCAGCGGAAAATTGACGCCGGCGGCCAGCGAGGCGGTGAGGGTTTCCCAGTAGCGGGCCGCGATATCCACGATGTAAATGCGGCCATCGCGCGCGTCTTCCCGGGTGTCGAGATGGGCGACGCCGTTCCACCGGATGGCCCCCAGGAATTTTTCGACGGTGGCCAGCACGGCCGGGTGTGGCAGGAAGCGCAAGGCGGTGTCCACGGCGTAGGGATCGCGGCGCGGCTGATGGCTGGTCTGGATGGTGTGGGCGAGAATTTTGCCGTCACGGCAGAGGACGCTGCAATCCACGTCGCGGCCGGGCACGAAGGATTGGATGATATGCGAACCAGGGGGAATGGTCGCGAGGGCGGGCAGCAAGGTGTCCGGGGTTTCAAACCGGCGGATGCCCAGGCCGGCCCCGCCGGTCACCGGCTTGAGCAAGACGGGAAAGGACAGACGATCGATTTCGGCCCGGGCGGCCGTCATGGTGGTGAAGAGCACGGTGGCGACCGAGGGCAGGCCGAGGGCGGCGAGCTGTTCCGCGAGGGCAAATTTATCAGTGACGGTGGCCAGCTGTTCGGGGGTGGCCACGGGGGGAAGGCTGATGTTGCCGGGGAGTGTGGCCCGGCAGCGGGTGAGCAGGTGCAAGCCGAATTCGCCCACGGGCAGCACGACTTCCGCGCCGGTGGCCCGGCAGGCCTGATTCAATTGTTCGGCCGTATCGCGCCGGGGTGAAAGAAGGTGAAAGCTGCGGACGAAACGGGATGAGCGAACAGCGGGCCAGGGGACATCGGAAAGCACATGCAACCGGAGGCCCCGGACTTTGCCCAGACAAACAGCCACGTTCTGGCTGAAATGGCCATGCTGGTCCAGCAGAAGGACGGAGATGTTGCATGTGTCTGAGGTCATGCGGGATGTATTTTGATGGAGTGGAGGGTGGCGAACAAACAAAATTTAAGGGGACGAGAGCAATATTTGTTGCGGACCCGGCGGGACGGTGGGAAACGCCATGGTCAGGCACAGGATCAGTCAGGGGCGGTTTCCGTCAATTGGACATATGTTCAATGGGAGCCGAGCAGGGAATCCGGTATTCCTCTTAAAAGCCCGGATGAATCATGGTTGCTCCAAGTATTTTGATTTTGAGTATTATCCGGGCTGCTTTATGCTGGGATTAAATAATTAATCATGAGAACGATAAACATCCTCGCCGCCCCGTTATTGGGAGTTTTTGCCCTGCTCAGCCAGCCGGTTCCGACTCTGGCACAGGCGCTGCCCACCGTCACCCTGGCCCCGGTTTTTCCGAAACTTACGGATCAGCGGCCGGTTTGGATGAGTGAGGCGCCGGATGGGACGGGCCGGTTTTTTGTGGTGTATCAGGATGGCAAGATTGTCATCACGCACAAGGGATCGGACGGTTCGGATGCGAAGGAGTTTTTCAATATTGTGGACCGCAATCCGCATTTTGAGAACGAGGACGGCCTGCTGAGCCTGGCGTTTCATCCGGGCTTTGCGACGAACGGTTTGTTCTATGTGTACTACAACCAGAAGAACAACGAGGACAAGTGCGATCAGCCGCTGAATTTTCCGTTCCGCAGCGTGATCAGCGAGTTCAAGGTGTCGGCGACGAACGCGGACGTGGCGGATTTGAAGAGCGAGCGGATACTGTTGCAGGTGCAGCAGCCGTTCAGCAATCACAAGGGGGGCGAACTGGTGTTCGGTCCGGATGGCTATCTGTATCTCGGCCTGGGCGATGGCGGGATGGGCAACGACCCGTTTGGCAGCGGGCAGAACACGGCGACGTTGCTGGCGAAGATGCTGCGGATTGATGTGAACACCAAGGGCACGGCGGGCGGTGGCCGGCATGTGCGGCCGCTGGAGTACGGGATTCCGCAGGACAATCCGTTTGTGAAGGAGCCGGACATGGGCGGCGTGGGGGCGCGGCACGAAATTTATGCGTATGGTCTGCGCAATCCGTGGCGGTTCAGCTTTGATCGCGCGAACGGCGCGCTGTGGTGCGGCGACGTGGGCCAGGATTTGTGGGAGGAAGTGGACCTGATCGTGAAAGGCGGCAACTACGGCTGGAGCGTGCGCGAGGGGACACATCATTTCAAGCCGGGTCCGGAAGGCGCGAAATATATTGAGCCGGTGATCGAGTATCCGCACCGCACGAACCTGCTGGCGAAGGCGATGTTTCCGGATCATGGCACGGGGCTGTGTGTGATCGGGGGCTACGTGTATCGCGGCAAACAATTTCCGGCGCTGACGGGCGTGTATATTTACGGCGATTACAACTACGGCACGATCTGGGGTTTCCGCTATGACTATGACGCCGGCAAGCTGGTGAGTCACGGCACGCTGCTGCCGCAATCGAAGCACATGACGAGTTTTGCGGAAGATGCGAGCGGCGAGGTTTATGCCCTGATGGAAGACGGCAGCATCTACGAAATTACGGCGCCGTAAAAATCGGCGGACGCGGTCGCTGTTGGACGGGAGCATTTTGCCGCTGCTCCGGGAGCGCTTATTGATCGCTGCCGGGGAGGACTGTGGTCATTGATTCGCCGGATCAGTGGGCGTTTGAACGTTGAAGCGGCGTGAACGCCGCGCTCCGACCAGTTGGCAATCGCGGGCAGTGTCACTGGCAGGAGCGCCCGGCTGACATAGCCGAAACTTTTGGGCGGACATCACCGTCCAGCCAATATCATCATGAAAACAACCAACCTTCGGCCGGGTTTCCAATTATCTGTCCTGATCGGCTCGCTGGCGGTCTGCGCCCCGACCTTGCGGGCGGCGGACGCGGACGCGACGGGCGGCATCACTGATGCGGAAATTCGCGATGTGGTCACGCGGGTGGCGCGGCATCAGTTGCATGCGCTGGCAGAGGGGGATTACGGTGCGGTCTCAGCGGTGGCGGAAGCGAAGGCGGCGAAGGCGCCGGCGGGAATTGCGTGGAGTTATCCCTGGGGCGTGACGTTGTACGGGGCAATGCGTTCGGTGGATGTGACGGGCGACAAAGAGGTCGAACAGTTCGTGGTGCAACATAACGAAATTTGCGCCCGATATTACGAATGGCTGGCCGGCCTGAAGGGGGGCGTGACGAATGCCGGCGCGCTGCCGGGATTTATTCGCACCACGGCGATCAAGAATTTGATGAGCTTGGGAAATCTGGACAGTTGCGGGTCGATGGGGAACGAGATGCTGGAAAGCATGATGCGGCATCCGGACCAGGTGACGGCACCGGAAAAGCTGGTGGTGGCGCGCATTGCCAACTGGGTGGTGGAGAAGCAGGAACGTTTGCCGGACGGAACGTTTTGGCGGCCGAAGGCCATGACCGGCACGCTGTGGCCGGATGATCTTTATATGGGCGGCGTGTTTCTGGTTCGCTACGGGCTTTATACCCACGAGCAGAAATACATTGATGACGCGGCGAATCAGATCATTCATCAGGCGGCACTGGAAGCGGATGCGGACGGCCTGTGGTTTCACGGATATTTTCAGAACGAGAAGCAGCATGCGCCCTTCAAGTGGGGTCGCGGCAACGGCTGGGTGACGGTGACGATGGTGGAAACGCTATCGGCGATGCCGGAAAATGATCCACTGCGGCCCCGGGTGCTGGCATTGCTGCGGCAGCAGGTGGCGGGGTTGAAGGCGGTGCAGGCACCGGATGGCATGTGGCGTCAGGTGCTGGACAAACCCGACCTCTGGGAGGAAACCTCCGCCACGGCGATGTTTGCGTATGGCATTGCGCGGGCGGTGAACCGGGGCTGGCTGGATGCTTCGGACATGGCGGTGGCGCGCAAGGCGTTCGCGGGCATCGCGAAAAAAGTCACCCCCGATGGCGGCGTGAACGGTACGTGTATTGGCACCAACATCGGGCGCGAGCTGTCCTACTATGTGAAGCGCGAGCAGCCGGATGACGACCTGCATGGCCGGGGCGTGACGCTGCTGGCGGGCACGGAACTATTGCTGGCGGGGAAGAAATAAAACCACTCAATACAACCCTATGAAAACATTCGCGTTTACTTGCAAACACAACCTGGTGGTTACGGTGTTGGTGGCCGTGGTCATGATTCTGGCTGGACGCCATACGGCGCGGGCAGCGGAAGGCGTGGATCTATTCAGCGGCAAGGATTTCGCGGGTTGGACGTTTTTCATGCGGTCCAACGCAGCGCCGGAAAAAACGTGGAGCATCACGAACGGGATCATTCATTGCCAGGGCAAGCCATCCGGGTTTCTGCGCACGGAGCAGAGCTATCATGATTACAAGCTGACGGTGGAATGGCGGTTTGTGAAAGTGGCGCCGCATGCGGACAATACGGGTGTGCTGGTGAACATGCAATTGCCGGACCGGGTCTGGCCGAAGTGCATTGAGTGTCAGGGCCAGTATCACAAGCAGGGCGATTTCTGGCTGCACAGCGGCGCGAGCGCGGCAGGTTTTCCGCCGAATGAAAATCCCAAGAAGAGCGTCAACGCGCCCATGACCGTACCGCCTAATGAAAAGGAGCCGGGCGAATGGGGCGAATATCAGGTGATCGCGCGCGGGGATACGGTGGAGATTCTGGTGAACGGCAAGTCCATGAATAAAATCACCGGCTGCAATGTCACCTCCGGCTTCATCGGCATTCAAAGCGAAGGGGCGGTGATTGAGGTGCGGAAGGTTTATTTGGAGCCTTTGAAATAAAGGAGGGCACCTGACACTGCCCCCTGGGTCTAAATAGTTGAGCACCACCTCACCCCGACCCTCTTGTATCTTTCTTTTCATCTTCCTTGCTTGGCTGCAAGCCAGGCAGGAAGATGGGGCCGTCTGCCCCCTGGCCAGGG
>CAIJGS010000180.1 GCA_903820285.1 uncultured Verrucomicrobia subdivision 3 bacterium | reverse complement strand
CCGGGCGACTGGAAAGTCGCCCGAACCCGCAGGCTGGAAAGCCTGCGCTACCCGGCCAACCGCCGTTCCACTTTGATTTTCGGCTAAAAACTGGAGGCCTGCTGTCCGGCGTTGGCGGAACCTTCCGGCGCCAGCCGGATGATCTTCGCGCGCGAAATGATGGCCCCCCACAGCATCAGGCCGAGGCCAAGCACGGCGAGTACGCCGCCGGCCACCAGCATGAAATGCTGCAATTCGGCCTGACTGGAAAAATGGGCGGCCAGGAACCGGCCAATCTCCCGGCTCTGCGCCGGCGGCCAAGTCAGCCCGGGCACGTTGCTGACATGATGAAAGCGCGGCACCAGCGCGGCCGCCAGCAGCGGCACGCCATGCAGCAGGCTCAGCAAGCCGGCCACCTGCAAAAACAGGCCCCGCATGAACAGGCGCGGCAGCTCGCACACCGGCACGGGCTGGTTGAGATGAATCCAGAATTTGAAACCGGCCTCCTGCCGCAGCAGCGTCAGCTTGGAGATCAGCTGCGGCTGCTGGAGGGCTTTCTCCAGCACGTACCGGCGGAAGACCGGCACCCGGCGGTTGCGTTCCCGGAAATGTTCCACGATCAGCTGGCTGAGCGACGCCTCGCCCGGCACGTCCTGAAACCAGAAGGCCGCCACCCGGGACCAGCGGGTCACCGGCCGGCCGGCGGCGAAAAAGCTCACCCCGGCATCCGTCACATGGAGTACTTGCGGCAGGTCAAACGCGCGCCGCTGATCCCGCTGGACCAGGCGCAACTTGATTTCCAACAGCAGGAAAACGATCGCCGGCACCACCACGATCATCAGCAGGGCGGCCAGGCCAAAGCGGGAAAGGTCCATTTGCCCCTCATCCCACATTTTGAGCCCCAGCGTCTCGAGTTTGAAAATGGCGAAGAGAAAAAGCAGCGGCACAAAAATGCGAAACATCTGCCAGCGCCGGCGCCAGGTCAATGGCGGGCACTCGCAAATCAGCCGGTTAAGGCTGGCAGGTTGCTCCAGGGTCATGCTTCTGATGATTCGGGTCCGACGGGGCGGTCAACAGTTTATCCCCATCAGATACCAAATGACAATCCCGACCGCTCCGCAGTCAGGCAGAATATACCCAGGCAACCTTGCCCCCCGGCGGCACTCCGGCCGCGACCCTCAGTCTTCGGAGAACAGGTACTCCAGATCCGTGGCCGTGAGGCTGCGGGCAAAGCCCTCTTCGCCCAGTACGTCGGCAATGGTCTGGGCCTTGCTCTGCTGCAATTCCCAGATCTTTTCCTCGACGGTGCCCGGGGCGATCAGCCGGTAGGCATTCACGGTCTGGGTCTGGCCGATGCGATGGGAACGGTCGATGGCCTGCGCCTCGACAGCCGGATTCCACCACGGATCGTACAGCACCACATAACTGGCGTTGGTCAGGTTCAGGCCCGTGCCCGCCGCCCGGAGGCTCAGCAGAAACACGCCCGCACCGGTATCCTTCTGAAAATCGCTGACCACCTGCTGGCGGTCCTTGGTCTGGCCGGTGAGCACATGCGTGCGAATGTTCCGCGCATGGCATTCCCGTTCCAGAATCTGCAGCATCTGCACGAACTGCGAGAACACAAGCACCTTCTGACCTTCAGCCACGAGGGAGTCGAGCAGTTCAAACAGCGTTTCGGTCTTGCCGCTGGCGGTGTCGCTGCCGACCAACGACGGATGACAGCAGATCTGGCGCAGCCGCGTAAGGGCGGCGAGCACGTGCATCTTGCTCTTGTTGAGCCCCTGCTCGGCCACGGCCTGCATGATCTGGTCGCGACTGCGGCGCAGTTCGGCGAGGTACAGCTTGCGCTGGTCTTCGCCCAGCGGACAGTCGCGGCGCTGCTCGATGCGGTCCGGCAGATCCTTGGCCACGTGCTTCTTGAGGCGGCGCAACAACAGCGGACGCAGCTTGGCCGAGAGGCGTTTGCGGGCGATGCGTTGCACGCCCTCGATATCCGCGCCACCCTTGGGCTCGTAGGTTTCCAGAAAATGTTCCTGATTGCCGAGGTAGCTGGGCTGGATGAAATCCACAATGCTCCACAAATCGAGCAGCCGGTTTTCCAGCGGCGTGCCGGTGAGCGCTATCTTGTTCTCGCACTTCAGCTGCTTCACGGACTGCGTGACCTGCGCGCCGGGGTTCTTGATGAACTGCGCCTCGTCGAGAATCACGGCGCGGAAGGCGAACTTCTGCAATTCCTCAAGGTCGCGCCGGAGCAGCGCGTAGTTGGTCACGATGATGTCGTGCTGCGGAATCTGCTTCCGCATGTTATGCCGGGCGGCGCCGCTTTCGAGGACGAGCACCTTCATGTCCGGCGTAAACCGCTCGGCTTCGCGCCGCCAGTTGTGGAGCACGGAGGCGGGACAGATCACGAGCGAAGGCTTGGGATTCTTGTGGTTGCGTTCCTTGAGCCAGCTCAGCCAAGTGAGCGTTTGCAGGGTTTTGCCCAGGCCCATGTCGTCGGCCAGGATGCCGCCGAGTTTCACGTGCACCAGATGCGCCAGGAAATCAAAGCCGTCCTTCTGATACGGCCGGAGTTCGGCGGTGAGGGACTTGGGCAGTTCGGCAGCGGGCACGCCCTTGAAATCGCGCACGCGTTCGCGCAGCAGGAGCGCCTCGGGCGAATCCACGAACCGGGTGAACTCATCTTCGCCCAAGTGGGCAACGTGTTCCAAACCGATCTTTTGCGGCACGGCCATGAGGCCTTCCACGCCCATCTCGGCCATGGCTTCGTGCGCGCCCTGCACGGCGTGCATGTCGAGTTCCACCCAGCCGGAGTTGGGCAGTTTGACAAAGCGGCCGGTGGCGGCGGCGAGGCGTTCGAGATCGGCTTTCGAGAGCTTGAGTCCTTCGGCCTCCCATTCGGCGGAGACGGCGAGCCAGTCGATGCCGCTGCCCTTGACGACGAGGCGCGGTTTGAGTGCGCGCGGCGCGAGGAACAGGCGGTGGAAAGCAGTGTTGCCGAGGAATTCGGCTTCCTTCGGGCGGGTGGCCCAGGCTTCGGCGAGGGCGCCGAGGAAATTCTCATTGGCATCGCCAATCCACAGGCCGGGCTCCTGCATGAACCAGTCGAGCTTGCGCAGCCAAGTGACCGAGGGTTCCAGGCGCGGGTCATCGAGAATCTCCGGCTTTTCGCCGGGCTTGATCACGCGGCCGTGCGGCACCCATTCGTGACCGGTCCACACCCAGGTGGTCTTGTCCCGCTGGCTTTTGCCGAACAGACGGAGCTGGACGTTGTCCTCGAGCAATTCAAAAACAAACTGCGGCGCGGCGGCATGCGCCACGCAGAGCTGTTCCCAATCCACGCCGTGGTTGGCCTGCGTCTTGCGCAAATGCAGCAGCAGGCGGTGGCTCAGCTTGCGCACGGGCACGGCCGGCTTTTGCGCGAGGTGCTTGAGCACGCCGGCGGGCGGCGCATTGCGGAGCAGAAAAAATTCGTTGTCCACCAGCGCCACGGGCGACTGGCGGTTAAAGAACCGGGCATCGCCAACGGAACGATGGCTGGTATCCGGCAGGGTGATGCGATGCGTGAACGAGAGTTCCTTGTCGCCATTTTCCAGATGCGGCGAAAGCGCGACGATGTGGCCGTGAAAGCACAGCGGCTGGCCGTTCAGGGCGGATTCAAGCCGCTGGGTGTGGCCCCAGCGCGCGAGCCATTGGAGGAGCTCGGCGTCGGCCAGGAGCAGCGTGGTCTCGTGACCGGCGCGTTCGCGGTGCGTGTCGTAAATCCACTGGATGAACTCCCAGTCCCACGGGGTGAACAATTCCTGCTCATGCGCGGCGCGGACCACGAGGTCCACGAGATCGTGCAAGGAACGGGCTTTTTCGCCGGTGCGGGGACGGAGCAGCAGAAATTGAATGGAAAGACGGAAGCGGGAAGGTTCCTGTTCATCCGGCTGGGGCCGGCAGACGACGCGCAACGTGGCGCGGGGAGTGTCCAGGTGCAGCGGCGCGGGCGGGGAAAGCCAGTTTTCCAGCTCCTTCACCAGCCGCAATTCCTGCTCGGCCTCCTCGGCCTGGGCAAAGCGGTCCAGGCTGGCATGGGGCTGCAACTCCTGGGGTACGGAACGTTTGGCGCGCAAAAACAGAAACGCCAGTTCCTCCAGCCGGGCTTTGCCCTGCACCACGAGCATCTTGGTCCACCAATCGGTGGCGGGAAAATCGCGGCGCGAAAGCGAGAGCCGCTCAAAATAATCCTCCAGCAGCAGCCAGGCGCGCTGGGAATCCGGGCACACGGCAAAGCCTCGCAAAAGCTCCTCGCGTTCGCCAACGGTGGTTTTGGAATCGGAAAGCTCGCGCCGCAAATCGGCGAAGGCTCCGTAAGTTTGCGAGAGCACCTTGTGGTGCGCATCATACTTGGTCGCGCCCGTACGCGCGCCATTTCCATTTCTGCTGGGTGTTCTCGGCATCTCGGCTAAAAATTAAATCACTATGTTCTATCATTTCGACATAAGCCGCATGCCCGGTCAATCTGAAAGCTAAATTATTTTGAGTGTTTCGGCCTCCGGACCGGGCAAAACGGGACTTTTCAAGCCCGCCAGAATGTGAAATTGACGATGGCGGGAAACCTGTTAGATTCGTTGACCGTTTTTTATGAATCCCAATCCTCATGTAGCCGTGGTCGGTGCGACTGGCGCAGTCGGCATCGAGATGATCAAAACCCTGGAAAAGCGTAATTTTCCCGTGGGCAGGCTGACCTTGCTCGCGTCGGCCCGCTCGGTCGGCAAAAAGCTGAAGTTCAAGGGCCAGGAAATCGCCATCACGGAACTGACGAAGGATTCGTTTGCCGGCGTGGACATTGCCCTGTTCAGCGCGGGCGGCAGCATTTCCAAGGAATTTGCCCCGATCGCGGCCAAAGCCGGCTGCGTGGTGGTGGATAATTCCAGCGCGTTCCGCCAGGACGACAATGTTCCGCTGGTGGTCCCCGAGATCAATGCGGCGGACGTCAAGAAACACAAAGGCATCATCGCGAACCCGAATTGCACCACCGCCATCACCCTGATGGCGCTGTATCCGCTGCATCAGGCGTTCGGCGTGAAGCGCATTTTTGCCGCCAGCTACCAGGCCGTGAGCGGCACGGGCGCCAAGGCGATTGAAGAACTGGAACGCCAAGTGAGCCAGGTGGTCAAGGGCGAACCGGTGACGAAAGAAGTTTATCCGCACCAGATCGCCTTCAACGTGCTCCCGCACGTGGATTCTTTCCTGCCGACGGGTTACACCAAGGAGGAGATGAAGATGGAAAACGAAGGCCGCAAGATCATGCATCACGCTGGCTTCAAGGCGAGCGTCACCTGCGTGCGCGTGCCGGTCTATCGCTCCCACTCGGTGGCGGTGAACGCGGAATTTGAAAGGCCCGTAACCGTGGCCGCCGCCCGCGAAGTGCTCCTGCGCGCGCCGGGTCTGGACGTGGTGGATGAGCCGGAAAACAAGAAGTATCCAATGCCGTTGTTCACCTCGGAAAAGTATAATTGCGAAGTGGGCCGCATCCGCGTGGATTGCGCCTTGGACAACGGTCTGGCCTTCTGGGTAAGCGGCGACCAACTGCTCAAGGGCGCGGCCCTGAATGCCGTGCAGATTGCCGAAGAATTGCTGAAGTAAGCGGGGCCGGCGTAATTGCCGGGCAAGCGACCAGGCGGCGGGAACCGGATTTTCCGGTTTCCGCCGCTGCTTTTTATGCCGGCAAGACTTTGGACCAGCGACCGTATCTGTTTTCATACGCCGGTGCCGAGCCATGTTGCTGCGGGTCACCGACCCGCGCCCCTAGCAGCCTGTCGGACTTAGGATAAAGAGTAATGTCTTATACACTTTATAAGTACTTGTAATTTCTAATGGCTTTGCTATTATTGAGGCATGGCTG
>CAIJGS010000179.1 GCA_903820285.1 uncultured Verrucomicrobia subdivision 3 bacterium | reverse complement strand
TAAGCGTCGTCCAACTGACCAGGTTGGTTGAGGTTTCGACGGTGTAGCTCCACGCGGAGTCGCCGTTGAAAATGAGTTGCAAGGTTCCATCGGGCAAAAGAGTGGCAGACTGGAATTGCGCGGGCAATGGCGGAATGATGGTGAGCGTGGCAATGGAACTGGTGACCGCGCCCATGAAATTGGAGAGGACCACAGAATAATTGCCAGCATTGGTGGTTTGCGGGCTGATGACTGTCAGGCTGGCATTGGTGGCATTCGCGATATTGGTGCCGTTGAAACGCCACCGATAAACGGGTGTTGGCAGCCCGGTGGCGGTGACAGTGAAACTGGCATTGGTGGTGAGTTTGACGGCGACGCTGGCGGGTTGAACGGTGATTTGGGGAGCCACCGCGGGAGATTCTACGCGGACGTTGTCCACGAGGCCGAAACTGAGCGCGGTATTATCCGTGAGCGAGGCGAAGGGGTCCCAGAAGCCCACACAGATGTTACTGGCAGTAAAGGTGACGTTCGTGACACTGGCTAGGCGGATGCCATCAATGGACCAGTCCACAATGTTGCCGCGACGGGAGACGATGACATCGTGCCAGCCTAGGCCGACGGTGCCGCTGTTCAGGGAGCCGGACTGTTGGGTATAGGTGGATTGCTGCAAGGCGGGGGCGGCGGCACCGGTGGGGAACGCCGAGGTGTAATACCCGTTGGCATTATCGCGAACGGTGGTGTCTGCGCCGGCGGAATAAATACCCGATGAAGTGCTTTGGAGGGCGCTGCCGAGATAGGCGCAATAATCCCCGGACGTGGTGGAAGTGGCGCTGACCCCGCCATCACCATCGGCGGAAAAATAACAGCCGTCGGCCAGCGTGCCGGTCCATTCGGTGCGGGTGCCGGAGGTGCCGAGGCCGGCGGTAAAGAATTCTGTGGAGCTGGAGCCGCCGCCGGGGAAGGGGCCGTTGACGTTTATCCACATGTCGCAATGCAGTCGGTAATCGCCGCTGAACGACTGGTTGGTGGGGGAGATGGAGAGGGCGGCCACGGCAGCAAGCGTGAGGTTGGCCTTCATTTGTACGCCGTGGGTGGTGCCGCCCGTGGAGTGGGGTGCGGAAGGAATGCCCAGGGCGGAGTAATCGTAATTGAAGGCGATAGCGGTGTCCGTGGAACTTTTATTGACGATCCACGCGGACGCGGAGTTGGTCTCGAAGTTGTCGGCATAAACCACGGCCTGCGGCGGATAAATGAGCACCGGCACGGGGCTGCTGGTGACGCTGCCGAAGGCATTGGTCACCACGAGGGTAAAGTTGCCGGAAAAATTGGTTTGGTTTAGCGCCAGGGCGAGGGTGAGCGTGCTGTTGGTGGCTCCGGGGAGATTGGTGCCGGCGAATTGCCATTGATAGGCGAGCGGGGCGGTGCCGCCGACGCTGAGGGTCAGGCTGTTGGTGGTGCCGGCATCCATCATCCGGACCAGCGATGAGGTGGAAATGTACGGGGCTTGGGAATTGGTGCCGACGCTGGCGGCAAGGATGGCGGCGTCCATATCCGAGGTGCGTTCCTGGGCATCCCAAAAACTGTAACCGTTGTAACCGGCGGTCGTGGCTTTGGGCGAATTGGTTTGTAATGCGAGGAGGAAGCTGGTGATTTGGGCACCGGTGACCGGGGTATACGATTGGGCCAGCGGGACAATGGGTTTGATGGCGTTGGTATTAAAACCGGTAAGGCTGTTCTGCCACGTGCGCCACTGGCTGTTCATGTTCACGACCATGGCCTGCGGGGTGATGCCGATGGCACCCCAGTAATCCTGCGGCATCACGGCATCGCAATTGGTGCCGAACTCCAGGTAGGGAAAACCGGAGTGCGACGTGATGTACGGAAACGGAGCGTGCGCAAGGAAACGGGTGGGGTAATTGGATTTGATGGTAGTGGCGTAGAGCGTGGCATCGGCCCGGCGGGTGGCGTTGGTTTCGTATTCGATTTCCGCGTCGATGATGAAACCGTCCGCACCGAGTGCCAGCGCGTTCAGGGCGGCATTGATTTCACCGCTAACGGTGGTGCCGGCACCGCTGTTGTTGCCGTAGGTGTAGCCCCAGGCAAAAATTTTCAGGCCAGCGGCATGGGCGCGGGTGACGAGGTCGGCGGTGAACTGCGGTGATCCGGAGGAGGGATAGATGCTGCCGCCATCGGAGGATTTAACGGTGATCCATTGCATGTGCAGGTTGGTCTCGTAATTGATGACGCCTTGCACGTTGCCGGCGGAGAGGCCGAGATGGGATTCGGTGGTGGACATCTGCCAGATCCAGTCGCCTTTGCCGAGATTGGCCGGGTCCACGTTGTTATAAAGCAGTACTTGCGGACGAGGTGTGCCTATGGAGCCATTGGTGCTTACGGTAACGGCTTGCGCCGTGACGGTGGTGGTGCCGGCGGCAATATTGGTTTCCCACGCATGACTGGCGGCATTCACGCCGGCGGGCGGCCACGCGCCGCCGTGAGTGCGGCGATAATAGAGGTCAGCATCCGGGGCAGGGGATAACGCGGCGGTCGCGGTAAAAAGCGACAGCCAGAATACAGACAAAAGCAGTCCGGCGCGGAACCGGAATACAAGTTGCCGCTCAAATGCTGCAAATAAAGGCACGTGGATTTATCCTTAATTAATCATCCAGTGTGATTAATGGACAGGGTTTTGACGCCTGACTCAAGAAAAAACTTTTTACCGAGCAGCAGAACGTAACATCAGAAACGAAAGCTGTGCGCAGGTTTTAGGGCTCGCCTTGCTTATCGCGGGTGATATTTTTCCGGCATGAATAAGGATGAATTCACAAAGCAGGCCGCCGGATTGCAGGCTTTGGTGGACCGGTCGGTGGAGAAAGTTCTGGCCGATTTTGCGGACAAGCGGCTGACGGCAAAGCAGCTGGCTATCTCGCTGGTGGATTTGCGGCAGGCGGATCAACCGGTGTCGGCGGGGTATCGGCAGGCTGAACCAACCTATCCGGCCAGCATTGTGAAACTATTTTATCTGGCTGCCGCGCACCGGTGGCTGGAGGACGGCTGTCTGGCGGACACGGCGGAACTGCGGCGGGCGTTGCAGGACATGATTGTGCATTCCGGGAACGAGGCGACGGGGTATGTGATGGACCTGCTGACAGGCACGACCAGCGGGCCGGAATTGAGTCCGGCGGAAATGGCACAATGGATCGAGCGGCGCGAGGCAGTGAACCGGTATTTTGCGGCGCAGGGGTACACCGGCATCAATGTGAATAAGAAGACGTGGGGGGAAGGCCCTTACGGACGGGATCAGCAGGTGCTGGAGGAATACAAATCACCGCGCAATTTTCTGACGGCGGAGGCCACGGCGCGGTTGCTGACGGAGATGGCCACGGGAAAATGTGTGACCACCAAGCGGAGCGAGGAGATGATGGCATTGATGAAACGGGATCAGACGCGGACGGATAATGCCGACCGGCAGGCGACGGAATTTATTGCGCCGGGCTTGCCCGCCGGCGCGAAGCTGTGGTCCAAGGGCGGCTGGATGAGTGCGGTGCGGCATGATGCCACCTATCTGGAACTGCCGAATGGGGCGAAATTTGTGCTGGTGATTTTTACGGCGGGGCACTCGGAGAAAAAAGACCTGATCGCAGCGGTGGCGCGACCCATCATAGAGGGATTCAATTCTGGGCGGCTTTAAATTCCATCAGGACGGAGGCGAGCAGATCAAGGTGGGCGCGGGTGTGGGCGCTGGAAATGACGAAGCGGAAATATCCCTCGGCCGCGCCGCCGGGGTATTTCAGAAAGGATGGGTAAATGCCGGCTTTGAACAGGCGCTGTCGCAGGCTGGCGATTTCGTCCACGGACAAACCATGCAGCGGAATGATGGGGCCGGGGGCATCGGAAATTTCAAAGCCCGCCTGCTGCAAAACAGATTTTATGTGGGCCAGGTTTTTGTGCAGTCGCGTACGCAGGCCGGGTTGCTTGGCCAGAATTTTGACTGATTGCAAGGCGGCGGCAGCCAGCGGCGGGGGCAGGGGGGTATTGCCGACAAACAGTCGTGCATGCGTAAATATCTTCTCACGCAATTTATGCGAACCGAGCACCGCACCGCCATAGGTGCCGAAGGCTTTGCTGAGAGTGATGCACTGAATCGTGCGCTGCCGGGGAAGGCCCGCCAGTTCGGGCGTGCCTTGGCCGGTTTTACCCAAAATGCCAGCGCCATGCGCATCGTCCACAAGGAGCAGGCCGGTGCGGGGCAGGATTTTCAAATAAGCTTTGAGCGGGGCGACGGAACCGTCGTGCGAGAACATGCCATCGGTGAGCAAAATGATTTTGGCGGTCGGGCCACAGGCGGCAACGGCGCGGCGAAAATCTGCCACATCCCTATGTTTAAAGGTTTGTAACGGACAGCCTAGGTGCCGGGCGGCATCGAGCAGGGCGGGGTGGGCGCGGGCATCAGCGAGGGCATGGGTGAAATCTCCCGCGAGCGCCTGGGCGACGGCGGAACTGGTCTGATAACCGCTGGCCAGGAGCGTGGCGGCTTCCACATTAAAGAAGCGCGCCAGCTCTTTTTCCAAAGCGGCGTAAACCGGATTGTTGCCGGTGGTAAGCCGGGAGGCGGCGACATTCAGGCCGTATTTTTTTAACCCATCGGTCGCCGCCTTCAGGACGGCAGGATGCTGGGCGAGCCGGAAATAATCGCAGCCGGCAAAGTACAGCAACCGGCGGCCGCGCCAGTGCACGTAATTGATTTCCGACAGCTGCAATGTTTCCGGTTCGCCCATGCGACGATCAGGCGCCGAGGGGTTTGATCAACGGCAGGCCATGGGCTTCGGCCACGGCTTTGTGCGTGACCTGGCCGGCCATGACGTTGATGCCGCCGATGAGGGTGGGCTGACGCTGGCAGGCTTCGGCCAGGCCGAGGTCGGCAAGGGTTTCCAGATAGCGGTAGGTGACATTCGTCAACGCCTGCGTGGCGGTGCGGGCGTAGGCGCCGGGCATGTTGGCAACGCAATAATGGGTGACGCCTTCCTCGACGTACACGGGGTCGTGATGCGTGGTGGGGTGCGATGTTTCGGCGCAGCCGCCCTGGTCGATGGCGATGTCCACCAGCACGCTGCCGGGGCGCATATGGCGGAGCATTTCGCGGCTGATGAGCTTGGGCGCCTTGGCACCGGGCACCAGCACGGCACCGATGAGGAGATCCACGTCAGGGAGCAGTTCGATCAAGTGCGCTTCGCTGGAATAGAGGGTGTGGGCGGTATGGAGGGTGATATCGAGGAAACGCATGCGTTCCAGGTCCACTTCGAGAATGGTAACATCCGCGCCGAGGCCTTGGGCCATGCGCGCGGCGTTGATGCCGGAGGAGCCGCCGCCGAGGACAACGACTTTGCCGGGCAAAACGCCGGGCACGCCGCCGAGCAGCACGCCGCTGCCGCCAAAATGTTTGGCGAGGAAATAGCCGCCCACGAGCACGCTCATGCGGCCGGCGATTTCGCTCATCGGTTCGAGGAGCGGGAGCCGGCGGTTCACTTCGATGGTCTCATAGGCGATGCAGGTGGCACCGGACTTCATGAGCGCTTCCGTGAGCGGTTTGCTGGCCGCAAGATGGAGGTAGGTGAAAAGAATCTGGCCCGGGCGCAGCAGCGGATATTCGGAAGGCAGCGGTTCCTTCACCTTAATGATGAGGTCGGCCTCGGCAAAGACGCCGGCGTGCGAGTCCACGAGGCGCGCGCCGGCGCGTTCGTAATCGGCGTCGGCATAGCCGGCACCGACACCGGCACCGCGTTCCACGAGCACCTGATGGCCGCGCTTGGTGAGCTGATAAGCTCCGCCGGGAAGCAAGGCGACACGATATTCCTGCTGTTTGATTTCCTTCGGTACACCAATGATCATAATTTATTCCTTAATATGCGACTTCGCGGAAAAAGATGACGGCCTCCGGGGTTGGGGCCCGGCAGCAAGTTTTCCGGTCACAGTCGCCACGCTACCACAGTGGCCGGGTCTGTCAATTACCACAGATGGGTGGTGGCGCGCAAATGCAGGGATGATAAAATGAATTGCGTTCACGACTGATTCCGTTTGCCAGCCGCCGCCCGGAGCGATTAGATTCCCGCGCATGAAGGGGAATATTCGCCGTCCGCACATTGCGCGGGTGCTTTTTTTTGACCGCCTCCCGGTGGTTTTACTGGCTGCCATGATCGTGGTTCAGACCGGAGCGGTACGCGCGCAGGACGCTGCCGCCACCAGTCTGGCGGGCTTGCGGACGGCGATTGCCGCGCGCCTGGCGCAACCGCGTTTCAGCGGGGCGCTCTGGGGCGTCAAAATAATTTCGTTGGATACGGGCGCGACGGTGTTTGAAGACCATCCGGACCGGCTGATGAGCCCGGCCTCCAACAGTAAACTCTACACGGGAGCGCTGGCGCTGGACCGGTGGGGCGGGGATTATCGCATCGCCACGCCGGTGTTCGCGACGGCGGCGCCGGACGCGAACGGGGTGGTGTCGGGAGATTTGATCATTTCGGGGCGGGCGGATCCAAGCTGGAATGTGCGCCGGACGGGGAAGGATTTCTGGGGCTTGTTTGATCCGTTTGTGGCGGTATTGAAAAAAGCCGGGGTGCGGCAAGTGACGGGCGGGGTGATCGGGGATGCAACGTTTCTGCACAGTTCGCCGGCGGGTTCAGGCTGGACGGTGGAGGATGCGGATGATTCCGAGGGGGCGGAAATTTCGGCGCTGACGCTGGAGGACAATTACACGCAGGTGCGCGTGACACCGGGAGCCGCCCCAGGGGAGCCATGCCAGGTGACTCTGCTGGAGCCCGGCACCGGGCTGGTGTTTGATAACCAGACCGTCACGCTCACGAACGGCGCGGCGCGTCATCTGGAAACGCATCATTTGCCGGATAGTGAAACGGTCCACCTGCTGGGCGTATTGCCGGCGGGCGGCGAACCGGAGGTGTTGGACGTGGCGGTGCCGCGGCCGGCGCGGTGGTTTGCGACGGCGTTGAAGGCGGCGTTGATCCGGCAGGGAATTGCGGTCGGCGGCGGCGCGCGGGACATCACGTGGCCGGCGGCGGCCCCGGTGGGCGGCATCAAGCTGGGGGAAGTGCTGTCGCCGCCATTAAGCGACTTGGTACATGACTTCATGAAGCCTTCGCAAAATTTGGAGACGGATTTAATTTTCGAACACACGGGTGAATCGCTCCGGTCGGCCGACACGGTGCCCTGGACCACGTCGGAGGACCTGGCCGTGGCCGCCTTGCAACATTTTTTGCGGACCAACGGGTTGCCGGCGGGCGAACTGCATTTTGAGGAAGGTTCCGGGTTGTCGCGCAACAATCTGACGTCGGCCGAGCTGACGGTAGCGTTGCTGAAATTCATGGCGACGCATCGGGAGGGGAGCAATTATCTCAATGCCCTGCCGATTGCGGGAGTGGATGGCACGTTGCGCCGCCGGATGAAGGGCACACCGGCAGAGGGAAATGTCCGGGCCAAGACCGGCACGTTGCGGTGGGTGAATTCGCTGTCTGGTTTTGTAACGACGGCGGCCGGTGAAAAGCTGGCCTTCAGCCTGATGCTCAATCGTTATGCGGCACCGCCGGGCACCAGCAGCCGGGATGATCTGGATGCGATTGCCGTGCTGCTGGCCAAGTTTGGTGGGCGTTCCGATGGTTTGCCGATGGCACAGTATGCGGCTTTGGGACAACTGGTGATCACGCAATTGGTGAGCGCGCCTTTTCCGCATCCGGCGCGGGCGGCGGGACACATGTATCACGGCCAGCTTTATTCGGCGGTGGATCATTACAATAAGAGTACGGTGGCCATTTTCATTCCCAAAACTTTCCGCCCCGGGGAAAAGGTGGATCTGGTGGTTCACTTTCATGGCTGGAATCACACAGTGGCCAGTACCCTGCCGGAGTACAAGTTGATCGAGCAATTTGCCGCGAGCGAGCGGAATGCCATTCTGGTGGTGCCGGAAGGTCCTTACAACGCGCCGGATTCCTTTGGCGGAAAACTGGAGGATACGAACGGGTTTAAAAACTTTATCGCGGAAGTGGGCGGAGCGTTGCGGATGCCACCAGTGCTGGCGACGAATCAATTTCAGATCGGGGACATCATCATATCCGGCCACAGCGGCGGCTATCATGTGATGGGGGAGATTTTGGATCACGGCGGGCTGGCGGATAAAATCAAGGAGGTGTGGCTGTTTGATGCCCTGTATGGCAGCACGCCGTATTTTGTGGCTTGGCAACAGGCGTATAACGGCCGGTTGCTGGATATTTACACCGATCACGGCGGCACCAAGGAGGAAACCGAAAAGCTGATGAGTTCCTTGAAGACGGCAGGCACCGGGTACTGGGCGGGCGAAGATGCGGCGATGACGCCGGAAATTTTGCGGGCGAACCGGCTGGTGTTTATCCACACCGACATGGTCCACAACGACGTGGTGGGATTACGCAGCACGTACCAAAAGTTTTTGGAGACGAGCTGTCTGCCTTGAGCAGATGACGAGGTTGAAAGCAAGTTCTGGTCGGGCCGGGTGATTCATCCCGGCGGAAACGCAGTTCATCCCGGGTTTGGTTGTAATCATCCCAATGATGCGGCGCACCATGCACGCATGGTTTATTATGGCCAACAACGCCGGTTTTGGGCCGGTGAATTCCGGATTCATTTGATCGTTTGAATGTTTTTCCGGGGCAGGTTATGTTGACAACCTTGATGACTCCCGCGGGCATTGCCACAAAAAAACACCGGTTCACGCCGCTGTGGATCTCGCTGGTTTTGTGGCTTGGGCTGGTGAGCATGCTCGCGGTGCAAGGGGTGATTGTGGATTCGGAATCCTGGCGGGTTGCGCTGTGGCGGGCGGGCGCATTCTGGGTGCTTTGGATTGTTTTTCTGCCGGTGATTGTCTGGCTTTCCCTGCGGTTTCCACTGGAGCGGTCCCGGCTCGCCGCCCAGGCCGGGATTCATGTGGCAACCTGCGCGCTGATTGTGCTGGTCAGTCAGGTGGCATACCGGACTTTTCTGCCATTGCCGGGGCCACCCCAGCCCCGGGCTGGGGACGCCGCCGGGGCGCAGCACGAGCAGGGTTCCCCCGGCTTTCGGGCGGTGCCGGACATCATCATTTTTCTGGCCACGCTGAGCGGCTGCCTGGCGTTTGCCCATTTTCGTCGCTCGCAGGAACGCGAGCGGCAGGCCATTGAACTGGAGGCGCATCTGGCGCGGGCCAAGCTGCAGGCGTTGCGGATGCAGATCAACCCGCATTTCCTGTTCAACACGCTCAACGCGATTTCTTCGCTGGTACATACGAGCCCGGAAACGGCGGACGACATGATCACCGACCTGAGCGAACTATTTCGCGCCTCGCTGGAAAGTTCGGATGAGCAGGAGGTTTCCCTGGCGCGGGAACTGGATTTGTTGCAGCGTTATCTGGCCATTGAGCAGCGGCGTTTTGGCGAGCGGCTGCGGGTGGAGCAGACCATTGCGCCGGAATCGCTCGGCGCGGCGGTGCCGACGCTGATATTGCAGCCCATCGTGGAAAATGCCATTCGGCACGGGGTGGAGTCCCGGCCCGATGCGGGGACGATTGCGATTCAGGCGCGGCAGGCGGACGGAAAACTGGTGTTATCGGTGAGTGATAACGGCGGTAAAATAGATCCGGCGGTGCGGGCTGAAAACAAGCCGGTCCGTTCGGGCATCGGTCTGGCCAATACCCAGGCGCGGCTGCAGCAGCTTTATGGCGCCGGCCAATCGCTGGTGGCCGGCCCCGGTGAATTGGGCGGCTGGACGGTAACCATCACCATTCCCTTTCGTCCGGCCCCGGTCCGGCGGCCAATTGCATGAACATTCGCGCGCTCATTGTGGATGACGAACCGCTCGCCCGGGAACGTATCCGGCATTTGTTGCGGGACGAGCCGGAGATTGAAATTGCCGGCGAGTGTGGCAGCGGGACGGAGGCCTTGGAACAGATCAATCGGCATTCGCCGGACCTGCTTTTTCTGGATGTACAAATGCCCGGCATGGATGGCTTTGAGCTGTTGCGGCAACTGCCGCCGGATCAACTGCCGATCGTCATTTTCACGACTGCATACGACCAGCATGCGGTGCGCGCCTTCGATACGCATGCGCTGGACTATCTGTTAAAGCCGTTCAAGCCCGCGCGGTTCAAGGAGGCGGTGCAGCGCGCCCGCACCCTGATGGCCGACCGGCAGGCCGGCACCACGGCACGCGGTTTGCTGGACCTGCTGGGCGGTTCGGCGCCGGCCACCCAGCTCACCCGGCTCGCCATCAAGACCGATGACAAGGTTGTGTTTGTGGCTATTGGCGAGGTGGATTCCATTGAATCCGCCGGCAACTATGTGGTGGTGCATGTCGGCAAGGACAGTCATGTGTTGCGGGAAACACTGACAAGTCTGGAGGGCAAATTGCCGGCGAAACAATTTTTGCGCATCAGCCGCGCCGCCATTGTGAATCTGGAGCGGGTGCGGGAATTGCAGCCGATGTTCAAAGGCGAAAGTGTGGTCATTCTGAAGGATGGCCGGGCCATTCCAACGACCCGCAGCCTGCGCGAGATTCAGGAAAAGCTCGAATTCCGCTAATTTACTGCCGTTGCCGCCCGGGGGTTCATCCTCCGTTTTCCGGGTTTCATCTCACCGCTTTCGCCGCTCATCCCAAAGTCCCGCCACCAAAGCACGAACCGGTGCATACTCCGGTCATGCGAATCAATTGCGCATCACTCTTAAACATTTCAATGCTCACGGCGGCGCTATTGACGGCCGGCTGCACGATGCTGCCGCAGTATGAGCGCCCGGCAGCTCCGGTGGCGGGGAGCTACCTAGCCGCCACCGGCACCAACGCGCCCTCGGCGGCGAATCTGGGCTGGTCGGAGGTGTTCACCGATGAGCGCCTGAAAAAACTGGTGAAACTGGCGCTGACCAACAACCTGGATTTGCGGGTGGCCGTGCTCAATGTGGAACAGAGCCGGGCCCAATATCGCATCACCCGTTCGGCCTCGTTGCCCACGGTGAACGGCAGCGCCAGCTACACTCGTTCCCATGCCGACGGAGTTACGGCCGAGCAATGGAATGCGAGTCTGGGCACGGTGGCTTACGAGGTGGATTTCTGGGGGCGGGTGAGCAGTCTGAACCGGCAGGCACTGGAAAAGTATTTTGCCACGGACGCGGCCCGGCGCAGCGCCCAGGTATCGCTGGTGGCGGAAGTGGCCACGGAATATTTCACCCTGCGCGAAGTGGCGGAGCAGATTCAACTGGCGCAATCGACGCTGCAGACCGTGCAGGAATCCTGCAACCTGAATCAGGCGATGTTTGATGCGGGGGCCAGCAGCGAACTGGATTTGCGCGAGGCCCAGGCGCAGGTGGCGACGGCAAAAATCAATCTGCTCAGCTATCAACGGCAGCAGGCGGAAGCGGTGAACGATCTCACCCTGCTGATCGGCGGGCCGTTGCCGGCGGATTTGCCGGCGGCGCGGCCGTTGCCGGACAGCGGCCTGCTGGCGGATCTGCCGGCGGGGCTGCCATCCGAATTGCTGGAACGGCGGCCGGACATTCTGGAGGCGGAACATACGCTCAAGGCGGCCAATGCCGACATCGGCGCGGCGCGGGCGGCGTTTTTCCCGTCGCTTTCGCTGACGGCCTCGGTGGGCACCACCAGTTCGCAACTTTCCCAACTGTTCGGCGGGGGCACCGGCGTGTGGAGTTTTTCGCCGCAGGTCACGGTGCCGATATTCACCGGCGGACAGAATCTGGCCGACCTGGATGCCGCCAAAGTGAGTCGCCGGATTGAAGTGGCCAATTATCAAAAGGCGATTCAAACCGCCTTCCGCGAAGTGTCCGATGCGCTGGTCGATACGGCCAGTTATGCGCGGCAGACGGAGCAGGAAACGCTTTTGGTGGCGGCCCAGCAGGGGCGTTATGACCTGGCCAGCACGCGCTACCGGCAGGGTGATGACACTTATCTGAATACTCTCACCGCACAGCAGGATCTTTACGCGGCCCGGCAGGGGCTCATTCAGGCGCAATTCAACGAGCTGGCCAGCCGAATTTCACTCTATAAGGCGCTGGGCGGCGGCTGGAAATAACCATTCACATGTCATGAAAACTGAATTCAAATTCGAGCAAAAATTCCGGTATCAAATGGAGCGGGGCACCTGTCTGGCGCTGGTGGCCGGCCTCAGTCTGCTGGCCGGGTGCAAACCGTCCGGCAGCGTGGCCCGCTACGAAACGGTGGCGGCCGCCCGGGGGAAAATAGTCGAGCACACCACCGCCAGTGGCACGTTGAGCGCCGTGGTCAGTGTGGATGTGGGCAGCCAGGTGTCCGGCAAGATTTCCGCGCTATACGCTGATTTCAATTCTCCGGTGAAAAAAGGCGCGTTGGTGGCCGAGATTGACCCAACCGTTTACCAGGCAGCCTTGCGGCAGGCCGAAGGCGATCTGGCCAGCGCCCGGGCGGAGGTGACGCTAAAGCGCCAGAATCTGGAGCGGAAGAAAATCCTGGTGCCGCTCAAGGCGGCCTCCCAACTGGATCTGGACCAGGCCACGGCGGAACTGGCGCAGGCGGAGGCGTCGGTGGTGATCAAGGAAGCGGCGCTGGAGAGCGCGCAGGCGAATCTCGGTTACTGCAAAATCACGGCACCGGTGAACGGCATTGTCATCGCCCGGGACGTGGATCTGGGGCAAACACTGGCGGCGACCATGACCACGCCGATTTTATTCACCATTGCCCAAGACATCACCAAGATGAACATCAAGGCGGATGTTTCCGAGGCGGACATCGGCCAGGTGCGGGAGGGGCAGACGGTGGATTTCACCGTGGATGCCTTTCCGGATGACGTGTTTCACGGCACGGTCACGCAGGTGCGCAAATCGCCAACGACCACGCAAAATGTGGTGACGTACCAGACCATCATTTCGGTGGATAATCCGGAACAAAAGCTGTTTCCCGGCATGACGGCGGATGTGTCCATCATGGTGGCGGAACGCACCAACACCTTGAAGATTCCCAATACCGCCCTGCGCTATACCCCACCGGACAAGGTGGTTTATGAGGGGGCGCCGCCGGCCAGTCTGGAGCGGAATCAGCGGCTGGTTTACACCACCAGCGCTGATGGCCAGAAGCTCAAGCCGCTGGTGGTGAAGGCGGGCATCACGGACGGGGTGAATACGGAAATTCTGGAAGGTCTGGGCGAAGCCACGCCGGTGGTGACGCTGAGCCTTGCCGGTGAAACCAAGAGCGGCGGCTTCGGCGGTCCGCCGCCGGCCAATCCGTGAGGATTTTATGAATACTCCTGTCATAGAACTCCGCGAGTTGGTGAAAACCTACCAGACCGGCGAGGTGGAAGTGAAGGCGGTCCGGGGAGTGACGCTCAACATCCAGCGCGGCGAATTCGTGGCCATCATGGGCGCAAGCGGTTCGGGCAAGTCCACCCTGATGAACACCCTCGGATGCCTGGACCAACCCTCCGGCGGCACTTACCGGCTGGATGGGGTGGCGGTGGCCGGTCTGGATCGCCGGGAACTGGCAAAACTGCGGAACAAGAAGCTGGGCTTTGTGTTCCAGAGTTTCAATCTGCTGTCCCGCACCTCGGCCCAGGATAACGTGGAATTGCCGCTGTTTTACACCCAGCCGCTGGTGACCCTGCGCGAACGGCGGCAACGCGCCATGGAAGCTCTGGAAAAAGTCGGGCTGGGCAGCCGGGGTGGGCATCATCCCAGCCAGTTGTCAGGCGGCCAGCAGCAGCGGGTGGCCATTGCGCGGGCGCTGGTGAACCGGCCCGAACTGGTGCTGGCCGACGAACCGACCGGCAATCTCGATACCCGCACCAGCATTGAAATCATGGGGCTGTTTCAGGAATTGAACGAAGCGGGCATCACCATTGTGATGGTCACGCATGAACTGGATGTGGCCGCGTATTGCAAACGCATTGTCGTGATGCGGGATGGCCAGGTGATCAGTGACACGCTGAACGGTAACCGGCGCACCGCCCGGCAGGAACTGGCCACGCTCAATGACGCCGAACAAACCGCCCGCCTGGGCTGACGTTTATGTTTACTTTGATTCAAATTATCTTCGTCCGGTCGGGCCAGACGGCCCTGATTGCCCTGCGCGCCTTGCGGCGAAACAAGCTGCGGTCCAGCCTTACGGCGCTGGGTATCATCATTGGCGTGGCCTCGGTGGTGGCCATGGTGGCCGTGGGGAACGGCGCGCAGGCGCGGATCACGAGCCAGATTTCCGCGCTGGGCCAGAACCTGCTGACGGTGTTTGCCGGCAGCAAGCATTCCGGCGGCGTCAATTCCGGTCTGGGCAGCGCCAGTTCAATAACGCTGGCGGATGCCGCAGCGATTGCCCGCGAGGTGACGGACGTGGTGGCGATGAGCCCGGAGATTTCCACGACCGCCCAGGCCATCGCCAACGGGCGGAACTGGTCCACCAGCATCGTCGGCGAGTCGCCGGATTATTTGAAGATCCGGGACTGGAAACTGGCGGCCGGTTCGATGTTCACGGAGCGGGACACGCGCGGGGCGGTGAAGGTGGCGGTGATCGGGTCCAAGACGGCGAATGAATTGTTCGGTCCGCTGAATCCGGTGGGCCAGAGCGTGCGGATCAAGAACATCCCGTTTGTCATCATCGGCCTGCTGGAGAGCAAGGGGGCGGGTATGGGCGGGCAGAACCAGGACGACCGCATCATCATTCCCTATACCACGGCGATGAAACGGCTCACGGGCGACAAATATCTGCGCTCGGTGAACCTCCAGATAATCAGTGCCAGCCGGATGGAGGCGGCGCAACAGCAATTGACCAGCCTGCTCCGGCAGCGGCATCGGCTGACCACCGGCCAGGACGATGACTTCAACATCTTCAATCAAAAGGAAATTGCCGATACGGTGAATTCGGTTTCCCGGATCATCACGCTGCTGCTGGGAGCGGTGGCGGGCATTTCCCTGCTGGTTGGCGGCATTGGCATCATGAACATCATGCTGGTGAGCGTGACCGAGCGGACGCGGGAAATTGGTATCCGCATTGCGGTGGGGGCGCAACCAGGGGACATCCGGCTGCAATTTTTGATCGAGGCGGTCACGCTCAGCCTGTTGGGCGGGCTGATCGGGGTGCTCAGCGGTGTCGGCGCGGCGCAACTGGTTGGCGTGGTTGCCGATTTTCACGCGGTCGTTTCGACCGGCTCCATCATTCTGGCTTTCGGTGTTAGCACGGCGATTGGTGTTTTCTTCGGGCTGTATCCAGCCCACAAGGCGGCTGCACTCAATCCTATTGAGGCGTTACGTTATGAATGATCCGGACGGCGGTTACAGCCGCAGGAAAATCTTCCGCTGATACAGGAACCGCGCGTACCATATGAAGATCAGGACGGCGAGGAGGGCAATGGCCAGATCGCCAAAGCCGTGCGCGATGTGGGTGTCCAGAAAGGCTTTCACCGGGCCGCCGGCGACACGGGTGGCGAGCTTGCCATAACCGAGGCCGCCGAAGAAGTTGCTGGTGAGGTAGAGGGTGATGGGGTTCATGCCGATCCAGATGAACGGCTGGCACCAGGTCTGTTTCTTCTGCACATCCACAATCCAATAAAACGCGCCGAGCAGCATGGCGCTATACCCGCCGGCCACGAGGACGTAGGAGGAGGTCCAGATTTTTTTGATGACGGGAAACTCAATATTCCACAGCCAGCCCAGTGCGGCGCTGGCGGCACCGGCCCCGATGAGGTAAACCACTTTTTTGCGGTCGGGCACGGATTGTTTCTGGAGCAGCAGCCCGGCGAAGATGCCGAGCAGGCCGGTGACGAGGGCGGGCATGGTGCTCAGGATGCCTTCGGGATCATAGGTGCCGTCGTATTTGCGGCCGGGGAGATATTTCTGATCGATGTAATTGGCCAGGGTAACGCCTTGCACGTAGGAGCCACGAATATAATTGGTGCTGGCCAGGTTTAGTTGGTCCACGGATTTGAAGCCGGCTTCGCGGGTGATGACGGCATCGCCGCCGGGTTCGGGACGCACATCCGGGAAGGGGACGAGGGCCATCAGGGCCCAATAGCCAAGCAGCAGCGAAACGGCGATGGCCATGAGAGTCCGTGGTTTGAAAAAACAGAATACGAGTCCGCCAAAGAGGTAGCAGATGGCGATGCGGTTCAGCACACCCATGAGCCGCATGTCCGGCCAGGGATTGGTGAAGCCGCCGGAATAGATGAGGCCGATGATGAAGAGCAGAACGCCGCGTTTCACCACGCGTTTCACGGCACTGGCGCGCCCTTCCTGCTCAATGATGCGAGTGAGGGAGAAGACCGTGGACACGCCCATGATGAAGACGAACATGGGAAAGATGAGGTCGTAAAAGTGAAACCCGGCCCATTCGGCGTGGTCCAGTTCGTAGGCCAGAAACGCGGCGGGGGCGGTCAGGATGCCGGCGGAGGCGTTCTTGCTCAGTTCATGGAGGGCGTAAAAAATTTCATCCGCGCCGAGAATCCAGAACATGTCGAACCCGCGCAGGGCGTCGAGGGAGACCAGCCGTTTGGGCTGGGCCGGGGCAGGGCTATGGTTGTTGCTCATGGCTTGTTTGCTTGCGTTTCCTTAAATATCGGCTGGGGAGATGGTAGCCGGCACCAGGCCGGATGGTATCTGCCACAATACTCCGATTTTCCGAGGATGAAGTTAATCGTACATTTGTCCAATGGAAAAAGAAAAGTTGTGGCAGTTCTTCTGTTTTTGTAACAACAGGGTATGAAGGAACGTTTTATCCGCGCGGTGCTGGTGGTGGCCCTATTTGCTGGTGGGCCGGTGCTGGCGGTGCCTACGCCGTTGGAGACGGCGCTGCTGACGGCGGTGCGGGAGCAGCATTTTGAGCAGGTGATTGATTTTGGGGCAGGCAATGAGGATCACCCGGTCAGCGCATTGCAACATCGGCCGGCCGCGCCGGTGGCGCATATGCCCAATGTGGATGTGGCGGTGATTCAACTGGACGCGGCCGGTCGGGCGGTGGCGTGGGCGGATGTCTTGCTGTCGCGCGATTATCCGCAAGGGCTGGTGGTGCCGGTGGATCTCAGTGCCGGGGCGGCGAGCGTCCGGTTTCGCCGGTGGGATATTGAGCGGGCGGATGGCGGGACCTTTTCCAGCACGGGGATAAGGCTTTCAACCAAGGGCTGGACGAATGATCCGCCGTTGACGGAGGCGGATGATATTGTGCCGGGTCGCACGAATGCCGCTTTCCAGTTCATGGCACCATATCCGGCCTCACTGTTCAAGCTGATGGTGGCGTTTCACGTGATGCGGATGGTGGACGAAGGGAGAATCACTTTGGATACCACGAATGTGTATGCGATTGCAGGGGCAACGCCGGAACCGAGGAAAGTCCGGGACTGGCTGGAGCCGATGATCACGGTTTCGGACAATCATGCCACCAGCGCATTGTTGAAAATGTTGCATGACCGTGCTGAAATCGAGCCGCTGAACCGGGAATTTCGCGAGCTCGGGCTGGGGACATTGCAGATCAACCACACCGGTGCCGCCGACGGTTTGGGCTGGCAGCCGGGGCAAATTCATATGACGGCCTTTGATGTGGCGCGGCTGTTGTGGCTGATTGATGGCGGGCCGGGAGAATTATGGCAGGAAGCTGGTGGCCAGCCGGTTACGGCGGCGCTGCTTTCGGATTCGTCCCGAGCCTTTCTGAAACAATTGCTGGGCGATCAGGGATTTAACGAGGGGTTGAGTACGGCGAATTACCCCGTGGCGCCAAATGTTCATCCCGGGTTGCCGTCCCGCGTGGCGGCGCGGTGGATCAGGGCCAGCAATGGACACGTGGTGGTGGAAGGTGCTGATTACGGGGTGGATATCCGGGAGTTGAACCGGCAGGCGGAAGTGGCCTTTGCCCACAAGACGGGGCTGACTTTTAACTATGGATCGGATGCGGGGATCGTCACCTCGTTGCGCGAGAAGCCTTTCCGACATTACGTGATCGCATTTTTGGGAAATCTGGGTTACCGGTATGCCGACGGGGTGTTTGCCAACCGTGCGGATTTTCCGGTAAATGATCCCGTGAGCCCGGTCGTGTACACCCAACGGGTGCCCGCGCTAGGGCGGGCCATTGATGCGGCCATAACACAACTTTCCCATTGAAAAATATGGGTGGAATCAGCTTTTTGGTGCCGCCGGTACGGCTTGGAATCGTGGTGGCCGATTTGCCTGACCCGCCGCCGGTTGTTACAAAAACACAATAAAGGATACATCTTTTTTCTTCCGGTTCCGGTCATTCGGTGGAATGCTGGTGGCATTAAGGTAAGTGAACTGTGTACAGCGATTCAGCCATGAAAGCAGGCGCAGACCAAACAGCTGGCATCAACCGCAAACATGCCAGCCGGAAGCATCGCCTTCAAACTGCTGAAGTGTCTGGACCAAAAAGGACAGCGAACAATTTTTCCTGATCTAATCTGCATATGATTGAAACCAAAAAACGGGCGGGTTTTACCCTGATTGAATTGCTGGTGGTGATCGCCATCATTGC
>CAIJGS010000178.1 GCA_903820285.1 uncultured Verrucomicrobia subdivision 3 bacterium | reverse complement strand
GCCCCCATCGCCGGGCCTATGCCGCGATGATGAGCGCGGTGGACAATGGGGTCGGAGACGTGCTGGCCGAACTTAGGAAGGATCGGCTGGAGCAGCAAACCTTGGTGGTTTATCTGTCCGCCAGCGGCGGGGCGCTGGATCAAAATTCCTCGGACAATTATCCCTTGCGCGGTTCCAAAAATTATCCCTGGGAAGGCGGCTGGCGCGTGCCGTTCGCCATGCAGTGGCCGGGACATTTGCCCAAGATTGGCGATTATGACCAGCCGGTTTTATCCCTCGACATTTTTGCCACCATCACCGCCCTGGCCAATGCGCCCGTCAACCCGGCGGTCCCGCTGGATGGCGTCAACCTGATCCCCTACCTCACCGGAGTAAAAGCCGGCGCGCCCCATGAAGCCATTTATTTGCGCATGCCCGAACGGGGGGCATATGCGGTTCGCAGCGGTGACTATAAACTGGTGGTTCAGGCGAACGGCCAGGACGTGGAACTTTACCAGCTCACCAAAGACATTGCGGAGATTCAAAATCTGGCCGCCGCCAATCCCGAAATAGTGAAGGCGCTGGCAAAAAAACATGCACTTTGGAGCCAGCAAATGATGTCCCCAAGTCCGGCCGGAACCACGGAGAGAAACGTGCCTCAACCGATTGACATCGAGCATAAATACTAAACGCCACCGCATGCTTCTGCCTGCTAATAAGATGAGCTACAATGGAATTTGGCTGGTCGCAACCTGCCTCGGAGTGTTTTATGCTACCGTCAACCCGACCGCCGCCGCGCCAACCACCTCCCAGCCAAACATCGTTATCATCCTGGCTGACGATTTGGGTTATGGCGACCTGGGCTGCTATGGGGCAACCAAAATCAAGACGCCCAACCTGGACCGGCTCGCGGCGGAAGGTGTGCGCTTCACCCAGGGTTATGCCCCGTCTTCGACCTGCACGCCATCGCGTTTTTCGCTAATGACGGGTGAATACGCCTGGCGGCAGAAGGATCGTAAAAACAGCATTCTGGATGGCGACGCCCCGCTGTGCATCGAACCTGGCCGGCTAACGCTGCCCGCCCTGTTGCACCGGGCGGGTTACCAGACCGGCATCGTTGGCAAATGGCATCTCGGCCTGGGCGACGGCCAAACGCCCGTGGATTTCAATCGGGAGATCAAACCTGGCCCGCTCGAAGTTGGCTTTGATTATTGTTACATCATTCCGGCCACGGTGGATCGCGTGCCGAATGTCTGGATCGAAAACCACCGGGTGGTCGGCCTTGACCCCGCCGATCCGATCACCGTGAGCTATGCGACCAACATCAGCGATGGCCCCACCGGCTGGGAGCATCCGGAATTGTTAAAACAAAAGGCGGACAAGCAGCACTCCGGCACCATCATCAACGGCATCAGCCGGATTGGTTTCATGAAGGGTGGCAGGGCGGCACGGTTCAAGGATGATGAACTGGCCACCACCGTCGTGAACCAATCGGTCAAGTTTATCGAACAACACCAGGGATCACCTTTCTTTCTGGAAGCCGCTTTGTTTGAACCGCACGTCCCGCGCGTCGCCAAACCGTCACTCGTCGGGACGAGTGAGTGCGGCATCCGCGGTGATGTCATTGAGCAGATTGACTGGGAAACGGGCGAAATCATGCAGGCACTCAAACGCCTCAACCTGGAGAAAAACACGCTGGTCATTCTTTCGAGCGACAATGGGGCCATCCTATTCGATGGCTACTACGATCATTCCTTTGAGGATTTGAACGGGCATCAACCCACTGGCGGATTGCGCGGTTGGAAATACCTTGTCTTCGAAGGCGGCTGTCGTGTGCCGTTGATCGCCCGCTGGCCGGAACAAATCAAACCTCGCGTGACCGGCCAGATATTCAATCTCGTCGACTTTCTGGCAACATTGGCCGGCATCACGGGCCAGCCAGTTTCACCAGCACTTGCCCCGGACAGTCTGGACCTTTCGTCGGTACTCCTGGGCACAACCACCAACCAGTTGCGCGACAACACCGTGCTGCACGGCATTTCCGACACGCTGGCGTTGCGGTGGGGCGATTGGAAATTCATTCCCGCGAACACCACCGCCAAAACTGGCGGCATGGGCCAGGGCGCGAACGCCTTGGATTCACGATTCGCGGCCAATCATATCACCCAACCGATGCTGTTCAATCTCGCCACCGATCCCGGCGAGCGGACCAACCTCTTTGCGCTATTTCCCCAAAAAGCGGCGGAATTGTCACAACGGCTTACGGCCATCAAAAATAATAAGCTCCCATGACCGGCATCCCTTCCAGACTTCATTCTCCAAGAACCGCCTTCAAGGTGGTGGCGGCGTTCAGTCTACTATGGCTGACCGTCACGGCTGGCTTTGCCCGGCCGCTCACCAATGACCTCGGCATCGTGCAGCAGAACGACGCGGCAATGCAATGGTACATGGACGCCAAGTTCGGCATGTTCCTCCACTGGGGACTCTACGCCGTGCCGGCCAAGGGCGAGTGGTACATGGAGAATTCTCACCTGCCGGCGGCGGAATACCGGAAGTTTGCCAGCGACCAGGGTAAAGGCGTCTATTTTGATGCCAAAGATTTTGACCCGGCCGCCTGGACCAAAATCGCCAAAGATTCAGGCATCAAATACATGTGCCTGACCGCCCGGCATCACGACGGTTTTGCGCTCTTCGACAGCCGCCATCCGAATGCCTTCACGAGTGCCCAAACGATACACCGGGATCTCTATGCGGAATACGTCAATGCCGTTCGCGCGGCCGGCTTGAAAGTCGGCCTATATTATTCCCCTATCAACTGGCGCTATCCGGGGTATTACGACGTGTGGGGCACGAATTGCGCGACCAATGTGTGGCACTATCAAACGGACCCATCCCATAAGGAAAATGCCCGGGTAATGAAGAACGAGGTTTACGAACAGGTGCGCACACTTTTCAAAAACTACGGCCCGTTCGACTATGTTTTCTGGGACGGCGGCTGGCTGGCGCAACAGGGATCGGATCGGGATGCGATGTTCTTTTGGGAACCCGGCAGGTATCGCGACCCCAACAATCCCTGGCCGGTGGACGCTGAGTTCAGCGACTATGATGAAACCGGCAAGGCCTTGGGCCTGATGGGTATCGCCCGCAAATATTCGCCCAAGGTCATTGTCAACAAACGCTCCGGCTGGATTGGTGACATCGGCGACGAAGAAGGGTCGAAGCCCGTCACCGGCCCGGTCAGGCCTTACTACTGGGAGAAATGTCTCAATCTCAACAAGTCATCGTGGGGCTATAATGACCATCAAAACCTCATGTCTTACGAGGAAATTGTTGGCTTCCTCGTGAACGTGGTGGTGCGCAACGGCAATATGCTCCTGAATTTTGGACCGGACCGGCATGGCGTCATTCCCGCGACCCATGCGGCCTTGACCAAACGTGTGGGCGACTGGCTCGCCGTGGTGGGCGACAGTATTTACAGCACCCGGGGCGGCCCTTGGAATCCGGTGGATGGCCAATACGGCTTCACCTGCAAACCGGGAAAATATTTTGTCCACCTGTTGCCTGGTTACCAGGGCAGTGAATTCAACACGCCGGTCATTGCGGACAAGGTCCTCGAATGCCGTGACTTGTTTACGGGCAAGGCACTTGAATATTCCGTGGCTAAAAACGGCGAAATCCGTATCACCGGTCTGAATCGCACCGCGCATCCGGCAGACACGGTAATCATGATTCATACCGACGAGAACCAGCAAAAATGATTGTAACTACCCCGCTCCGCCGTTGGTCGAACATATCACGCACAAACCATGGTGGTTGGGCGCAACTATCGAGTGCAAACCAAACCTGTTCCTATCGCTGTTGCCAGCAAGCTTAAAGTCCTGACTGAAATATGAAAAACCATCCCGACCCTGCCAAAAGCCAATGGGCGCGGCGCGATTTTCTAAAATCTTCCGCCGCCACGATCCTCGGGCTGACCTTCACCCGCCTGCCCGCCATGGCCGGACCATTCACGCGCGAGGATTTTGACCATCTGGTGCCGGCCGACAAAAAACTTTCTCCGGAGTGGGTCAAATCGCTTTTCGAGCGCGGCACCCCGGAAGTCTTGCGCGGCAGCGAACTCAAATATGTCGGCATGCCCGTGGGCGGCGTTGGCGCCGGGCAGCTTTATCTCGGGGGCAATGGCCGGCTCTGGCACTGGGATATTTTCAATCAAACCATCGCCACAGGCGCGGAACATTATGCCAAACCGCTCACGCCCGTCTCACCCCTCACGCAAAAATTCTCGCTGAAGTTCGGCGACAAAGTGGTTGCGCTCGATCGCGACGGTTTTTCCGAGGTCAGTTTTCGCGGCGAATATCCCATTGCGAAAGTGAACTACGCCGACCCCGCCGTGCCGCTCACCGTCGAAATGGAAGCGTTCTCGCCGTTCATCCCCCTGAATACGGATGACTCCAGCCTGCCTGCAACGGTCTTTCAATTCACCCTGCACAACCCTTCTGCCGCAGCGGTGACGACTACTCTGACCGGCGAACTCGAGAACGGCGTGTGTCTCTATCACCGCAGCCATGGTGGTATTTTGAAAAACCGGATCGTGAAAGCGAACGGCGCAACGACTTTGGTCTGCTCGGCCGAAAATGATTTTGCATCCCCCAAGACCGCACGCCCCGATCTTATTTTTGAAGATTGGAACCATGAAACATATGTCGGGTGGACGGCGGCTGGCACCGCCTTCGGCCAGGGGCCAATCAAGAAAAGCGCCATTCCAGCCTACCAAGGCGGCGTGGGCGGCGACACATCGCGCGTGGTAAATTCCCATGCCACCGCCCCCGGCGATTCCGTCGAGGCCAAAGACGTCGCGACCGGCAAACTCAGCAGCCGCGAATTCGTCATCGACCGTAATTTCATCGCATTCTGGATCGGCGGCGGCAAGGCGAAGGCCAATTCCAAGCTGGGTCTTTCGTTGGTGATTGATGGCAAGCCGGTGCTTACAGCCTCCGGCAAGGATGAGAATGGAATGTCTCTGCAATACTTCGATGTGGCCGCCTATGCGGGGAAAACGGCGCATTTGGAAATCATTGATGATGCGACCGGTCCCTGGGGCAACGTCGGTGTCGGGAAAATCACTCTCACCGACGAGCGAGGCCAGACCGAACCATTGGACAAACTTTCCGACTTCGGCACGATGGCGCTCGCAGTGTTGGGCGACGCCAGCGAAACGAGTGGGGATCAAAATTCTCCTTTCAACGCCAAGCTGGTCGGTTCGTTGGGCCAAAAACTGACTCTGGCTGCCGGCGAGACCAAGACGGTGACCTTCGTGCTCGCCTGGCATTTTCCCAACCTATCCATCAAGAACTCATTCAAGGATTGCGGCCGGTATTACGCCACGAAATTTTCCTCGGCGCAGGCCGTTGCGGAATACGTCGCCGGACATTTCCCCCGACTCGAAAGCCAGACCAAGTTGTGGCGCGATACCTGGTATGATTCCAGCCTCCCGTTCTGGTTTCTGGATCGCACCATGCTGAACACTTCCATTCTCGCGACCTCCACGTGCTATCGGTTTGCGAACGGCCGCTTTTACGGCTGGGAAGGCGTGGGTTGTTGCCCGGGAACGTGCGGCCACGTTTACCACTACGCCCACGCCGCCGCTCGTCTTTTTCCGGAGTTGGAACGCCTCACGCGCGAGAAGATTGACTTCGGCACGGCAGAAATGTCCGACGGCGCAATTCATTTTCGTGGCGAGTTCAACAACTTTCCCGCCGTGGACGGGCAGGCGGGAACAATCTTGCGCGCCCTGCGGGAACACCAGATGTCGGCAAACGCGGATTTTCTGAAACGCACCTGGCCGAAAATCAAGCTGGCCACGCAATGGCTCATCGCCAAGGACGCCAACAACGACGGTCTCATCGAGAGCAACCAGCATAACACGCTCGACACCTACTGGTTCGGGCCGGTGGCGTGGCTCAGCGGCTTGTATCTCGCGGCGCTCGCGGCGGCGGCGGCCATGGCCGATGAAGTTGGCGACGCAGATTTTGCCCGGCAATGTCTCGCCATTTTGGAAACGGGACCGAAAAATCTAGTCACCCAACTTTTTGACGGTGACTATTTCATCAACAAGGTTGACCCGAAGCATCTGGACGCGATTAACTCCGGCACCGGCTGCGAGATTGACCAAGTATTCGGCCAGAGTTGGGCATTCCAAGTCGGACTACCGCGCGTGCTGCCACAGGCACAAACCGTGAAGGCGCTCAAATCCTTGTGGCGGTATAATTTCTCGCCCGACGTGGGCCCCTACCGCGCCAACCACAAGCCGGGCCGCTGGTATGCCATGCCGGGGGAAGCAGGCTTGTTGATGTGCACGTTCCCGCGCTCCGATTGGGATTACACGCAGGCCAAAGGCAAGGGCGCGGATTGGGCGGCCGGCTATTTCAATGAGTGCATGAACGGCTTCGAGCATCAGGTCGCCGGGCACATGATTTGGGAGGGCCTGCTGCTCGAAGGTCTCGCCATTGAGCGCGCCGTGCATGACCGCTACAGTGCGGCCCATCGCAACCCGTGGAACGAGATCGAGTGCGGCGACCACTATGCCCGCAGCATGGCCAGCTACGGCGTGTATCTCGCCGCGTGCGGTTTCGAATATCACGGCCCCCAGCAGCACATCAGCTTTTCGCCGAAACTGACACCCGAGAATTTCAAATGCGCCTTCACCAGCGCCGAAGGCTGGGGCAGTTATGCGCAAAAAATTACAAATGGTACGCTGACGGCGGAAATCTCCGTGCACTGGGGCAGTTTGAATTTGAAATCCATTTCGCTGGTCAGCGCTTCAGCCAGTACGGCTAAAGTGCTACATGCCGGAACACCGGTTGCAGCTCCATTAATTCAGTTGGGAAGCCAGGTTCTGGTCACGCTCGACCGTCCCGTGAAAATGGCGACCGGAGAAAAACTGGAAATCACCCTCACCTAAAAGTCCACCCGCCACCTGATTCCCAAACTATGCCCCACCTCCCCCTGAAACGTTGGCTGCTATCCATGGGCACAACTTTGCTGTTGGGTAACTCCGCCTGGGCGGATGTTGCCTTGCCCGAAATTTTTTCCGACCACATGGTATTGCAACGGAGCGTTCCGGTACCGGTCTGGGGTTGGGCCGCCCCGGGCGAACAAGTAACCGTAAACATCGCCGGCCAAACCCGCAGTGCGACCGCGGATGATTCAGGCAATTGGAAAATCATGCTGGGCAAGCTTTCCGCCCAAAATCCGTTGACGCTTACCGTCGCTGGCCACAACACCATCGTTATTCAAGACGTATTGGTGGGCGAAGTCTGGCTGGGCTCGGGGCAGTCCAACATGCAGTTGTCCGTGAATGATGTCACCAACGCCGGGTCGGAAATTGCCTCCGCCAACTTTCCGCAAATCCGGATGTTCACCGTGGCGCGTCGTCCCGCCATCACCCCGCAAACGAACTGTGAAGGGCAGTGGGTGGTCTGCACGCCCGAATCCGTTGGAAGTTTTTCAGCCACGGCCTATTTCTTTGGCCGGGAATTGCACCAGAAACTGGGCGTGCCGGTGGGGTTGATCCACTCTTCGTGGGGCGCCACGCCCATTGAAACTTGGACCAGCCTGCCCAGCCAGGCGGGCGCACCGGTGCTGGCACCGGTTTTAAAACAATGGCAGGCTACCCTGCGCCTTCCCTATGACGAGGCGAAAGCCCAAGCTCAATACGCCCGCGCGCTGGCCACCTGGACCACCAATGCCGAAGCCCTCAAAGCGGCCGGCAAAACCATTCCGCCCAAACCTCAAAAGCGGGGCGATCCCCGGCTCGACAAAAATTATCCGGCCAACCTGTTTAACGGCATGATTAATCCGCTCATTCCTTACGCCATTCGCGGCGCGATCTGGTATCAGGGTGAAAATAACACCGCGAATGATTGGGCCAGCCTGTACGCCGTACAACTTCCGCTCATGATCGAGGACTGGCGGCAACGCTGGCAGGAAGGCGACTTTCCCTTTGCCTGGGTGCAACTGCCCAATTTCGCTCCGCACAATAATGCAACAAATTGGCCGGTGATACGCGAATGCATGTTGCAGAGCCTCGCCGTCACCAACACCGGCATGGCCATCACCATGGATGTGGGCGACCCCGTAAATATTCATCCAAAAAACAAACAGGCCGTCGGTCATCGGCTGGCGCTTTGGGCTTTCGCCAAAGTTTATGGGCAGGATGTTCCCTCCTCCGGACCGTTGCCCGCCGGACATAACATCAAAGGTGACGAAATAACCCTTTCCTTCACCCATACGGACGGCGGATTGGTTGCCAAAGATGGCGAACTGAAAGGATTTGCCATCGCGGGGGCCGATCACCATTGGACTCCCGCCATGGCCCGCATCCATGGCGACCAAGTGGTCGTCTCCAATCCGGAAGTAAAGTCACCGCAGGCGGTGCGTTACGCCTGGGCGGCCAATCCCGACTGTAATCTGTTCAATGGCGCCGGTCTGCCCGCTTCGCCCTTTCGGACCGATGACTGGCAATGATCCGGGTTCAATCCGGTTAAAATGAAAACACCTTCGCGGATTCAGGGTCGCCGCGACCATGGCCCGGCTCTCACACTGCCAATTTTACGGGCCGTCCAATTCGGTCTGACCGCCGGTATTTTGACAAGCTTTGCCGCCGCGGCTGCAACTACCCCATCGGTCACCCTCGCAGCCAATGGGTTGCATGGATATATCTCCTATGGCCATGAGAAATCCCCGAACCAATCCGCCTTCACCGCCGGCGGTGGATTTTATTCGGCCGTCTGGTCGTTGGTGGACCAACCGCTGGCCAATTTCCAAGTTGGCCTGCCGGGCACGTGGATTATGCCGGACAATTCGGATGACCGGACCACGCCACTCGCTCCGGAAGGCACGCTGGCCCGCACGTGGACGGAGCGCGGACCGACCTGGGATAGTGTTTTCCAGACCGTGGAAGGCGGACTCGGCTACTGGCGGGGCAATCATTTCCGGTATGGTCCGCCGAAGTTCAGCCTGAACGGCACGCCGCAGGCCTACGACTACGAAGTGGGCTCGCCCGGCTGGTCCTTTTTTTATAGCAACCAGGCGCTGCCGGATAATCGGCTCGGACTGGCGCAATTAAGCAACCGACTGCTGATTCCCCCGGACGGTCTGACGTTTCAGGGCCATCCCGATGGCGAATTCCTCGGCTACAGTTGGCTGGCGCTGCCGTTCACCGAACCCACCACCGGCTCCCCGCCCACGGGCGACCAAAGCTGGACCTGCTTTCTCAATGCCGCCAATTTCAAAGGCCCCATTGCCTTTTATATTCCCGAGACCTGGAGCAAAATTGGCCGGGTGTTCCAGGATCCGTTCCTTTATGGTCGCGGTCTGGATACGCGTCCGGGAATTATCGGCGGCGGCGCGATGGAAGTGAACACCGTGCCGCGCTTTGACGCAACTGACGCGCAAGGTTCTGTCTACACGAAATTGCCGCGCTTGCATTTCCCCGTGGACGCCGCCGGCCGCGCCCGGCTCGTGCAGGATGTAACTTACTATTCCAAATCAGCCCTCTACGACGCCTTCAAATCTTGGCGCAGCGGCGGCCCCGCATGCACTGGCAGCTTCGATCTCAAAGGTGCCTGGAAACCCCCGCTCAATACGCACACAACCCGCTTCGACCAGGCGGGCAGGAAAATCACCGGCGTCGAGCGCGTCTGCGATACGCGGATTTTCGAAGACAACGTCTGGGGAGTGCAGTGGTTTACCAACACCATCAGTCCGAACGGTGAGTTCCCGCAGTATTTTAAACGCGTGGGCGAAACCAGCGTGGCGGTGGCCGCGGCCGATGTGCCGGCTGAAACCAAATTGCAATCATCGGAATTCAAGCTGGCCCCGCCGGGCCCAGCTTACACCTCCCCCACCAACGGTGCGTGGGCCAATCCCGGCCCAAAAACCGGCCCGTTCACGGCCAGACTCGCGGACGGTTCCGTGGTGACTTATTCGTGGTATCGCTTTGTGGACCAGCCGTCTTTCCAGCAATACCATTGGAGCGCTGAGAAAAAGGCGGAGTTGCAGGTATTCGTGGAAAAGTTGCACGCGAGCTGGCCAATTGACCGGAATTACATGGCGCCGCCGACCACCGGCAAACTCGTCGCGCTGGATAACGGGCTCATCGTAACCCCGCCCCACGGATTGGAAACGGGCTATGTCCCCATCGTTACCGGCCAAAAAACCCAGTAAGACGGCAAGGCCTCAGGCAGAGTTCCCAAGTTTGGCTAGAAACAAGCCGTGCGTACCATTGCGCCTATTGCAATAAAACCCGGTCGCCGGTCATGGGCTGCTGCCTACCACGAGTTCTCGGGATTGAAAAACGCCCTGAATACTTCAGATTTACTTTCGCCCCATGAAAAACATTTCAGCTTTGCGGCGGTCCCCCTTCGCAAAAGCCGGCTTCACTCTGATCGAGTTGCTGGTGGTGATTGCCATCATTGCGATCCTCGCAGCGATGCTGTTGCCGGCTTTGGCCAAGGCAAAGGAGAAGGCCAAGACCATTTCCTGTTTGAATAATCTCCGGCAGGTGGGGCTCTTTGTGCAACTCTATACCGACGACAGTCAGGATATCTTTCCCGCCTGTCGCGGTCAGGACCCGACCCTGCCGGCCATGGACAATTGGTGGGGCAATTATTTGAGCAAGTATTCGGCCGGCAATTCCAACCTCTTTCATTGTTCGGCTTTGCAGGGAGTCCGGAATCAGTATACCCCCAATTTTAAATGGAATTGGACCGGCGTTACGAACCCGGGCGACCGCATCGGGTATTCGGCAAATGTATTCTTCCTGTTTTACCCGGCACCGGCTGTGCAAGCTGCCCAAACCGTCACCGTTGGCGGATTCACCTATACCAGCCAATATCAATTCAAGCGCACGTCGATTCACCAGCCAAGTGATTGTCTGGTGGTTGGCGACGCCGAAGGTTGGTGGAGCATGAGTTCCTACTGGCCGAACGGCGTGATGGATGGATCCAATCCCCTTTACGAGGGCATTGCCTGTCGCCACGGCGGCAGCGGTGGCAAAAATATGAACGGCGGCCTGGGCGTGGTGGTATTTGCCGACAGTCATTCCGAGGCGCGCAAAGACGCGAATATCAACCCGCAAACCAGTAATAAACTGACCAATTCAAGATACTGGGACCCGCTCGTGCGGGCTGGCATCCAATAACTGTTCCCCCCTCCCCTGACCATGAAAAACAAAATCATCGCCGTCTGCGTTCTCTTTTCGTTGATGACCGGCCTGCTCACCGCCGCCGATTGGAAGGTAAAACTCCAACAGGAACTGCCGTTGCTCGGGCATCGCAACTGGATTGTTGTCGCCGACTCGGCGTATCCGCTCCAGACCGCGCCGGGCATCGAAACCATTTATGTCGAGGCCAGCCAGCTTGAGGTCGTGAAGGGTGTCATCGCGGAACTCGCCCGAACCAAACACGTCAAGCCGATGATTTATACGGACTCTGAAATGCCCTTTGTCGCCGAAAAAAACGCGCCCGGAATCGGTGCCTATCGCGATGGCTTGGCAAAAATCCTGACCAACCAGCCCGTACAGGTGCTGCCGCATGAGCAAATTATCGGTAAGCTGGATGAGGCCGGGAAGACGTTCAAGGTATTGCTGATCAAAACGCCACTGACCAAACCTTACACCTCGGTCTTCTTTCAGCTGGAGTGCGGTTATTGGAATGCGGAATCGGAAAAGGAATTGCGCGACACGATGAAGGGGGCAAAGTGATCAGCCCCACACCCAACCAGCTGGCTGCAAGTTCCACCCTGCAATATGAAGTTGGCCGGATACGCCCATCGGCAACCCGCCCGTATTAACGCGCCCCACTAACCCAGCCTGTCGGCGATTATGAAGCATCATCAATTACGCATCTGGCAGCGGATTTTGCCCCTTTCATTGTTGCTTGGCATTCAGCTCGCTGGTCGCCCGGCGCTAGCCATTGACACCATCAATGCCACCCCAGAAATAAAACCCGGACGTTACCTGCTCGATCGCCGAACCAACGATGTCGTCTTGCTTGATTTTGCCACGGCCGGGGCCCCGAAACAGCTGACTGCACCGAAGAATTTTACGGTCAAACCTCAAAGTGAATCTGTCGCAGTCACCGGCCCAATGACAGGAAGCAGGCAAAATCTGATCGTCACTTCCGGGCCAAAGCCATGGGATCTTTCCGATTATCTGTATCTGGTGGCCGATCTTCACAATGGTGGCCGCCAGGCAGTAACCGTCATTTGCCGGGCGGAAGATCCTGATTATGCCGGGTGGCACCATTACTCCGAGTCGGTGGCCCGCATCGGGGCGGGCGAGTCCACCTCGGTCCTGATCTTCCTCAAGCGGAAAAATGCCCCCGGCGACTCACTGCGAACCCTTTTTCCCGGGATGGATACCCTGCCCGACGGATATATGCCACATTGGAGCGGACTCGATCCCGCGCGCATCTCCAAAGTCATTTTCGGATTGGAATCTCCCGGATCGGAACTCCGGCTGGAATTGCGCAGTCTGCGCGGCATTGGAATCTGTAACCCGGCGCCGCTGCTGGCACCGGGTTATTTCCCGTTCATTGACCCGTATGGCCAGTTCCGCTACGCGGATTGGCCCACTAAAATTCATTCGCCCGCCGATTTCGCCGCGCAGCGAACCCAGGAAGCCGCCACGTTGCAAGCCAGCCCGCGTCCGGCATCCTGGGATAAATACGGCGGTTACCAAGCCGGCCCGCAACTTCCCGCCAGCGGAAATTTCCGCGTGGAAAAATATGCCGGCAAGTGGTGGCTGGTGGACCCGGATGGACGACTGTTCTGGTCGCATGGCGTCGATTGCGTCGGTTTTGCGAATACCACCCCGGTGTCTCGCCGTGAATCTTTTTTTCTGGAAGTTCCCAAGGCTGACTCGCGCCCCGCCAAAGTCGCCAATTGGTATCTGGCCAACGTGCAGCGCAAATATGGCGACCACGCGGAAACCAAAGCCGCAACGCTCGCTCACGAACGCCTCTCCGCCTGGGGGTTGAACACGGTGGCCAGCTGGTCGGACGGCAACGTGACCGCCATGGATAAAACCCCCTATACCAAAATGCTCTACATCGGCTCCCTGAGCCTGGCTCCCCACTTGCGGTTACCCGATCCTTATGACCCAAGATTTGCCATCAGCGCCCGCCGGTCGTTTGAAGCGGAACGATACACCACCGGCACCGACCCGTGGTGCATTGGTTACTTTATCGGCAATGAATTGGAATGGCGCGGCGGACCGGACCTTATCAACGAAGTCCTGACCGCGCCGGCAAAACAGCCCGGGAAACAGGCCCTGGTAAAACTGTTACAACAACGCCACGCCACCATCGCTGATTTGAACCTTGCGTGGCATACGGCGTATGACTCGTGGGACAGTTTGCTAAACCAAACCACCCAGGCGGATCCCGCGCTCGCGCTCGCGGATTTCACGGCCTTCAACGAGGAACTGGCCACGCGTTATTATCAGACGGTCCAAACCGAATTGAAACTGGCGCTGCCCAACAAACTCAACTTGGGCTCCCGTTTCAACACCGTGAACCCCATCACCGTCCGCGCGGCGGCGCGGTATTGCGACGTAGTGAGTTTCAACAAATACGAGACCAGCATCCGCAACCTTAGACTGCCGGATGGCATTGACCGCCCCATCATCATTGGTGAATTCCATTTTCCCGCCTGGGATCGCAGCTTTGCCGCCAACGCCGAGAGTGGCCCGCTCAGTGAAGTCCAACGCGCCGATGGTTACTGGTATTACGTTTCCGGCGCGCTGGACAACCCGCAAATTGTCGGCACGCACTGGTTTCAATACCTCGACCAGCCCTTGACAGGCCGTGGGGATGGCGAAAATTTTGCCATCGGTTTTGTGGATGTCACCGACACGCCTTATGACGAATTGACCCGAGTCACCCGCGATCTCGGTGACCAACTCTATTCCCGCCGGCTCGCTCAAACTGCGCCTTGAATAATCTGGGCTCCAATTTTGAAAACAGGCGCATGCCCCTAAAGTCACGGCAAAACCCTTATCCACCCAGCCCTCGATAACAACCGGGAAAGTTATTTTTTCAGAACCGGTTCACCCCTGATCCACTGGCTGCTCATGTTCGTTTGGCGGGCAGTTTGGCGAGAATCGTCTTCAACTCCGCAACCCGCAAAAACTTCACCTCGCCCTGAATGACACGCTTACGCTCCATGTCCATCGCCGGGTTAAACCCTTTCGGCACCATCGGCGGGCTCTGTTTGGCCGCCCACTTAAAAAAGTTCACCATCATGATCCGATACTCGTTGGTGGTTTTCGGCCCTGGGTTCATGTTCATGACGGCTTCATCCAACTGACCGGCAGTCAACTCGTCCGTCATGATCCCCTTGGGCAGGAGGCCGACCAGCCGCCCCAAACGGCATTCGATGTTTTCGCAATGCGCCGTCGATTTGCCGCCGTTGACCTTAAATTCATGGTAGGGTGTCGTCGCCTCCGCGAAACTGACGGGGACATGCTTGCCCGCCTTCTGGAGGTGGGTGACGTAATAGTGAACGACGTCTGAAATGCTTGTGCAATTGTCGTATATCGCCAGCATGGCTCTGGCATCAGCCCACTGGCGTGCGGCAGTGCTCAAGGTTTCCCCGGTACGCACGGCACGAACGACTTCCATCGCGATACAAACCTCCTGCCATTGACCGTGGCTCAAAGCAAGCCGATTGGTCTGACCCTTTGCCATGGCGGCGCGAATGGTATCAGCCCGACTCTCTGCCTCCTGCTTGGTCTGGTGATTCAGTAGACGGCGTTTGCCGGTACTGTAGTCCGCCAGCACCCAGTAGAGCTTGAGCCCAGATTTCGGGGGCTTTACGGTGTGATAGATTTTAAACTCAACGCCATTGGCGTTGTAGACGTAATTTGATGCGGTTTTTACCATATACAGACAAGAACTGTGTTTCTGGTCTGCGCAGCCGAAGTTGTTTCAATTTGTTTCAACGGGGCTTTTTGAGGCTGTATACCATACGGAAACCATCAAAAAGGCCATATTTTCAGGGGAAAATGATGGCGGGAGTGGCGGGGCTCGAACCCCTGCGGCCAACCATACGCAACTCAGCGTAAATAGCTAAGTTATGCATACCTAGAACCTTATTCCATCTTGTCTTTTCAGG
>CAIJGS010000177.1 GCA_903820285.1 uncultured Verrucomicrobia subdivision 3 bacterium | reverse complement strand
GTTTAGCGCCCGAATGTTCGCTGACACATCAGGCAGACCGGTCCAAATGGTTCACTTCACATTATCCATCATCAGAGCCATTGCACCAACCCAGCTTTTAAGTCCGACAGGCTGCTAGGGCAACCACTCCGAAGCCGGCAAAAGGGAGGGAGAACAGGAAGAGAAAAATGGACCCGGGCTGGTTGCGGGTGGGCGGCGGAACGGAAACCGGGGAACCACCCTCCTTGTCCAGCCGCCGAAACAGGCGAATCACCGAGATGATCGGCCCAAATATAAAGATGAAAAAAAATCCGCCAAAAATAAACAGCGGCAGATTGGCGTGCGAACCGCCATTTTGGCCGGACTGGTAGAATTGCTTTAAGACGGGCCAGGCGAAAGACCCGAACATGACCAGCGGGATGATAATGCTCGCAACGATCAGCAGGATCCGCTTTTTCTTATCCAGAGGTGGCATGGCGTGGGTCTGATTAGAGGGGATTCTCCCACCCTCACGCCACAATTCAATGATAATTGCGGCAGATTTTTGGAATCCGCCGCACGACTCCCGCTCAAATATGCTTCGAATCGTCGTGATCTTTGATCACGTAGCCGGTTTCCTGGCGCTTGAAATTGACCTCGTTCTTTTTCACGTAGGCGGCGAAGACATCGTCCGCGCTCATGCCCAGCACCTGAGCCATGCTGATGAGGAAATGGAACAAATCCACCACCTCCACGCGGGCGTTTTGTTCGTCGAACTTCTGATACTTGGCCCACCATTTCCACGGGACGCTGTCGGTGAGCTCGGCCATTTCCTGCGACATGGCGCGGCAATAGTTGAGGATCCACTTGGTTTTTTCCTCTTCGCTCATGCCGTCAGTTTTGACCCCAATGCGTTCATTGAGGGCTTTTTGCATCCGAAACAGTTCGCGGAGTTGGTCTGGCGTTTCCATGGCGCAAAAAATACCGGAGTCGGCGGCGGGAAGCCAGATTTTAGAATGAGGCGGGCGGGTATTTCAGGGCAGTCGCAACCGATAGAAAGTCCGGGCCGCGCCGGGACCGGACAGGTTGGTGACATTGAAGGTGCCGCTAGCGCCGAAGTTGTTCGTGGCGATGGTCTGCCACTGGCCGGCTGGCAGCAGTAAATTGGTGGTAGCAAGCACGTAAAACGTGCCACCACCGATGCCGCCGGCGCCACCGAATACGAGCTTCCCACTGGCAAGGCTGACGATGTTGATGACGGGCGGCGGCAGGAGAATGATCTGGCCCGTGGCGGTTTGTACGGTGTCGTCGCCGCGATACACGGCCGGCGGATTGGTGCGGATATCCTGAACCGTGTAGATGATTTCATCCGGCCGGCTGCTGGTGTTGGTGTAGTAAATAAAAGTTCCATCACTGCCCACGGCGGCGCCGTTGGTGCTGCCGCTCACCTCAGCCAGCGTCACGGGGTCGCCATCAGGATCGCTCCAGCCATTGGTGAGACTGGCCACGGGAATGGTCATGACGGGGCCGGTGCGATAGATCGTTACGGTACCGGCCACGGGCGGATGATTGTTCGTGAAGGACAACACGAGGGCCTGGCCATGGTTGCAGACGTAGAAATAGCCACCGGCGAGGTCATTTTGGAAGAACGTAGTGTCCACGATGAATTGATTCGCACTGAAATTGGTGATGCCACCGCTGGCGCTGGCGATAACCCAATCGTAGTTGGTGCCGGAATTAAAATTGGTGACCGTGCCGGAGCCATTGGGATCTAAGGACTGGACCTGGATTGCAAACGGATTTCCATTCGTGGCCTGCACATTCAGCACGCCACCGGCCGACAAATAATCCCAACCGGTCACGGGGGTGCCACTGGCATTCTGAACCGCGACGTTGAACGTGCCACCAGCACCAAACGTTATGCTGCCGCTGTTGGTAATGGCCCCGATACAACTGCCGCCGGGCGAAAGCGTGCCATTCACGATCAGACCGGGCGCGGTGATGAGAGTATTGCCGGCAAGAGTCCCGTTGGCGGCGATGGTAATGACGTTGGAGACGGCCAGGATCGCCGCATTTTCCAGCAGGGCGGGGCCACTCGCCCCATTGTTGCCAAGGCTCAGGCTGGAGACATTCGTCAGCGTACCGCCGGAAATATCCAGAGTGCCGCTATTCAGGTTGATGACCGAAACGCCACCGCCACCGGCGATGCTGGCGCATTGCACCAGTCCGCCGTTGAAGTTGAGCATTCCCACCGTCAGCGCCGCACCGGTACCACCCGCAGCATGGGCAAGTTCGAGATTGGTGCTCACCAGCAGGCTGGCGGTACCGTTAACATTGACCGTGGCAGTCGAACAATTGGATCCGCTCAATCCCTGATAACTAATCTCCAGTGTGCCGACATTCATCACCCCGGCGGCAAGGGTGAGCGTGCCATTCGGATTGCCCAAGCCGCTACCGGTGCTGCTGCGCGCCACCGTGAGATTCGCCACGAGGGCATCAATGGTGCCGCCGGAAAAATCATTCGTGCCGGTGGTGTTCACCGTTCCCCCCGAACTGCCGGAGTCGCCGATGAACCACGCAGACACGGGGCTGACCCCATCCGGCGCGCGGAAACTGGCGAACGCATTGGTCCATGCGGGATTGAATAGCAGCGAACAGCCGCCCTGTTTCACCGTGGCTACGCTGATGCCGTTGGCGCAGATCGTGTTCGTCTGGCCGAGATAGATAAAGCTGCCATTGCCACCGTTCCCACTGCCCCCACCCTGCCCGCCCACAAGGATGGCCGGACTGCTGCCGGCGGCGGTGATGTGGTTGGTCCTGGCGAGATAAAGTGTGCCGCAGGGCCGGGCATTGGCGCCCAGGGCGCCGATTTCCATACGTGCGATATTCGCAGTGAACTGATCCAATCCGGACAAATCCAGCGTGGCGCGCAGTGCGCTCCCGGCATTGACGCTGGCCTGCCGGACGATGAGGTTGGCGCTGCTGTTGGTGAGACTCAGCGTCGCACCAGTACCACTAATGACAGCATAGACGCCTTGCGTGTTGCCATTGTCCGTTTCGGTTCCCACCGTCAGACCGCCAGCGGTCAAAGTCTGTCCGGGGTTTATCAGCGTGCTGTGGTAACCATTAGTGTTGCCGTACTGCATCGAGGCCACGGCAAAACTGCCATTCACGATGTTGTTGATGCTGGCCATCGCCCCGGTGGCACCGGCATCAAAAAATTTCACTTCGTTGGCAGCACCCGGGGGACCGTAGCCGCCGGCGGTAAAGTTGGTCCAGTTTACAGCGTCGGACCAGTTCATGTCCGCCCCGGCCCCGGTCCACAGCATGGTGCCGGGAACGGCTTGCAGATTGGTGATGGTCAGGGTGACAATCGTGCTCTCGGCAGCGCTGCCGTTGGTACCGTATACGGTCAGCGGATACGTTCCCGGCGGTGTGTTGGTCGTGGTGGTGATGTTCAACGCCGAGGTGCCGCTGGCCGTCAGTGAAACCGGCGTGAACGTTGCGCCAGCGCCAGACGGCAGACCGCCAAGGCCAAAACGAATCGTGCCGGTAAAATTACTGTTCGTCGCCACCGTCACGGTGAATCCCGCGCTGCCGCCGGGCAAAATGGTTTGCATGGCCGGACTGACCGCCAGCGAATAACTGCCGACAACCAGGGCAACCGCAGACGTGTGCGTGAGCCCGGCATTCGCACCCATGATATTAATCGGATAATTCCCGGGCGCCAGATTCGCCGGCGTGGCAATGGTCAACGTGGCGCTGCCCACGCCGGTGACGACATTGGTGCTCCAACTGGCGGTGGCACCGGCAGGCAATCCGCTGGCCGCGAGCGTGACGAGGTTGCTCATCAATGTCGGGTCGCCCAGACTCATGGAGTACACCGCATTGGAGCCGGGCGAAACCGCCTGCGTGACGGGCGACGGCAACAGGGTGAAAAGCGGGTAGCCAATGTTTTCCACCGCCGCGCCACCCAGACGTTCACGCAACTGCTCCAGATACAGGCTGCGCGGATTCACCAGGCCGTTAGTCGCGTCAAAGAATCCATCATCGCTCCGGTGGATGAACGTCGCTCCGGACGCGCCGCCGATGGCCCAGTTATAATGGTGATTCACCGGCGGAATCTCGTTGATGATGCCTTTGGAATTGCCGTTGTAGATGATGCTGAAGCCGGCGCCGTAGCCCTGCCCGCTGCCGGCGGTGCCGCGATTTTCCAGCTTGATGCCGGTGTTGCCCCCGCTGATGGAGGCGGCGGCGTTGTTATCAATCAGCACCCCCGCCGCCCAGCGCTGGTGCGGCCCGCAGTCGTAGCCGTTGTCGCTGGAATTGAAATTGAGAAACACGTTCGGACCGGGCACGGCCGCCTGCGTGACGAGCACGTGGTAAGTGGTGGAATTGGAAGTGCCGCAGCGCTGCCACAGGAGCATTTGCCCCGAACCGCCAAACGCCGCCGCGCCCGCGCTGGTGGTGGGAATCGTATTGCTGACAAAATAACAGTCCTGCACCGTGCACCACTTCGCCCCGCCGCCGGAGTTGATGCCGTTGTAATAGTTGTCCACCACGATATCGCGGAACCAGCAGTTCTTGCAGGCGTCAAAATTCAGGGCGCGACTGTTGCCCCAATTGGTGCTCGCGTCGGAAAAATCGCTGCGCAACCGCAGGCTCTCAATGGCCGCGTTGGTGATGCGGCCGGAGGATTCGGTGGCGTTATAAACATTGCCGGTACACCATTGCTGCTCGATGGGGTTGAACAGCGGGATATCAATGGTGAGCTGATTGCTGCTGATGGCGGTGACGGTCCGCTCGAAGGACAGGCCGCTGCTCGGAGTCCAGTTAATATTCGTCAGGTTCATGCCAATGGCATTGATCCAGACCTGCGTGACGGGACGCTGGACAATAATTAAATTTCCAACGGCAAAGCTCGCGGGGTTGCTGACATGGAAATTCGTTGCGCCCAGCGGAACGTAACTGTCCGTGACGGTATAAATGCTGCCGTTTCGGGAAGTGGAACCGGAACCCTGCAAGGCCACCGTCTGCCGCGAGGCGCCGAGAAAATGCAGGATGGTGCCCGCCGTCGAACTGCCGGAGCCGCGCAGGATCACGCCGCCGCCGCCGAGGGTGAGCGTGCCGTCCATTTCGTAAATGCCGGGATTCAGCAGCACCACGCCGCGGGAGCCGTTCACCAGCGGCAGTGCGGAGACAGCATTGATGGCAGCCTGGATTTGCGGTGTGTTGTCGCCCACGATGGCACTGAGATTGGTGCGCACCACCGCATTGGTCGGGAGTGGCACGCCGCCGCCGCCAAAGCCCGCATAGGAGAAATCCGGAATGTGGTTCCTCAGATCATCGTTGGAATAAGTGAGAAAATGACTGGCATCATAATGCACCCAGGCGGATTGCACGGCGTGAACGCGGAACACCGCCAGCAATAGCAACAGGCAGATTATGAAGCCATTTTTCATTTTCGCTTCACGGCATCATCAGACGGTAAAACACCGGTGTCACTTCCGGATTCGGCGGATTGGTAATGCTAAAGTTACCGCTGGCATCAAACGCATTGGTGGCCACCACCGTCCAGTTGGTAAGCGGCAACCCCAGATTGGTGGCGGTCAGCAAAAGGTACGGCCATGAAGGCACCCCGTTGCTGCCGCTCAAGTTGATACCGTCTGCATCCACGCGGAGCGCGCCAAATGTCGGCAGCGGCGTGGGCGAAGACACCACGCTCAAAATGCCACCACCCAGGCTGTTCGTATTCCAAGCGAGATTAATGCCCGGAATCACCGGCACCAGATTGGTGAAGGCACCACTGAAACCGGCCGCACTGAACAACTTAAAACTATTACCATTCGCCAGCGGGGCGGTGCGGAGATTGGTTAACATCAAAGTTCCGCCATAGACTAGGTTGCCAGCCACACGCGCAACGTCATTGGTCAGCGGCGAAACGCTGAGCTCCATCACCGTGGTGCTGCCGCCGCCGAGGGTCAGATTATTGCTGAAGGTGAGCATGGCCAGCGATCCGCCCGGCGACAGGGTGGCCCCGCTGCCAACGACCGTATTACCCTTCACCGAGCCGGCACCCGTAAGCGTTTGGCCGCTCGCCAACGTGAGGGTTTTATCGATACGGTCACTGGCGTCGAGCATGGCCCCGGCATTGACCGCAAGGAACGCACTCAAATTCAAAGTCACGGCATTACTCAAGGCTAAGGTACCGGCGTTGAGGGTGGTGCCCCCCGTGTAGGTGGCATTGGAAACCAGGATCAATACGCCGAGGCCGTTCTTGGTCAAGCCGCCGTCCGGCGTCGAACCCAGACTGTCGTCGTGCAGCAGCGGTTCGCCAAAAATATTGGTGTAGCCATTGCTATCTATGAACACGCCGCCAGCTTGCACCACGGCGGAAATCGGAATGATAGGTGCCACGGTGCTGCCCTGAAAAAATGGCGCGGTGGCGGAATTGATTTTCAACGTCCCGCCATTGAAATTGAACGTCGCGGCTGAACCGTTCTGCCAGTTGGTCTGGGCATTGGCCGTGGCGGTGCCCACGCGGCTGGCGAGGATGGTGCCGCCATTCAAATTGACCGTGCCAACGCTGCCGATGGTATTGCCATAGGCATTGCGCGACACATCCAGCGTGCCGCAAGCGAGCGTGCCGGAATCACTCACGGTTAGCCCCCCCGTGCCCCGGCTGGCAACATAAAACGGTCCGCCGCCGCCGGCGATGTTCAGGAGTCCGCCGCTGAGATCAACAATGGAAACTTCGCCGGTGTTGGAGCCATTCGCTCCCTGAAACTGGCTGCCAAGGTTGAACGCGCCGCCAGTTTGATTGATCACACCGGTGGCATTGGCCGCGGTAGCCGTGTCCAGCCGGCCGGCGGTGGTGAGGGTTCCGTTGATCATATTCAACGTGCCCGTGAGGCCGGACTCGGTTCCCACCAAATGGTCACTGGGACCGCCGTTGGGAGTGGTGCTGCTGAGCACCGGTGCACTGGCGGCGGAACCGAAGTTGAACGTACCCGCATTCACATTCAGCACCCATGGCACCGTGATGGCGTTGGAAGCAAGATTGTATACCAGTGACCAGTTCGCCCCGGTATCGTAGAGTGCGATGATGTTGGTGCCGCCGGGACTGCTGGCGCAATTAAAACCATTATTCAACTGCCCGCTGCCTGCCAGGGTGAGCGTGGTAAAACCGGATGCCCCCAGCGTATTGGTCAGACCACCACCGATGATCAACTGGTTGCTTGCGCCGTTAATGGTGAAGTTGCCATTGAATTTCAAACCAAAGTTGAGTGTCTGCGGACTGGCGGAGTTGTTGGTAATGTTTCCGCCGAGGGTGATGGGGTTGCCATTCAGCACGAACGCACCGGCAGCGGGATAAAAAACAATGTTCGAATAAACCGTCCCGGCGGCGGTGTTATTGGTATTGGTCAGCCGGGTGCTGCCGCTGAAAATCAAGGGCGTGTCTGCGGTGAGGGCAATGCCGCCCCAATTGGTGGCATCGCTCCAGTTGCTATCGCTACCGCTGCCGCCGGTCCAGACCGGGTTGCCGCCAGCCACCACCAGGCTCACCGTGGTACTGAGGACGGATGATCCGTTGGTACCGTTGATGGTCAGCGTGTACGTGCCGCCCGGGGTGGTGCTGGCGGTGTTCACGTTCAACGTGCTGCTGCCCGCGCCGCTCAGCGATGCGGGACTGAAACTCGCGCCGGTGTTGGCGGGCAAACCGCTCACCCCAAATGCAACCGACCCGCTAAAGCCACTGTTCGTGGTTACCGTAATGGTGTAACTCACATTGTTACCCGCAGAAACCGCCTGCGCCGGCGGGCTGGCCGTACAGGCAAAGCCACCGACAACCAGATTGACCGTGTTCGTATGCGACACACTGCCGCTGGTGCCAATGATGGTTAACGGGTAGTTGCCAACCGGCGTGGCATTGGAGGTCGTGATCGAAAGCAGCACATTGGTGGCGGTGAAATTCAAGGTGGCCAGATTCACGGAAGTCGAATTGAACGTTGCGGTCACGCCGGCCGGCAGGCCATTTATGGTCAGGCTGACACTGTTGGTGAATCCGCCCAGCGGCGCCACCGCGAGCGAGAAGGAGGTGTTCGCGCCAGGCAGGACGGTCTTGGTCCCGGCCGCCGGGGTGACGGAAAACTGCAGATACCGGCGGTTCTTCATCAGCAGAATGCCCGCATCAATATCCGCACTGCCGGCATAGGTGCCATTGGTGTACGACACCCCGGCCGCCACCGGATAGACGGCCGGATTCCAATCCGCCGGCAATATCCAGCCGCTGTAAATCGGCTTCTGCACGCCGCCACTGCCATCCACATTGCCGGCAAACGTATTGGTGCCGAGATAAATCACATTCACCAAGGTGTTGGCCAGCGGCACCAACGGAGCCAGCGCCAGATTGTATTTGGCGCGATTGAAGGCCCGCCAGATACCGATGATATCATATTCCGCGTGAATTTCCGTCGCCTCGGTGCCGCTGGTGCTGGTGGGGTAATAACCCCAATTATACACTGGCTGACCCTTCGCCGTGTAACGGTCATAATTGGTCATGCCATGCAGGCAGGAATTGACCACGGCGCTCACAATGGCGTCGTACTGCATCACGCGCGCCGGGTTGTCGCCGAGGATTTCATGCGCCTCGGCCAGGCGCTGAAAGCCGCTGGTGAACATCATCTGCCGGTTGATGGCGGTGACGTTTTCATTTACGGCAATCCAGGCGGCATTGGTGGGCGGCACAATCAGACTGGTGCCGGGCTGGATGAACCATTTGAGAAAATATTCGTCGTTCGCCTCGTCACATTTGGCCAGATAGTTCGTGGCCCGCTGAAGATAAGTGGTGCCGAAGCCAAAGGGATTGCCATCCGGAACAGTGGCAGTCCAAAGCGCCGGATTTTGCAGGATGAGTTTGGCGCAAAAGGCCAGGTGCCCAATTACGTCCTCGGTTTCACAACCACAATATAGATACTGGTTGTCGGTCGAATCCGTGGGCCAGTTGGGGCACCAGACCTTGTCGATCAGCCCGGTCCACAGCACGCGCTGCCCGCCATTGGTGGCCGCCATGAGGTCGTTGCGCTGCGAGGTGCAATTATCCGCCCAACTGACCATCTGGTTCAAAATCGTGATGTTGCCGGAGATTTGATACAGCTCGCCCATGGCCTCCAGCTCGCGGCCGCCGGTGCCATCAGCCCAGGCATTATGGCCGGTGCCGTTGAGCGCGCCCCACGGCGTGGGCGGCGGCGTCTGGCTCTGCATGTAAGTGATGAAGGAATTGACCTCGTTCGCAGTGACCGGGCCGGCGAGGGAATCAATGGCCAGCGAAGCGGCGCGGGTGTACGCCGTCGTAAGCAATAACAGGAGCCAGGCGATGCCGAGCGTTTTCATGCAACTAACTGAAATGTTATTGGCCGGCAATCGCACGCGTTCAAACACCGATGGCAATGCAGCCCGCCGTTGGCACCGGCCAGTACCGCCGATGTCATTCGTGGCATGTTTGCATTCGGGTATGACTCCACTCTCGCCGGTTATGGACATTTATGCCATTGAACATTTGTTCTATGCACTTACAGCGAACTGGTTTGCCTCACCCAGTTCCAGGCTTTGTCGCCGGTCACCTCCGTGAACATCGTTTGCAACGATGTCAGCATAAAAAATTTCAATTCACACCCGGCCCATTACTCGATTAGCTTGGGAATGTGAACGAACCCAACAGCCGGGAACCGGAACCCACCCAAAACGGTGGAAACCATATCTCCGGGGATGAATACACCACCCCGCCGGGAAATGCGCTGCTTGATACGTTGAAAATCACGTTCAAGGTTATCTTCTGGCTCGTCGTCAGTTTGTGCGCCCTCGTCTTTGTCATGTTCGCGGTGGTTTTTGCCGGTTGTGTCTGTGCTAACTTAGGCAAATTATGATTTCTCCCCTGCCTCCAATCCGCCGGAAGCTCACGGATGAACTGCTGAAGCGCACCATTTCGCGCTGTCCGGTCTGCCATGTGCCCTGTCCGGGCGAGGTCTGGCGCACGGGCGGCATTCCCTCCAAGGTGTTGCTCAAGCGCACCTGTCCGGAGCATGGCGAGGCATCGGTATGCATCGCCTCGGATGCGCGGTTTTACTGGCTCTCCAAGGGCAAGGAAGAGAACGCCTGCGGCTGCGGGCCCGGCGGCTGTTGCTCGGCGGATGGTTCCACGCCGGGCACGCTCGGTCGTAACGCCGACCCCGGCGACGGCCTGGGCGTGATGGAACAACTGGCCACCTGCCTGTGTCTGATTGAAATCGTCCATTCCTGCAACCTGAGCTGTCCCAAGTGCTACGCCGATTCGCCCATGGGCGTGAATCAAAAGGTAAATGCCGTGCCGCTTGCAGAACTCCAGCAGCGCATCCAGGGCGTGGTAGATCGCAAAGGCAAAATCGAAATCCTCCAGCTTTCCGGCGGCGAACCCACCCTGCATCCGCAATTCTTTGAACTGCTGCGCTGGCTCCAGGCGCATCCGCACATTGACTGCGTGCTGCTGAATACCAACGGCGTCCGCATTGCGCATGACGACGCCTTTGCCCTCGAGCTCGCCGCCACCTTCCGTTACGGACGGTTTCAACTATACCTCCAATTCGACGGCCCACAGGCGGCGGGACAGACCTTTCTGCGCGGCGCGGATTTACGGGCCACGCGCGAGCGCTGCCTCGATCGCTGCCAGGACATGAAGCTGCCGGTGAATCTGGCCATGACCGTCACCCCGGTAAACCTGCCACACCTCTGGGAAGCGGTGGCCTTCGGTCTGCAACGGCCGAATGTAAGTGGCATTTGTTTTCAACCCATGTTCGGCAGCGGTCGCACGCCGGGTGCGCTCCCCGCGCGGATCAACTCCGCCGACATCATCCTCGCCGCCGTCGCCCAATCCAGCGGCCAGTTGTGCTTTGATGATTTCACTCCCCTGCCCTGCGGCGACCCGAATTGCGCCATCATCGGTTATCTGCTCAAGATCGGCGGCCAGATCCGGTCCGTGAGCGATTTCATTGATTTCAAAAACGTGCAGGACTTCCTCGGCAGCAAGGTGCGTTACAAACTGGAAGACCTGATGAAATGCGGCTGCGAATCCGAGCCGCTGGGCCGGCTGCTCAAGGAATTTGAGATGGATGAGTCGCACACCTTCCGGCTGTTCATCAAGCCGTTCATGGATGCCGGCACGTGGGACGAGGACCGGATTGACCGCTGCTGCACGCATGTGATCCGCCCGGATGGCAAGCTGGATTCCTTTTGCCGGTATTATTCCGGGTTTGCGGACAAGGCCGTCACTTAACAGGATCAGCCATGAACAATTACCTCCTGCAGGCGTACGGATTTTGGTCGTTTAAAATCCTGGCGGCGTTGGGCACGGTTATTGTTACGGTCCGCCACTGTCGCCGGAATCCGTATGGCCGGACCGCCGGGCTGCTGCAAATCAGCGGCAACCTCTGGTTGGCTTTGATGCTGCTGTTGGGCCAGTTCACTTTTTCACAGCTGATTATTATCCCGCTATTCCGGCAGTATGGTTTGCATCCCCCCGCCGTGCTGGGCGAAACCCTGGCGATCCTGCTGAATGTTTTTGCGGGTGTGATTTATGGCCTGGCCGGCTGCCTGCTGGCCAGTCCGCCGAAGGGAGAAGAGCGGTTCAGTTATGGCATCAGCCTGACCGTCACGATCCTGTTGGGCCTCTTGATTTCCGGCCTGACAATGATGTTTTCCACGGTAAAGCAGACAGCGACTTCAAACTGGCTGCTACTCGCGACGGCGGCGGGATTTGTGGGATTGCTGGGCTGGCTGGCCATCCGGGGGCGGGAGGCCGCGACGGCCGAACCGCAATCGAATCCCATCGCCAAGCCACCCCAGCGTTCGGAATATACCATCCTCTGGCTGCTCGTGGGCCTGGCACCCATTCCGATTTTTTTGATTGGCATACCGCTGATCGTCCACGCGACCACTTTCCCCGCCATCCTCTTCGGCGTTTGCGCCCTGTGCAGCCTGGTCGGCGGGGTGGGTTGCGTGGGCGGCATCAAGCGCATGGGGGTGCGGGTGATTACCGGTTTGTTTCTGGCGGGCTTTTTCCTGTTGTTAAGCTGGGTGGTGGCCGCCTTCCAAGCCTGTTCCAATACACATATGTAACCTTTATGCAAATGCCCTGACAACATGTCGCTGCCACCCATTCAAACCACCGCCTACGGCTGGCTGATGCTCGCGGGCATCGTGGCCAGCATTGCGGGCTGGGCACGGGTGGCGCGACGCGACCACCGGCTGGTGCTGATTTATATCGCCGCGCTGGCCGGCGCATTTCTGGGGGCG
>CAIJGS010000176.1 GCA_903820285.1 uncultured Verrucomicrobia subdivision 3 bacterium | reverse complement strand
ACTGGTGCGGGATTACGAAACCACCGAGTCCAGTGCCGAGGCTTGGATCTATATCGCCATGATCCGAATCCAACTCCGCCGACTGGCTTGATTCCTCAGTTTTCATGACTTTTCAGACGCACTCTCAGCAGACTGTTGGTATTACTAAAACTTGAGCGGGAAGCGGCGTTATAAGAGGCTTGATCCAGGAACTGCGGATCCCAGTATAGCTCCGCACCGCCCAGCTCGTAGGCGTTGATTCGATTGGTCAAAGTCACATTCGCCGGCCCCACCAGGTTGGTAACGGCATCAGGCAGGAAAAACGGCTGACTGTTGCCATCAGTATCCGCAATCACAGATGCCCCAAACGTATTGGTGGAACGGCCACCAATGCCATCGTCCGCCACAATGGTGATGGTTCCGTTCAGGCCGGCCACATTCGTGGCAATCAGCGTCAGGACGGCATCCGTCGAATCAGTAACATAGCTGGCCTGCTGAATGATCACATCGGCCAGCGGCCGGCTGTTGGTATCCGTTGGCGTCAGATTGATATTGGTGAGCACATCGAAACCGCGGACCAGCTGCCCGAAAATCACATATCCAAAATCCAGATAACGCCGCTGGCCGACCGTTACAAAAAACTGTGATCCATCGGTATTCTTCCCGCTATTGGCCAGGGCAAGCTGGCCGTTGCCGCTGAAAATGGCCTGCGGATTAAACTCATCATTGTACCTGAACACCGGACCGCCGCTGCCATTCGTCATGGGATCCCCGCCCTGAATCACAAAATTGGTGATCACGCGGTGAAAAATGGTGTTGCTGCTGAAAAACCCGGAATACGTCAGTCCCTGAAATACATTCACGGTGTGCGGCGCATATTCAGGAAACAGCATGAAGGTCATGTCGCCCACGTTGGTCACTGTGGCCGTCCCCCCCCGGAACGGCGTTTGGAATGCTCCCGGCGCGGATGGATCAGCTACTTGGACCGCCGACAGTTTCCAAAACGGATTGTTCGTGTGCAATACCGGCACGATACCCGCGGTACTGCTGAGAACGGTAAAGGTCAATGGTCGTCCCGCAGGTGAGGTGGCGGTGACCGGCAAAATCAACGACCGGCCGGCGGGAATGGTCACGTCGGCAACCGGATCAATTGCGGGTGCGGGGAAAACTGAACTGGCGAGCAAAATGACGGCCAGCCAGACAACAACAATTTTACAGCAACGCATACCCGGCAACCATTGCAGACAATCCGCCGGGTGGCAAATGATTTATTTCAACAATCCGGTCACGCGCCGCCGGCCCGAAGGCCATTCCCGATAAAAGCCTGCCTGAAGCTGGAATGACAACCATTTGTGGTCCCCGGCAGGGTTCACCGGGGACTCCAAATTGAGCGGCAAATAGGCTGCAAGCCGTTTATCGTCCACTCTGGATTGCTGACCCTTTTTCTGGCATACTTCCATGGAAGCATTGACCGGCAAATATACTGTTAACGAGCCAGGCAGGTGCGAATTTTTTTCACATTAAAAAGTATGACCAAATCTACCGTCACCCAAATCCGGGAACGCTTTGATGCCGATGTCGAGCGGTTCTCCAACCTCGAAACCGGCCAATCCGCCACGATTGATGCGCCGCTGTCGCTGGCGTTGATTGCGGCGACGGCCGCACGCGTTACACCCCACGCCACCGCGCTGCTGGATGTCGGCTGCGGGGCGGGCAACTATTCACTGAAAATACTGGAGCAACTTCCCAACCTCGATGTGACGCTGGTGGACCTCAGTCGTCCGATGCTCGACCGCGCTGTGGAACGGGTGAGCCGCGCCACCACCGGCCGGGTGACCGCCCTGCAAGGCGACATCCGCGAACTGCCGCTGGCGCCAGGGCAATATGACCTCATCTGCGCCGCCGCCGTGTTACATCATTTGCGGGAAACCGCCGAATGGCACCAAGTCTTTGCCCAATTTCATACCACGCTCCGTCCCGGCGGTTCCCTGTGGATATCCGATCTCATCGAACATTCGGATACCCGGGTGCAATCGCTCATGTGGGAACGCTACGGCACCTATCTGGCGCAGCTCAAAGACGAGGCGTATCGCGACCATGTCTTTGACTACATCGCGAAGGAAGATTCTCCGCGTCCGCTGGTGTTTCAACTCGACCTGCTGCGCACCGTGGGCTTCAGCCAGGTGGACATCCTCCACAAAAACAGTTGTTTCGCGGCGTTCGGAGGAGTAAAGGGATAAAAAGATCGTTTTATAATTGTGCTTCGCCCGCTACATCACATGTGAGTTGCAGATGGCGGATTGGTTTGCCACTCTTTTAAACTCGTCAATAGCTGAGTTAGTGTTTCATCGCCTGTGTTTTGCGGCAGTAGCGCAGAAGTATTTGCCACCAAAAGTGCAGCCTTATAGTTGTTTTGGCTTAGCAGAAAATTTACATATCGACACAAAATTTCAAGTGAACCGGGGCTTAACGCCCACGCCTGACGAAAAGCAAAATCAGCCTCCTGCAACATCCGGTTCTTATCCGCTGAGTCAGCCGAATGATCTGCACGCCATTGGTAAAGTCCGGCAATGGCCGAGCGAGGCCGCGAAAACATTATTTGCCAATAGGCATTCTGTATGAATTTCGTATCCCCATCGAATCCGCGGAGGTCCTGCCGCCAATGGATTTTTTCTACGAAGGCCACAACTTGGGCAACTGTGGTGGTTTCTGTCAACCAGCCGCCAATCATTGGTTTAATACGTTGCAACCAATATGCATGGTCTCGGGCGACGATTTTATCGGATATCGTCGCGGCTGGCTCACGGTTGAGCTTGAAGATGAGTCCGTACGGTTCAAGATGGAGGTTCATCCATTCCATCGGATATTCCTCGTTTAGATAAAATTCCCGTCGGGGATTTTTTTCGAACATTATTTTTGCCAGATCCGTATTTATGTCAAGATACGGAAAATGCTCTGATCCTGCCGGGCCAATGCGCATCTGGCGCTCAATATTATCCCGAAATTCCTTAATACATTGTTCCTGGTCATTTTTCGTTGGAATATAAATTTCTTTTCCGTACCGGTTTTCCAAAACTCCGCGATAGTCTTCGTCCCTCAGTTCGTCTTGTGCAACGATGCAAAACTGATTATCGTGCAGATGCGATTGGCACATTGCGGTGACCAAGAACCGCCCGGGACCAGGACCGCCTAAATATATGCTGCCGGCAGGGATAGAGTTAAATATTTCACGACCGAATTGAGTTGAATACTCCTCGTTGCCAACGGCAAGGCTTTCCAAAGCACCATACATATCCTTGACGGCCTCTCCCGCCGTTCCCGTCAGCCCGGGAGGGCTTCTGGGTTCCCAGCGCCAGCCAATTTTACCAGTGACATTGGAAATCCAATCTTCCACTCTTCCCGAATAATCATTCGATCTGCGCTCCCCGCACATCAGCGATAGCCAATAATTCCTTTCCTCAATAAGTGTCAAGTACTTATTGCTAAACGTCAGCCAGTCACCTCGCTCGGCGCTTTTGAACATGCTTCTAAATTCAGGCGGAACGCCATTGGTATCGGTATAAGCCTGTGCTTTCTCCTGGGTCACAAATTGCCGCAATAAGCTCACTGTGTCGGGATTCTTTATTGTCTTCCACAACGAACGTTGTTGCTGCTGATAAAAATTCAGCCCTAAAGAGGCGAATAATAGAATTGCCAGCGGTGCAACTACCTTGAGTAAAACTGGGGAAATCTGAAAGCCGGCGGCTTGCTTTATAATTGCATCCGTACTTTTATAAATGAAATGCTTATCCATTTACCTAATAGACACCGGTTACCAAAGAATTTGTATAAAATTCTAAAGAAACCCTCTCTATGATGTGAGGGTTGGTCTAAGGAGAGCGCGACACGATGCTTGTCCCATTACACTCTTCATCAACCGTAAAGCTAATACTGCAGCACTGATTTTTCCGGATGTAACGTAGTGCCCATCCCTGCCCTATTTCCCATCGGTCTTTTTAACACCAATCTTCTCCAAAAACGGCTGCAAGGAACGCGGACGGCCCAAGAACTTCTCGATGGAAATGTTGATGTCGCGGGAGTCGCCGACGGCGTAGATTTCATTGCGCATGCGCATCCCGGCGGTCTGGTCGAAATAACCGTGCGGGGAATTTTCGAACACCGTGGCCATGTCGGCGGCAATGGCGTCGGCCCAGGCATAACCGTAGTAACCGGCCCCGTAACCGATGATGTGACCGAAATACGCGACGAAGGCGGAATCCGGCGGCACGGGCAGCGAGACTTCGCTGAGCGTCTGGTTGGACAGCGGCAGGAGGTCGTCCGCGTTGGTAGCGTGAATCTGCATGTGCAGCGTCAGATCGGTGATGCCGAAGGAAAGCTGGCGGCGATAATACGTCGCCTCGGTAGCCAGACGCGAGGCCTTGAGCTGACTGAGAATTTCCTGCGGGATCTTCTTGCTCGGATCCCGGTAGTCGGCGGCAAAACTATCCAGCACGGTTTTGTCCCAGGCCCAGTTTTCCAGCATCTGCGAGGGCGCCTCGACAAAGTCCTGCGGCACACTGGTGCCGGAGAAACGGCTGTATTTGGCACGGGTCAGGATGGTGTGCATGGCATGGCCGAATTCGTGGAAGACAGTCTCCACTTCGTCATGGGACATGAGGGACGGCTTGTCCGGCTGCGGCGGCGGGAAGTTGCAGACCAGCGAGCAGACCGGGCGCTGATACCGGCCATCCGGCAATTGCTTGCCTTCGATGATACCGAACTGGGCGAAGTGATTATATTTGCCATCGCGCGGAAACATGTCGAGATAGAACATGCCCATCGGCTCGCCCGTCTTGACGTCAGACACGGTGTAAAGCTGCAGGTCGCCCACCCATTTGTACGGCGCCTCCACGCGTTCAAACTTGAGGCCGAAGATATGCTGGTAGGTGGCAAAGAGCCCCTGCAACACGCGTTCGTAGGGGAAGTACACGCGCAACTGTTCGGCATCCACATTGTACCGGGTCTTGCGCAACTGGTTGGCGTAGTAGCGCCAGTCCCAGCCGTTGATCTTGGCATTGGCATCGCCGGTTTCCTTGACCTTCAACTGGCGAAACGTTTCCAGTTCCGCATCGTATTTGGGCTGGAGGCCGGTCTTGAGATTTTGCAGAAATTCGAGGGCGGCGGTGCCGTTCTTGACCATGCGCGTTTCGGTGACGTAATCCGCATAGGTGGCGTAGCCGAGGCGATGGGCAATCTCATCCCGCACCACGAGGATTTTCTTGAGCAGCGGAATGTTCTCGGTGCGAGCGAGATTGTACTGGGCGGTCATCATGCGCAAGCGGGTGGACTCCAGCTTCGCATTGTCCTCGATCATGATGTAATGAAACGTGATGTTGGCCTTGACCGTGTATTCATCGGGACCGGTCTTGATGCCCTCCTGCGCGAGGAAATCATCGGGCACGCCGGCGAGCTCGGCCTTGGTGAATTTCAGCGGCTGAACGGCTTTGGTAACATTATTCTCAAAATCGGTCTCCATGGCGGTGAGCTGCTTGCGCAACTTTTCCACGGCATCGCGCTGGTCACGGGGCAAATCCAGGCCGGCGCGGCGGTAATCGCGCACCGTATCATCAAACAGCTTCTTGTCCTCACCAGTCAACTGCGGTTGCGTGGCGGCGAAGGCTTTGACGACGGCGTAAACATCATCGCGATAATCAATGCCCACGGACCATTCGGAAATCAACTTGATGGCGTCGGTCGCGGCATCGCGCACGGCGGCGTTGGTGCTGGTCTGTTCGATCAGACCTAATCGATCTGACGCGCCGCCGATGAGGTAATTCACGTCGTCGAGGGCAATGATGACGTTGGTGAAATTGACTTCGCCTGGCGGAATATGCCCAATCTGGTCCAGCGCGGCATTGCCGGCAGCAATCAAATTGGTGGCGGTGGCGGCGACTTCCGCGGGGGTCGTCTCAAAGCTGGGGATGGTGACAACCTCGTTGAATTGGGCCGCGCGCTGCTGGAAGGACTCCAGCGAACCGGTGGGTATGGGCTTGGGTTGCGGCACAGTGGAACAGCCGGCCAGAATGGCGGTCATGAGACTTAGGGTGGTTGCGGTCCAACGCATATCGCGTGAGCCTAGCTGGCTGCGGGAGAGATTCAAGCGGATTTAACCGCATAGAGCACAGAGATCACAAAGAACGGAGGGCTATGGCAGTGGTCCTGCGGTAAACAAAAACGGCCGGATGGGGTTTATTCCATCCGGCCGTTGTAATTTTCTGGTCAGCTCACGGCTTCCAAATCATGTCGGCCACGGTGCGGCCGGCGGGAATGAACGGAATCACGTGGGTGCTGTAGGGCACCACCACGTCGAGCACGTAGGGTTCGTCCGCATCCAGCATGCGCTGCATGGCGGCGCGGAGGTCTTTCTTGAACATCACGCGTTCGCATTTCACATTGAAGGAATTGCAGACCCGGACGTAGTCGGGATAAATCTGCGCACGGACATCGGGATCGCCGAGGTAGGTGTGACCGCGGTTGCCGGCGAAGAAATTGTCGTCCCATTGCACGACCATGCCGAGGTGCTGATTGTTCAGGATGATGGCCTTGGCGGCGATCTTTTCCACGTGGGCGGTGGCCAGTTCCTGAATGTTCATCAGGAAGGAGCCGTCGCCGTCAATGTCAATGACCTGCTTGTCGGGATGCGCCACCTTCACGCCGAGCGCGGCGGGATAGCCATAGCCCATGGAGCCCAGGCCGCCGCTCGTGACGAGCTGGCGCGGGAACTTGTACTTGTACCATTGCGCGGCCCACATCTGGTGCTGGCCCACGCCGGTGGTAATATACGCATCGCCCTTGGTGAGCTCATACAGGGTCTCGATGACCATTTGCTGGAGGATGACTTCGTTCTCGGAGCCCTGCATGTGATCCTTCATGTGATCGCTGTTGGCGATCTCGGGAGTGATGCGGTAGGCGAACGGACCTTTCTTCTTCCATTCGTCAATCTGGGCGAGCCACGCAGTGTGCTTCTTCTCGAGCGGGCGCTTTGCAATCAGCTTGTTCAGACGCGTGAGGGCGTCCTTGATGTCGCCGACGACGGGCAGATGCGCCTTGCGGTTCTTGTTCAGCTCGGAGGCGTCAATGTCCACGTGGACAATGGTGCCGTTCTTGCAAAATTCCTCGAACTTGCCGGTCACGCGGTCATCAAACCGCACGCCGAAGGAGAGCAGCAGGTCCGCGCCGTCCTTGATCTTCACGGTCGGGTCAGCCGGGTTCTTGCGATATTCGTATTCACCGTTCACCGCCCAGTTGGCAAACGCCGCACCGTGCATGCCCAGCCAGCGGAGAGAGAGCGGATGCGTTTCAGGAAACGCGCCGATGCCCATGAGCGTGGTGGTAACGGGAATGTTGGTGGCTTCGGCAAACTTCTTCAACTCCGCGGCCGCGCCGCTGGAGATGATGCCGCCGCCGACATACAGCACGGGGCGCTCGGCTTTTTCAATCAAGCCGATGATTTCATTCAGTGCCACTTCATCGGCGCGCAAATCGGGCTGGGTGTAGCCGCGCAGACCTTTCTTGATCTGCTCGAGGGTCGGCCAGACGGGCTGGGTGCGGGCCTGTTGAATGTTCTTGGGCACGTCGATCACCACGGGACCGGGGCGGCCGGATTGGGCGATGTAGAACGCTTCCTTCACGATGCGCGGAATGTCGTTCACATCCGTCACCAGATAGCTGTGCTTCACGATGGGCAGGGTCACGCCGATCATGTCCGTTTCCTGGAAAGCGCCGCGGCCGATCATGGCCTGGCTCACCTGGCCGGTAATGCAGACAAGCGGGGTGGAATCCATGTACGCATCGGCGATGGCCGTCACGAGGTTCGTGGCGCCGGGGCCGCTGGTGGTCATGCACACGCCGGCCTTGCCAGTCACGCGGGCATAGCCTTCCGCCGCAAAACTGCCGCCCTGCTCATGGCGGGGCAGAATGGTGCGGATCTTGGACTTGGTCAGCGACTGATGGATTTCCATGCTCGCGCCGCCGGGGTACGCAAACATGACTTCAACGCCTTCACGTTCAAGGGCTTCGACGAGGATGTCGCGGCCATACATGGCTGCGCCGACCTCGGCCCGGGCGGAGGTGCTCTTTTTCTTTGGTGCTGCTATCGTTTTGCTCATGTGCTCTTTCGCTTTCGTTATACCGGCCACGTCGCGGATTATTGACAAAAAACCCACGACCGTTGCCAGCCGTGGGTTTTTGTTAAATCTTCAATTCAACAAGCACCAACGGCGCCGTCGGCTACGACGACTACCAGCAGGAGTACCTGTGAATTGTTAATCATTATAGATAAAGGGTACGGTTTTCGACGGAAAGCGTCAAGTCCGGAAAATGGTGAAAAGACGGCCGTCCATGGAGGGCAAAACCGTTTTATTTCTGGGCCGCCTCACCCGCCGGCACCGTCAATTCAAACGGCGGCCTTAGTGAGACCGTGCTGGTGCCGGGGAAATCCGCCGGCACCGGGATGGTCACTGGACGATTGGCCAGCCATTGAATAGCGCGGGGAATAATAGTTTGCACGGCGGCGCAACGCAGGCCAGGCGGCTGGATATCGCCCAGCCAGACGTGGCCGTAAGTGGAGACGTAGACGCGGCCCTTGCCGTAGCGGACGGTCCATTCCACGGGCCAAAGCACCCCCTGCCCCGGCTTGGAATCACGGGCATAGGCGAGGACGGTAAGATTTTTGGCCGGGCCGCGGGCATAAAAATAAACTTCCATGTCCGGACTCAGCCAGCTGCGCGGCATTTCGGCATGAATGGGATCTTCACCCAGGCGGGTGACCAGAACATTGCTGCGATGGCCGTGGCTGGTGTTGCCGCCGACTCCCGGCGGAATTTTCACCAAGGTGCCGTCTTCATTCACCCGAATGGAGGTGCCGTAATCGGCCTTGCGCCAGCAGAGGCCGACCATTTGTTCGTAAGCTTTCCAGCCGACGAAGGCGTTTTCGGCGGAATGAAAGATGTAAACCCCGCCGCCATTATGAACGAACTTTTCAAAATCCGTTTTCACCTCCGCCGGCCAAGCGGGGCCATGGTTGATGTCGTTACAGTTCTGGATCACGACATCGTAGTCGGTGAACCGCGGATGCCAGGCAGTCCAGGCGGGGTCGTTGGTAGTTTCGGGCGCGGTGCTGACGGATACCTCGAACAGTCCGGAGGGCGTCAGAATATGCCGGATAATATCGGTGGTCTGCCGCCAATCGTGGTTGCTGAATCCATCTACGATAAGGACGCGGATTTTGCCTTTTGTCGGAGTATTTGGCACGGCGATCACGTCAAGATGCAGCAGCAAACCGGCAAGGAGACAGAACCAGAGGCGGGAGTTCATGAGCATGGCAACCGCACAGCGGAGTGCACCCGGAGGGACGCACCCCGCCTGTAAGGTACCCGGATTACTTGGCGGCGAGCGCCTTTTCAACGGCAGCGGTCAGCTCGGGCGACAGCGGTTTCACCGGCGAGTTGAACCGGTTCAGAATGGTGCCGTCGCGGCCAATCAAATACTTGGTAAAATTCCAGCCGATCTTGCCGGGGAACGGGGAGTCGGTGCCAGTGAGGAAATTGTAGAGCGCATGGCGGTGTTCGCCATTCACCTCCAACTTGTCGAACATCGGAAATGTGACATTGTACGTGCCCGTGCAGAATTCCTTGATTTCCGCGTCCGTGCCGGGCTCCTGGCCGCCAAACTGGTTGCAGGGAAAGCCGAGAATGACCAATCCCTGATCCTTGTACTGGCCATACAGGCGTTCCAACTGGGTATATTGCGGGGTAAAACCGCATTTGGAAGCGACGTTGACGATCAGCAGCACTTTGCCGGCATAGGGCTTGAGAGTGGTGTCCTTGCCATCGATATCCTTGAGCGGGATATCGTAGATGGAACCGGCGGCAGCAGCGGAGACGATCTGGAGGGTCAGAATGGCGGCAAAAAGCATCAGGGTTTTCATAGTCATAAATTGTCAATACCGGAACAATGGACGGCGGTTATGAGTATAAGGTTTCAGGAGGATTTTGGGAAGCGGGTTTGGTTTTGGGCCAATTTTCCAGAAATGCGGCCACCCCCAATCCTTCGTTTTTCCTTGCCACAACCCCCTTCCAAACGGCATGTTCTGACATGGCAGCGACGCGCAATTCCATCACGAGTTTGGACGACACCTTCTACCAGACGGCGGATTCCTTTTTTACCGCCAATCACAAGGTCGGTCTGACGTTTGACGACATCACCCTCGCCACGCTTTATTCCGAGATTCTCCCCCGCGATACCCAGCTGGACACCACGCTGGCCGACGGTCTGAACCTGAATATCCCCGTTATCTCCGCCGACATGGATACCGTCACCGAATCGCGCATGGCCATCGCCATGGCGCTAAACGGCGGTCTCGGCCTCATCCATTACAATATGCCCGAGCGGCAGCAACTCTCCGAGGTCAGCCGCGTGAAATACCACGTCCAAGGCCTCATCCCCGACCCCATCAAAGTTTCGCCCGACCAGCTCATTGGCGATGTCCTGAAGTTCATCGAGGAAAAGAAATTCGGGTTCAGCACCTTCCCCGTGGTGGACGAAAAAGGCCACCTCGTCGGCCTGCTCTCCGGCCACGTGGTCAAACCCCGCTACGCCGGCAAGAAAGTCGCCGACGCCCTCACACCCCGCGCCCAGGTTCACACCATTACCCGCAAGGAACTCGGCAAGGACCCCATCGCCCGCGCTGACAAATTTTTCACCGAACACCTCGGCATCCACAAACTGCTCGTGGTGGATGACCAGGATATTTTGCACGGCCTCATTACCATGAGCGATGTGGAACGCATTTCGCTCGAACGCAAAGCCCAGTTCAAACCCGCCCGCGATGCCCAGTTCCGCCTTGTCTGTGGCGCCGCCGTTTCCGCCACCCGCAACGCCTTCGGGGGCCTTGACCGCGAACGCATTCTCAGCCACGTCGGCGCCCTTGTGGAACGCGGCGTGGATGTCATCGCCGTCTCCACCGCGCACGGCCACAGCAAAGGCGTGGGCGATACCGTGAAAGTCCTGCGCGACGCCTTCCCGAAATTGCCCCTCATCGCCGGAAATGTTACCAGTGCCGCCGGTGTGGAATATCTCGCGGACTGCGGCGCGAGCGCCATCAAGATCGGCCAGGGTCCCGGCTCCATCTGCACCACCCGCATCGTCGCCGGCGTGGGCATCCCGCAAATGACCGCCCTATACATTTGCTCCCGCGCCGCCGCCAAAAAGAAAGTTAACATCATTGCCGACGGCGGCATCACCAAGTCTGGCGACATCGTGAAGGCCCTCACCCTGAGCAAAGCCGTGATCTGCGGCGGCATCTTTGCCGGCTGCACCGAATCCCCCGGCGACGTCATGGAAATCGCCGGCAAACTCTACAAGCAATATCGCGGCATGGGCAGCCTCGCCGCCATGAAAGCCGGCAGCGCCGCCCGTTACGGCCACGAAAAAGCCGATGCCACCCGCAAGCTCGCCGCCGAAGGCATCGAAGCCCTCAAGGAAGCCTGCGGCTCGGTGGACCGCGTCCTCGCCCAGTTCATCGGCGGCATCCAGAGCGGCATGGGCTATCTCGGCGCCGCCAACCTGGCCCAGCTCCGCGACAAGGCCCGCTACATCCGCGTCAGCCCCGCCGGCCAGCGTGAAGCCTCCCCCCACGACGTCGTGGAACTGAAGACCGGCGTATAATTCCGCCAGGTTTTGGAGTGCGGTGGCCCTCCACCGCTTTCTCCGGACACGGGGATTCCGGCGCCCCGTTGATGTCAGAAAGCGGCCGCCACCCCCGCCAATATCACCGCAAAAAACCGGCGTTGCCCTCTTCCAAAGGCAACGCCGGTTTTTGTTTTAATTATTCTTAGCGTCCCAGCAGCGACAGCGCCGCCTCGACGACTTTGGGCGCGGTCAACCCGTGCTTCACATACAGCTCTTCCGCCAGATATGCCGACTGGCCGAACTCATTGTGAATGCCCAGCGTCTTGATGGAATGGGCAATGCCCGCATTGGACAAGGCATGCGACACCTGAGCGCCCATGCCGCCGATCACCTGATGATCTTCAATCGTCACCACCTTGCCGCCGCACGCCTTCACAGCCGCGCCGATGGTTTCGAGGTCCACCTGGTTCACAAACGGATTGCTAATCACCGTGGCTTTCACGCCCTGGGCCGCCAGCTGTTTGCCGGCTTCAATCACCTTGTTCACCAGCACGCCGCAGCCAATCAGCACCACGTCGCTGCCGGTGGAAAGCACCTGCGCCTTTCCCCACGGATATTGCGCGCCCTCGATCCACGTCAGCGGATAATTCTCGCGGCCCACAAAGAACAGATAGCTGTTGCCATCCTTGCCCGCCGCGCGGTCGGCGGCCACCTGCTTGATCGCCTGGTACATCAGCGATTCCGCCTCGTCCGAGCAGCTCGGCGCAATCACCACCGTATGCGGAATCGCACTCGTCGCCGCGAAGTACGTCGTGGCCTGATGCGACGCCCCGTCGGCCGCATCCTGGAACCCGACATGCGAGAACATCGCAATCACCGGCGCCTGCGACAGCGCCGCCATGGTCAGCGGCAGATTGCCCTTGGTCACGCCGAACTGGCCGAATGTATCCACAATCGGAATGAAGCCGGACTTCGAAAGCCCCGCACCCACACTGATCATGTTGGCCTCCGCAATGCCGACCTCAATGAAACGGTCCGGAAAACTTTTCTGAAACAGGCTGATGCCGGTGGAACCCTGGACATCCGCCGAAACGGAATAAACCGGCAGACCTTCTTTCGCCGCCCGGATGGCGGCCTTCGCCAGACCGGTCTGGACCTGGTCCTTCTTCACCGCCGGTGCGGGATTGGCGGACGCTGCGGCGGCCTTGGCTTTCTTCTCCGCTTCCTTCTTTTCCCAGTCGGCGCGCAGCGATTGCGCCCACGCCCAAAGTTCGGGCGGCACCGTGCTGCCACGGAAAAGCTCCACCATCCAGTCGAGAATCTTCTCACCGCTGGCCAGTGGGAAACCATGGCCGCCGGCCAGATTTTCCTCAGTCGCCTTGATGCCATAACCCTTGATGGTCCGGCACAAAATGCAAATGGGGCGGCTCGGATTCGCCTTCGCCTCGGCAATGCCCTTCTCCACCGCCAGATAGACTTCCGCCAGATTGTTGCCTTCCGGCACATGAATCACACTCCAGCCGAGTGTGGACATGGCCGAGAACGACGGCTGCATGCTAAACGAATCCTTCGTGATGCGGCCGGACAGTTTGGTGTCGTTATCGGAAATGAGCAGTACGAACGGGTTCATCCGTTCTTTTGCCGCCAGCCCGGGGATGGCCGCAAACGATTCCTTGGCCTCGCCTTCCATGCTGGCGCCGTCGCTGACCACGCAGATGGTCACGCGGTTGCGGCCGGCAATTTTGTCGCCAATCGCCAGTCCCTGCGCCTGCGGCAGCGAGGAACCCAGCGGACCGTTGCTCAGCAGCACGCCTTCCGGATTAATGTGCGATTCGCCATGCCCCGTCAGCTTGCTGTGAATGCTGCGGAAGCCTTTCAACGTGTCAAAGGTCATGCCATCAAAACCATACAGCGCGCGGAGAGCATAGACGCCGTTCTCGGCATGTCCGGCATCGTTCACATAATTAAAGGCTTCATGCCATTCGCGCCCTTGGGTGGCGAACATGATGCCATGGATGGCCGCATTCATTTCTGCAAACGCCGCCGGACCGCCCCAATGGCAGGCGGCGCCACCGACCACTGCATGGACATCCATGAGGGCGACCAGGGCGCGGGTGGCGCGGGGATCCGCCAGGGTGACATCCGCTCCGGCGGCATTTTTCACCGTGGCAGTATATTTGGGCGCACTCGTGGGCGTGGCGGCCAGTTTGGATTTGAAATGGAGCGGCGCGAGGGGCGGCGCTTCGACGGGTTTAACGATGGAGGTATCAGCAGCCATAGTAAGTTTTGTTAAGTAATCTCCATATCGTAAAGAAGCGGTTTAAAAGTGGAAGAATTAATTACCAAATCGGCCAAAAAAAATCCGCCGGATGGATATCTTGTACCTTAATTGGGTGAGGAAAAGACAAAAACCGCCCGGCGAGTCAAACAAGCCACGCCCAACACCGGATCTATTGCCGGCTCAATGCTTCGGCAGCGGCAGGGTATCGCCGGAGGTGGGCGGACGGTATACCGCCGGCGGCAGGTTTTTCACCGGATCACTCTTTTTGTGGTGATGCCAGGTCCACAAGGACATGACCACAATCAAAACAACAATAATAATGCCCAGGCCGGCAAACCCCATCTTCCAGTTCAATTTGGCCAGCGCCAGGGTGATCGTATCCAGAATGGTTTTCTTCTGATCCGTCAGGGGCGGCGGCACACTGAAGCGTTCAGTGCGACCAAGTTCCGCATCCAAAGCGGCCACCACGGCAACCGTATCCAGTTTCAGAGCGTTGGAGTAAATGCGAACCGTGCCACGAATGTAAATGGGTGCGGAGAAAACGTTAAAGTTTCCTTCTTCCAGCGCCCGGAGATGATCCGAGCGGATTTTGGTCGTCTCGGCCAGCTGCTCAATCGTGAGATTTTTGGCCTCGCGCGCGACGCGGAGTTGTTCGGCAACCGTTGGCATTCGCCCTCTAGATAAAGGTTTTTGGCGGCCGTGGCAACCTTGTAAATGGTTTTTTCCCGCCGGGCGGGCCGGCCCGACATTATTTTCCGTGCAGTCGGGCCGGATTTGGAGAAAATGAGGCAGCATCAATGACCGGTCTGCGACCAATCCTGCCGTTCGTCCTGGTTCTCATTCTGCTGGTTAAACCGGCGGCCATCGCCAAACCCATCTTCATATCCAGTGAAATCGAGGGCGCCGGGACGGAAATCCTGTTTGCCGATCTCGATGGCGACCACCTAAAAGATGCCGTCCTGATTGATGGCTTGAATCTCTCCGTTTATTATCAGGATGCCAAAACCGGCTTCCCCCGCCAGCCGCAGCAACAATACCGGCTGACTGGCCCGGCCATGATCTGGCCCGCCCGGCTGGGAAAAACCGCCGACAGCCTGCTGCTCCTGACCAGCGAAGGTGTTACGGAACTGGATTTCACCAACCGGACCACTCCGCCGGAACGTTCGCAAATCATCCAACAGCCAACGATTATTCCCACTCAGTTGAAAGAATTGCCGGTCATCAATGATTCGTTCTCAGCGGAAACGGGCACGGCCTGGCCGCTGCTGCTGGTGCCGACCGCCGACGGCTTGCAGGTCTGGCAGCATCAAGCCGACTGGCACCAGGCCCAATTCATCGGCCACACCGTGGATTCCCATATCCGGCCGCTGGTGACCAATCCCGGCTATTCCAGTTCCTTCAGCCTCAACCTCAGCCTGAGCGACGTAAATGGAGACGGGCGCGACGATCTCATGGTCATGCGCGAAGCCGCCGGTGGCCACCAGATCTTCAACCTTTACCTGCAATCGACCAATGGCCTTTTTGCCCAGGAACCGTCGTTAAATTACACAAACAAACCCGACTGGCGCACCACCCTGTGCTGGCAGGATATCAACCACGATGGCCGGATTGATCTCATTAAGAGCACCGTCTCCGACGAACCATTCTTCGTGCCCGGCCTGCGCTCCGGCAAAGTGCTCGTGGCCCTCTACCTGGCCGATGAACACGGCCGGATACCCGCAGAGCCGCAACAGGTGTTCCGCAAAAATGACTGGTCCTCCGCCCTGCCCGTTTCGGACGTGGACGGCGATGGCTTCATGGACATGGTCACCGGCAACATTCCCATCAATACCCGGGAAGGTGCCCGTAACATGATCACCACTGAACAGCTGGACCTGAACCTGAAATTCTACTATTACCAACCCGGCACCGGTTTTCCCCAAGAAGCCGACTTTCAGCGAAATGTGGCCATTCATTTTCATCGCGGATTTCTCACCAGTTCGGAGCGCCGCCTTTATTACGAGCGGTACGTGAATCTGAATGGCGATTTTAACGGCGACGGCAAAAAGGATCTCCTCGCCCGGGATCACAGCGATGAAATCTCCGTTTACTGTTTCCTCTCCCGGGAACAAGGCTTCAGTTCCAGTCCGGATTTTCGCTTCAAATGCCCCGAACCCGTTGACTCGTTCGACGTAAAAGATCTCAATGACGATGGCCTCAGCGATCTCATTGTCCGGGTCCAGGAACGGAATCTCTTCCGGATCTTCACCAGCCAGAAACCATAACCCCATGCGCGTATTGCTTCTGACCACCGCCCTGGTTTTGCTGGCCGCCCAAGCCGGGCGCGCGGGCACCAATGCGTTCGCCTGTCAGTTGATCACGCTGCCCGCCAACGTCAGCGCCAGTGCCGCCCATTTTGCCCGGCTTGACCCGTCCGGACGCTCCGATTTACTGGCCTTGGATCCTGTGGAGCGGAAACTGCTGATTTTCCGCCAGCGGGCGGCCGGTTTCACCAACACCCCGGATCAGATCATCGAGCTTCCCCCACAAACCGCCTGGATTGCCCCCTACGATGTGGATGTCCATCCCGGACTGGAACTGCTGCTATCCACCGCCAGCGGGCTGGTTTATTACCGCCAAGACAACAGTGTATTTGAAACCCAACCGCGATCCCTCATCCGGACCGCCCAAATTTTTACCAACGACGATCCGCCCCTGCTGGTGACCCTGCCCACCAACGCCGCCATCCCGGTGATTAACGCAACGAACTATGTGCTGTATCATCGAAATGCCGCCTACGAATGGATTCCCGGAGAACCGGTGCCCTTTTCCGCCAATCAAGACAACTGGTACGAGACACGCAACGAATGGACTTTGGGTGCCAGCTCGGCCCGCCGCCTGCAAACCCAGGCAACCCACTGGTCAAAATCACCAACCGAAGAAACCGGGTTGCCGGGAAAAACCCGGGGCCCCAAATTCCAACGGGCCGCCGATGAAACGCCGGAAAACGAGGCCATCGGCAAAATCATTGCCGACCTGAAAAAGGCCACCGGCCCCTGGCATCAGCCCGGCATCACTCAGGTGGATCTCAATGGCGATGGCCGCACGGATCTCATCCTCTGGCAGGTGGTCGGGGAGGTGCAGTTTCGCACCGATGTTTATGTCTTCCTGCGCGGCGCGGATGGCAAATTACCAGAGCATCCCAATCAGGTGCTCCACTGTCGCGGCTTCCCCATCCCCGCCGGTTCCACCGACCGCGTTTCGCCCTTCGCGGATCTCAAAGGCGATGGCACGTACGAACTGGTCCTGTTGGAGTTGAAAAGCACCGTCATCTCCGTGGGCAGTTTGGTGGACATGGCCTTGTCCCGCGGCCTGCGCTGGTCGCTGAATATCCGGACGTACGGTCATGATGGTTTTTCCCGCAGTCCGGACGGATCCGCCGAAGTCACCTGTGTCCTGCCGGCGGACGTCTTGGGTGAATGGCCGCTGTTTATTTGCGGCGATTTCACCGGCGATGGCCGGCCCGATTTTGTGGTCCAGCGAACCTCCACCGAATGGGATGTTTATGCCAGCACGAATGACGGCACCTGGTTCCAGCCAAAACCTTCAATGTCTTTCGTGTCACCCGTGTCCGGCAATTTTGAAATCGGCGACCTGAACGGCGATGGCCGCGCCGATATTGTCTTGCGGGGTTTCGATGACCCGCGCATGTTTATTTTCCTGTCGCAAACCAACCAAGCCAATACCAACCCATGACCGAAACACCGCCAGCGCTGGTTTTGGAAAACGTGTCCAAGCGATTTGGCCGGCATCTGGCGGTCAATCAGCTCTCACTGGAAATCAAGCCCGGCGTCATGGCCGGTTTTCTGGGCCCCAATGGCGCTGGCAAAAGCACGACGCTCTACATGATTCCCCGGCTGGTCCGGCCGAGCTCGGGCCATATCCGCATTTTCGGTACGGACATCTGGCAGGACTATAAAAAGGCCATCCGCCCGGTGGGCCTGTCCGTGGAATCACCCGCGTTTTACGATTACCTCTCCGGCCGCAAAAATCTCGAACTGGCCGCCCCGTTGCGGGAAAACGTTTCCAGCCGCGAAATCGACGAAATCTTGGAACGCGTCGGCCTCGCCGCCCGCCAGCATGACCGGGTGCAAATTTACTCAACGGGCATGCGCCAGCGCCTCGGCATCGGCCGGGCCATGCTGGGCCGCCCCCGGCTCCTGATCCTGGATGAACCGACCAACGGTTTGGATCCCGAGGGCACCGAGGAAGTGCTCTCCTTCCTGCGCGAGAAAGTCAGAAGCGACGGCCTCACCATATTCATCTCCAGCCATCTCATGTCCGAGATCGAAGAGTTTTGCGACACCGTCTGCGTGATCAATCACGGCCAGTTGGTCGCCTCCGGCAATGTCCGGGAACTGCTTAAACCGCATGAACGCGTGGTGCGCGTGACCTTTCCTGGCCCCTTGCCGGGTGATGATTTCCGGCGCCGCCATGAACAAATCCGAAACGTCGAATCCATTTCGTCCGACACGCTGGAAATCACCCTGGCCAGCGACGATTCCGCCTGGCTGAATCATTGCCTGCAAGCGGAGGGATTCCGGGTTTCCGCCCTCATTCCCAAACAGAAAAACCTGAAGGAATTTTTCCTTTCCATCACGGGAGACAAACCGCATGCCTGATCCCTTGCTCCCGTTGTTGCGCAACGAATTCACCAAGGCCCTGCGGCGCAAGCTGCCTTACTTCGGCATTGCCGCCATGGCACTGCTGTGCGTGGTGATTTATTTTGTGGCCGGCCGGCTCAGTAGTGCCGCCACCGCCAATGCCTGGGGCTATGTCGCGTTTTCCATGCAAGTGGTGTTCTCGGATCTTGGCCCGATTTTCATCATCGTTTTTTCCGCCATGCTGCTGGCGGAGGAAACCGGCACCGGCACCATCCGCGCCGCGCTGGCCGCCCCCATCCACCGGTGGGAACTGTATCTCGCCAAAGCCGTGATCGGATTGATTTACATGCTGGTGCTGTCACTGGCGGCGCTGCTCTTTTCCATGGCGCTGGCCAGCATCCATTATCATTTCGGAGCGGTGAACGACTCTTACGGCCCCATCTATGGCCAGTCACGGGTCCTGCACGAGTTCCTGCTCGGTTTCGCGCTAAGTTGGATTCCGCTGGCCGCGCTATCCCTATTTGGCCTATTCATCTCCACCATCATTCGCAGCCCCGGGGCCGCCGTGGCCGTCGGCATCAGCACACTCTTCATCATTGATTTCACCAAACATCTCGTGGGCCTGGATGCGTGGATTTTCACCAAGGACATCGGCTTCTCCTGGATCATGCTCCAGCAACTCGCGCAGGGCATGGACTACCAATGGCAGCCCGAAGTCTGGAAAATGATCGCGCTCTCCGGCACCTATGGCCTGGTAATGTTTGTCGCGGGCCTGATTGTTTTTGTCCGGGAAGATTTGAATCACTAGCTTGGCAAAAATCCCGCCCCGAGCCAGAACCACCCGACCGATTATTGCAACCGCAGAACCGGCGTTGCCGAGTTCGGATACCGCAGGCCGGATTGATCCGCATTGGTCTTCATTGGCTCGGGTTGTCGAACCCCGCTCGGCTCGCCCGGATACACTTCCTGAAAAATGGTCGTAACCGCGTAATATTCGTTCGCATTGGTAACCCCCATGCAGAAGCGCAAAAAATCCGGGTTGGCCCTGGCAATGGTCACCAGCTGTTCTTTGATCCGGCTATGATCCTCTCGGGAAACCGGACCGCACATCCCCTTTTTTAACAATGTCACATATGCCCATTGGCAATGGCCAGCCAAGTTTACCAAAGTTTCGTCCGCTAACTCGGCCACAGTTCGATTGGTGCATGCTAAATTGTCCCCCAATGTTGAGATATATTCATCTGAGGATACCCCAATGTCATTTAATGCGCGGATCGCATCCACCCGGGTCTGGGTGTGGGGATGATCCAGGCATTTGAGCAGGGCCGGTACCGCCGGCAAGGCATTGGTCCCCAATTGTCCCAAGGCATAAATCGCCGGCTGCCGGTAATCCTCGGTGTAGTTAATTTCCTTGATGAGTGGCACCAAGGCCTCCGAATTATCTGGTGCGACGATTTTGGCCGCCACGGCGGCTTCCCGCCGCAAATTCAAATCCTGACCATGGCTGGCAGCCAGCAACACCGGCAGGGCCGAACGCGCCGCCGGCCCAAACTCGGCGAGCGAATGAGCGATACGGCTGCGATAACTGACCGCACTGTTGGTGAACGCCCGGATCAATTCGGGCACCACCGCCTCCGGCTGTTTTCTTCCGACCGTTGCCAGCGCCTCTGCGATCGCAATGCGATTTTCATCATCTGTTGTCCCGTCGTTGATGCCCCGCAGCAGAACCGGCAAAAATGCCACCGCCTGATTCGTATCCCATGTCATCATAGCTTGCGCGACCTGCCCCCGCCCCGCCGGCGGACCGGCAAAGGTTCGCAATAACACGGGCACGACGGTTTCAGGATGATTCCGGCCCACCATGGCCAAGGTTTTACTGGGATTGTGCCGGTAAATGTAGAAACGAAAATCTGGCAGCGGGGTGGACACCACGGTGATCAGGGCCGGCAAAGCCGCCTCGGCATTGGTGCCCATCTGTTCCAAGGTATTTAGGATGCAGTTCCGGACATAATAGCCGCTGGTCTTGCGAACCTCCATCCGGCGTATGCCCTTGTAAAACGGATAATTGGTATCCGCAAGCGTCTGTACCAACCGTTCAGCCAGCAGCGGCACGGCCGGTTTGCCAATGGATACCAGCGCAGTCTCCGCGTAGTCCCTATTCTGCCCAATGATTTTGATGAGCTCTGGAATCGCCGGTGCCGCCTCCGGACCTAACTCCTCAAACACCTGGTCGGCTATTATGGGATAATTCAAACCATAGCCAAAATTGGGCGACCTGCGAATCCATTGGATCAGCACCGGAATGCCTTTGGCCCCAATTGCCCGTATTGCCGTTTTGGCACCCACATTGCGCTGTCCTCCCTGCAGCTGCCATTGCTCCAGCCAATAGGTGGTCGTCTTTCCTTCGAAAACAGGCTGCGAACTGAAAAGTGTTCGCCAGTCGCGCTCTGACTGCTGCGCCCAATATAGCGCCGCGTTCATAACCAGAATCGCGCCAACCGAAAGCAGAAATGCCAGCCGCCGGTTCATATGCCCCCGCCTTACACCGCCGACTGCCCGCCCCCATCATGACCCTCGCCATCCAAGTCAATTAAGATGTCACGCGGCTCCGCGCCTTTGCTGGGACCGACAATGCCGCGGCCTTCGAGTTCGTCCATGATCCGCGCCGCGCGGGTGTAGCCGAGGCGCAGGCGGCGCTGCATGAGCGATACGCTGGCCTTTTGCTCGCTGCGGATGACTTCAATGCACTGCTGAATGATTTCCTCATCCTCGTCAATGCCGCTTTCCACGTCCGTGTTCACGCTGGGCTTGGAGAGCTGCTGGTGTATCTCCATTTCGTAGCTGGGCTTGCCCTGCTTGGCGATGAAGTCCACGATGCTCTGCAATTCCTGGTCCGTGATCAGCGCGCCCTGCGCGCGGTTCAGCTTGGCCGAGCCGGGCGGCAGGTAAAGCATATCACCCTTGCCCAGTAATTTGTCCGCGCCCATGGCATCCAGAATCGTCCGCGAATCCACCCGGCTCGCCACCTGGAACGCAATGCGCGCCGGGATGTTCGCTTTGATTACGCCCGTGATGACGTCCACGGACGGCCGCTGCGTCGCGACAATGCAATGAATGCCCGCCGCACGCGCCATCTGCGTGATGCGCGCAATCGCCATTTCCACATCCGCCGGCGCCACCAGCATGAGGTCAGCCAACTCGTCAATGATCACCACGATGTACGACAGCTTTTCCGGAATGATGATGTCCTCGTCGCGCGGCACCACAATCTGTTCGTCCACTTCCACGGCAAAACCATCCGCGCCGGCCTCGACTTTTTCCTTTTTCGCCGTCAGCGGCAATTCGGGCTCCTGCGGCACAAGTTTCTTGTTCGGCCGTTCGTTAAATGCCTTGATGTTGCGTACGCCCACCCGGGCAAAAATCTGGTAGCGCTTTTCCATTTCGTTCACCACCCAACGCAGCGCAAGAATGACTTTCTTGGGATCGGTCACCACCGGCACAACCAGGTGCGGCAGCGCATTGTACTGCTGAAGTTCCACGACCTTGGGATCGATCATCACAAAGCGCAATTGGTCCGGTGAAAACCGGTAAAGCAGCGAAGCGATGACGGAATTGATACAAACTGACTTGCCCGAACCCGTACTGCCGGCGATGAGCAAATGCGGCATTTCCGCCAGGTCCGCAATGATGGGATGGCCGTAAACGTCCTTGCCCAGTGCAATGGGAATACGCGCCTTGGTGTTGCGCCATTCATCCGACTCGAACAGGTCGCGCATGATGACCTTCGTCTTCACGGCATTGGGCACTTCCACGCCCACGGAACTTTTCCCGGGCACCGGCGCGAGAATATGAATGCGTTCCGCCTTGAGCGCCGCCGCCAGATTGTTGGACAGACCCAGGATTTTTTCCAGCTTCACGCCCGGCGCCGGGTGTAATTCGTACCGCGTAATGGTCGGGCCCTTGGTGATGTCGCCCAGCGACACTTCGATGTCGAACTGCGCCAGCGTCTGCTGCATCAGCCGCGCATTGGCCATCAACTCCTCCTTGGACTCCGTGGGCTTCAGCGTCATGTCCGGGTGCTGGAGAAAATCCATCGGCGGCAACTGATAATTGCCAATCAAGGGAACCGAGGCCACGGTCATGGGCTTCGGTTTCTTGGGCAGCAATTTGGGCCGGGGTGCGGGCACGGTACCATCCGCAATGGTGACCACCGGGTTGATCTTCGGTGCGCCCGGCTTGGCCTCGTCCGCGACCACTTCCGCCGCTTCCGGCTGGGCCGGATCCGCCTTGTCCGTGACCGGCTTTTTACGGCCCAAAATATCGTCCGTGGTGGCCGCCGCGTGAATTTCTTCTGCCGGAATGACTTCCCCCACTTCCACAGGGTCCACTCCCGCCGGCTTGTTAGCCGATTCGGGCAAGGTGGTCTTGCGCAGGCGCGGGCCTTTGCCCTGATTCTGGGCCTGGTTCTGGGGCACGCTGAGATCGCGCACCATCGGTTCGGGCACCGGCTTCATATCCGCGCCCAAGGCGGCGGCAGCGGGCCCATCGGCTACTCCGGCAGCGACCGCACCGGCGGCCACAACAGCACCGCCGGATTTGGCCACTTCCTCCTCCAGTTTGCGCTTCTGTTTCTCCAGTTCCCGCGCCCGCTTTTCCAATTCAATTTCTTCCTTGGATTTATCCCCGGATGCTTCCGCCGCCTCGGACGGTTCTTTGAAGACAAAAGCCCGAATCCAGTGCCCCAATTGAAAATTGGTCAAAAAGAGCAGGCTGATCAGCATTAGCGAGGTGTAAATGATGGAGGCGCCAATCGTGCCCACCATGTGAAAAAGGTATCGGTAGAGCCCCCAGCCGACGAACCCACCGGCGCTCATGGTATTCATCCCCTCCCGCGCATAGCCAGCCAGGCCGTGGACATCCAGAATATAAACCACGCCAGACAGGGAAAACAGCAGAATAAACGACCACATCACCGACCACCGGATGCGTTCCCGCAGGTGGGCGGGGAAATTAAGCAGGTAGGCCAAGCCAAACGCGATGAAATTCAACGGCAACAGGTAAGCCGCCACCCCCAAAGGCAGAAACGTGAACCACGCCAGATATGCCCCCACGACGCCGATCCAGTTGTGAATCTCCCGGTTGGCCGGAATTCGGACCGACGACAGGTCGTACCGGTCAAAAGACAACTGCGCCACAAACACCAGCAGCGCCGCAAATAGCAGCGCAACGCCAATGACGTCATCCAAAGCACTCTTCGTTTTCTCACCCGCCGGTTTTGCCATGCCAGCAACGTAACAATTCATGGCGTTGGTTCAACTCTATAAACACGTTCTTTGGCCCTCCCCGTTCGGAGTTCCGCCTTCAGGCGGTCCTGGGCCAACCGCCCCAAAATCCCACTTGCCTTGGATTTCGCCCCATATCTCTCCCCTCTGAAAGCCCCCTCATGGCTGTGCCGTTCGAACATACCAAGCGCCGGTCATTGGATGTTGGGCGTTCGATGTTGGGTGTTGGATGTTTCCGCAATCAAGGGTTATCAAGGGTTATCAAGGGTTATCAAGGCATCCAACCACAAATGGCAAAAAACCTTCCGTCTACAGTTCTCAGCCGCAGTTTTCCCGGCCATCTTCCACCCTCAACCCTCCATCTTCGTCCTCCGGCAAGCGCCCCCGGCTTGCCATTCGACCGAAACTTTCGCAGGCTGGTGGTTAATAACTATCAGTACCGTTTGATCAAATTCCGATGAAGTTCATTTTTAGTTGGCGGCTGTGGACGCTGATCGTGCTGGCCTTTGGCGCTTTAAGCGTCCGGGCCGACACGCCTATTATCACATTTAACGCCACCGTTTCCACCAACCAGATCGTCCAGACCAACACCGTCACCTACACGTTTACCCTCACCAACAACGTGGGGATCAACCTGCAAAACGTCGTCATTACCAATACTTTCTCCAGCCCGATAGTGGCTACCACGAACTTTAACAGTCCTCAGGGCTCGGCGTATTATTCCTCTGATACCACCAACACCATCATCTTCAATCTCGGAACCATCAGTTACCTCACTAATGGTCTGCAGGTTTACTTCACGGTCATCCCTCAAACCTTGGGAACGCTGACCAACACAGTGGTGCTTAACTGCTTTGGCACCAACACTGCCACCACCAACCTGCTCACCCAGGTCATCAATGCGCAGGCCGACCTTTCCGTGGCGTTTACCAACTACACCCCGTTCGCATATGTGAATGACTGGCTGACATATGGCATGGTTGTCTCCAATGCTGGCCCCGGCAATGTCACCTCCGTAGTTTTGGGTGACACTTTGCCGCCAGGATTGAAATTGCTCAGCCTATCACCCACGAATCCGGCACCCACCATCATCAGCAACATCCTCTATTTCAGTCTTGGCACCCTGAACAGCGGCAGTTCCCAGCAATTCCGGCTGACCTTCCAGCCAACGAACAGTGGCATATATACCCTCGGCCTGGCTATTGGTGCTCAAAGCCTGCAGGACCCCAACACGAACAATAACGTTATTTTCACCAACCTGGCCATATCTGACTACCCGGCCACGGCACTCGTGGTCGTTACCAACTCACCGCAGAAGCTGAACCCCCAGAACGGGCTGATAGAACAGACCATTCTGGTGACCAATGCCGGCCCCGGCAGCGCCCCGGCCGTGCGCGTGGTGGTCAGCGGCCTAACCAACCGGCTCTTCAACGCCACCGGCACCAACAACGGCAATCCTTTTGTCACCAGCCCCGCAGCTCTGGCCGTCAACCAAAAGGTAAGCCTGCTCCTCCAGTACTATTCTGTCTCCCGCAGCGTCTTTGCCTTTAGCAACAGCCAGTTGCAGGCCGAGGCCGTGGTCATGCCCGCTCTCACTCCCCCGGCCGCCGCCAGTACCATCGCCACCAATAACGCCTATATCCTCCGCCAGACCAACGGCAACATCATGATCGAATTCCCTGCCGTTGCCGGCACCAATTACACCATTGTCTACGCCGATAACGTGCTATTTTCCAACGCCCAGATGATCCTGCCTCCCATCAAAGCCCCGGCCAATTGGGTGCAATGGGTGGATTACGGGCCACCGGCCACCGCCACTCATCCCACGAATACGCCCCAGCGTTATTACCGGGTGTTTCTCAACCCCTGCTCCTGACCCGGCCACATGAGAAACCCACGCCCCTCCCCCCTGCGCCGCTGGTGCGTGTT
>CAIJGS010000175.1 GCA_903820285.1 uncultured Verrucomicrobia subdivision 3 bacterium | reverse complement strand
TTTCGGCGGGAAACGCAATGCCGGCCAAAACTTTCGGGGCCTGCTGCATGGCATAGGCCACGCAGTCCCAAGCCGCCAGCGCTACCGGTTCCTCGGGACGATGACCCACAAAGACCCCTAAGTCATGCAACCAGACGGCGGCAAAAACGACGTCGTCATCGTAATCCAATCCCGCGCCGATCTGGCGGGTCAATTCATAGAGCCGGGACTGGTGGCTATACTTGTCCACTGGCTTCGCCTGCTCACGGATGTACTCCACCAACGCCGGCCGGAAATCATAATGACGCATGCCTTAGAATTAAAAGCAAACAGTCCAAAGGCAAGCTTGGGCTGATTAAAGGAATAAAAAATTGGACAGCATTAAACGGAACCCCGTTCCGCTGCCGCTGGCAAGGAAGCTGCCGGACCGGCCCCAAGGCCGGTCCGGCGAAATCTGGCAACAATTCAATAGCGCTCTCGGCGTTCGCCCCGATCGCCGCGGTCACCACCACGGTCATCGCGATCATAGCGTTCGCGGCGTTCACCACCACCGCCGCCACCACCGCCGCCGCCAAAGCGTTCACGCGGCGCGCGTTCCTCACGCGGCCGGGCCACATTCACGGTGATTTTGCGGCCCTGAAAATCCTGGTCGTGCAACTGGTCAATGGCTTTCTGCGCCTCCTCTGGCGTGGCAAATTCAACGAAGGCAAATCCGCGGGATTTGCCGGTCATCTTGTCCAGCATGAGGTTTACGGATAATACGGAACCGGCTTGGGCGAAGTAGTCCTGCAGGTCGGTTTCGCCGGTCTGGTAGGACAGATTGCCCACGAATAATCTGGCTTGGCTCATAGTAGGTTACGCTCAAAAATCGGGTGGGAGGACTGCGTTGGCAGGATCGCTGAATGTCGTTTAAGTTTTGCTATTCACGGACAATCTCGTACTGACACCACGTTCGTTCTTTGAACGAGACGGATCTTTTTTTAGCAAAAGCCACCGCCAAGTCAATCAGGTTTTTTCCTCGATCAGTTCGTAGCGGGCACCGCCCAGAAACTGTTCGACAAAATTCGTGGAATAAACCCCGCGGCGGAAATTGGGATCCTGCATGATGGCCTGCTGGAAGCCGATCGTGGTCTTGACCCCCGTGATCATGAACTCATTCAAGGCCCGGTTCATCCGGTCAATCGCCTCGCGGCGGTCGGCACCTTTCACGATCAGCTTGCCAATCATGGAGTCGTAGGTCGGCGGAATCGAGTATCCGGCATAAGCATGGGTATCCACCCGCACACCCCGGCCGCCCGGCTGGTAATACATCTCAATACGACCCGGACTGGGCCGGAAATCCCCAAAGGGATCTTCCGCATTGATGCGGCATTCGATGGCGTGGCCCTTGATTTCGATGTCCCCTTGCGAATGACGTAGCGGTTCACCCATCGCCAGTTCAATCTGATAACGCACCAAATCAATGCCGGTAACCTCTTCCGTGACCGGATGTTCCACCTGAATGCGCTTGTTGACCTCCAGGAAGTAATAATTCCCGTTGTCATCCACGATGAATTCCACCGTACCCGCATTCGTATAGCGCGCCGCCTCCGCAATGCGTACCGCGGCCTTGCCGATTTTATCGCGCAACTTGCGGAACTTATGCTCCAGCAACGGGGAAGGCGATTCCTCGATCAATTTCTGGTTACGGCGCTGCACCGAGCAATCACGTTCGCCCAAATGAATGATTCGGCCTTTGTTATCGCCCAGAATCTGAATTTCGATGTGATGGGGATTCTCGATGTATTTCTCGATGTAAACTCCGGAATTGCCAAAGCACTTTTCCGCCTCGGACCGCGCCGTATGATAGCCTTTGACCAGCGAAACATCGTTGTGGGCAATGCGCATGCCGCGCCCGCCACCACCCGCCACCGCCTTGATCATGACCGGATAGCCGATTCGTTTGGCCACGGTCAGGGCTTCCTTCTCATTCTCCACCGTGCCTTCGGAACCGGGCGGAGTCTCAACGCCGGCCTTCTTGGCGAGAGCCCGGCTGACCGCCTTGTCCGACAGCGCATTCATCGCCCGCGAACTGGGTCCGATAAAGCGAATGTTGCAGCTCTCGCAAACTTCTGCAAAATGGGAGTTTTCGGACAGAAATCCGTAGCCGGGGTGAATGGCATCCACATCCGTGATTTCCGCCGCGCTGATCAGCCGGTCAATCCTCAGATAGCTGTCGGAGGAAGCCGCCGGACCGATGCAAATCGCCTCATCGGCCATCTGCACATGCATGGAATTAGCATCCACTTCGGAATAAACCGCGACTGTCCGGATGTTAAGTTCCTTGCACGCCCGGATGATCCGAACGGCGATTTCCCCACGGTTGGCTACCAGTACTTTTTCGAACATGATGAAAACGGATGAACCCTTACAGCGGCCGGACTTTAAACAGGGGCTGACCAAACTCAACCGGCTTGCTGTTGTCGGAAAGAATCTGGGTAATGACCCCGCGCACCTCGGCCTTGATCTCGTTCATGACCTTCATGGCCTCGATGATGCAGACAATGGTGTCTGGGCTCACTTCGGTCCCGACTTCCACATAGGCTCCCGCCTCGGGTGACGGTGAACGATAGAACGTACCGATCATCGGCGATTTGATATTGGTTTCTCCCGTGCTGGCTTGCGCCGCCGCAGCTGCGGCCGCCGTCGTCGCAGAGACCGCGGGTGCCGCCACCGACACTGGAACATACGAGGTCACTTCTTCGGTTTGTGCCGCCGGCGAACCGCCATTCAACCCACGCTTGAGACGCAGTTTCGAATCCTTCTCTTCCAATTCAAACTCCGTGATGGAGTTCTTCTTCATCAAATCAATGATGGCTTTGATATCTTTGAGGTCCACGGTTCGTTTTTCGTTAAAGTCGTTAAAAAATTGCGTTTTTTCCCAAAATCTTAACCATTTCGACACAAAACCACTAAACGGTAAAACTAGGTTTGTCAGATTGTATTTCGCCTATTGGAAACGTCAAGTTCTAAATTGGCAATCTAGGCCTGTGATTTCTGCCGGTTATAGCCCTATTTTGTGGCTTCTTTAACGTAAACTGCCGCTTCCAAGCCTAAAATGTAGGATTTTACCCCAAAACCACAAATTTGCCCCCGGCAAACCGGCGCGATGAGCGACTTGTGCCGGAACTCTTCCCGGGCATGAATATTCGAAAGGTGAATTTCAATGGTGGGGACCCCGGTGGCTGAGATGGCATCGCGCAAGGCGACACTTGTATGGGTATAGGCGGCGGCATTGAGAACGATCACCTGAAACTTCCCCTTGGCCTCCTGAATCCAACTGACCAGCTCTCCTTCCTGATTCGATTGCCGGAAATCTAACTCCACCTTCATTTCACCAGCCCGCGCCCGAACCTCCGCCTCAATATCCGCCAGCGTCAGACGCCCATAAATCTCCGGTTCACGGCTACCGAGCAGATTCAAGTTCGGCCCGTTTAGGAACAAAACTTTCATGGCTGGCAAGGTAGCCAAAACCCGGTTTGCTGTCGATTGGATTTCCTAGGCTGGCCGAAAAGGGACCCAACCCGGCACTGGCACGCTCCCAGTCACACCTTTCCGCGCCCTCCATCCCCATAAACATATACTGCCCACTCTTATCCATGGTGAGCTTGACTTGCCACCGCTTTTAGCGAGACTTAAATGAATTAGATTCCAACTCGAAACAGGCCATGATCCGGGTCAGTATTACTATTCTCACGTTCAACAGCGCTAGGCACTTGGAAAAAGTGCTGGACGCTTTGCGTTGTTTCGATGATGTCGTGGTCTTGGATTCCGGTTCCCGTGATGAAACTCTGAACATTGCCCGAAAATTCACCAATGTCCGTATTTTTGAGACGGCTTTCTTGGGGTTTGGCCCTATGCATAACAAGGCTAGCTCCTTGGCCCTGCAAGACTGGATTTTCTCGGTGGATAGCGACGAAGTCGTTTCACCCGAGTTGGCGGCTGAGATCCAATCCCTCCCTGCGGATGACGGAGCCGTCTATTCTGTTTCGCTTAAAAACTACTTTAATGGAAAATGGATCCGCCACTGTGGCTGGTATCCCGACCGCCATGTCCGGCTGTTTAATCGTAAACGGACTACCTTCACCAATGCCCGGGTTCACGAAAAGATCGTTACTGAAGGCTTACGGGAAATCCCCCTGCAGGGTCCCATCCTGCACTATTCTTTTTCCGGCTCGGGGGATTTTCTGATCAAAATCCAGCGTTACTCCGACCTGTTCGTCGAAGAAAACCGGGGAATCAAAACCTCCTCCCTGACCAAAGCCGTCTCCCGCTCCGGCTGGTCGTTCTTGAAACATTATTTCTTTCAGCTAGGCTTCCTGAGCGGCCGCGAAGGCTTTATCATTTCCGCCGCCAATTCCCAGGGCGTGTATTACAAGTACGTCAAGTTGATGGAAGCCAACCAGCATCTGCGGAAATAAACATGCTCCTGATTCTGATGTATCACCGGGCAGCCCCACCTCACTTGGGCTTGGGCAACCCACCGGAAGTTCTCGAATCCCATTTTTCCACCCTCCGCACCCGCGCCAATTTTGTTTTGCCGGGTGATCCGTTGCCTCCCCGACGGCTGAATGTCTGCCTGACCTTTGATGACGCCTACGCCGATTTTTATTTCCGCGTCTTTCCCCTGCTAATAAAACATTCCCTGCGGGCGGTGCTGGCGGTGCCCACGGCCTTCATTGTGGAATCCACCACACTTTCCCCTGAAATCCGGCTGGCCGTGCCCCAGGCAGACGCCATGCAAGGTGATACTTTCCGTGAAAAAGCTGCCTTTTGCACCTGGGCAGAACTGCGCGAAATGCAAACCGCCGGAGCCGTCCAAATGGCCTCCCATTCCCACCATCATCCCGATATGCGGCGGCCGGACACGGATGTGGACTTTGAGTGTCTTCAATCAAAGAAACTCCTCGAAAACAATCTGGGGCGACCAGTGGACACCTTTATCTATCCCTATGGCAGCGTCAATGCCCGCGCCCATCAGGCCGTAAGCCGCCACTATAAGTATGGAATCCGCGTTGGCGCGGCGTTAAACCGCACCTGGCAGCCCCGCCATCAGCCACTGAGCCGCGTCGGCGCCGACAATGTCACGGATGTTTCTTCCTTGTTCGGAACCCGTCAACTGGCGGGCTTTGGCTTGAAAATGCTGGGCAACCAGCTCCGGGCCGCCACCGGCAAATGGCGTTAATTCGCCTCCGCCCAAGGGAATGCCTGTCATACCGGCAGTTTTGAAAAGAAGTGGCTGTCCGACATGGATTCGAACCATGACAATAGCCTCCAAAGGGCCATGTGCTACCATTACACCATCGGACAGTATTTGCGTACTGGCGCTTTCGAGAAAAACTGCCAGTAGACCCAAGTTATCAATGGCTCGTTTGGTAGACAAGCCAAGAATACCCGCTTCCTATGGACTTTACTTGTAGTCACCATATTGCCTGCGCCTTTCGGCCGCTGGCTTTTGGCACCGCAAACATGATATCTGATCCCAATTTGAAATTCTCGATTGTTGCGTTACCATAAGCCCCCTGTTTCCTTCCTTGTCACTCGTTATTCCCTCCTATTACCGGTGTACTAAGTCACATTCTCGTTACACCCGGGCCAAAAATTCCTCTTTCTGGCAAAATGTTAATATTTTGGCGTTTTTGCTGGCCTTTATGCTTTTCCCGTCTGGTGTAGCTCCTGTCCGTAAACTGCCGGACCTTGGCCGGATTCTGGCAGCTCACTCGGGAGGCAACCGGTATCGTTTGGTCGAAATAATTTTAATTGAACCTACCAACATGAAAAAAACCATCATTTTGTCCGCGGTGGCTGTCGCCATGGGTGGCGCTGCCCAGGCACAGTTTTCCTATAACAATGGCGATCTTTTGATTGGCTTTCGCTCCAGCTCCGCTGCCAAGGATCTGGTGGTGGATATCGGCGCCGCCAGCTCGTACGCCAGCGGTTCGAGCCGTATTACCCTGTCCGGCACCAAATTCACCTCCAGCCAGTTGACGTACGCGCTGGGTTCCTCCACTTGGGACGGCGCAGATTTTTCCGCGTTCGCCGATGACGCCGCCACCGACACCCTTTGGGTGACTGCTCCGCGCGCTCCGTTCTTCGTCAAGAGTGCCGCTTGGGTTCCCCAGAGCGACAATAACCAGTCCATCACCGAAAGCAAAATTGAAGGTATTGGCCAGGCTTCCGCGATTGAAGGCGGCCAGCTCGCCACCGGTGCCAATAACACCACCACCGCCATCGCCTATGCCAATACGCTGAGCATCAGCGGTGGCAGCAGCTACTCCAAGGGCGTGGAAAGCGTCTCTGCCGAAGGCTCTCCCATCGGCAACTTCCGCGGCACCTTCCAAGGTAATGTTGAAAACGCCCTACCGACCGGTTTCGCGACCGGCGGCACGCCCGTGATCTCTGATTTGTACAGCTTGGTGCCCGGCGCCGGCAGTGCTGGTTACCTCGGCTATTTCACGTTCCTGCCGAGCGGGACCTTCACCTTCACCCCTTCGGCCTTCTCCATTCCCCAGCCGAAGCTCAGCATTGTCTCCAGCGGCGGGGTCAACACCATCAGCTTCAGCTCCGTGTCCGGTATTAATTATACCTTGCTAAGCTCCACCACCGTTAACGCCCCGCTTTCCACCTGGTCCGTTGTCGGTTCCAGCGTCGTCACGGGCAACGGAGCAACCAAGTCCTTCTCCGACAGCCCGGCGGACGCCACGTACTACATTCTCGTCGCCTACTGATTTTATCACTGCTTATTAAACGAACATTAAACAAAACCAACCAATCCTGAAAAAATGAAAAAGTCACTCGCACTCGCCATGATCGGCAGTCTGGCTGCCATTTCCAACCTGTCTGCCCAGGTCAACATCTACGTCGCCGGTTCTACCGCTTTCCGCGCCAACGCTGTTCGCGCGATCACGAACCTGTACGGTGCCAACATCACCAGCCAGAACGACGGCAATGCCGCCCATACTTATCCCACGGATGTCACCGGCGCCAGCGTCGTGACCTTCACCGGTACCATTCCCAGCCTGTTTGCCTCCCAAACAGTCAACGTCAAGTGCTACTGGAGCGGTTCCGCCCAAGGCATCCACTCGCTGTGCAATGGCGACATCCTGCCCTTCCTCTCCAGCGGCACTTCCGGTAGCTCCACGCTGGACAGCCACGCGGTGGATTTTACCTTCTCTGATTGCTATCAGGCATCCACGCCTTTTAATAATTACACTTTGGTGGATAACACTGTGGCCGTTCTCCCGTTCGTCTGGGTTCGCAATTATGGTACTTCCACCAATTTGATGAACCTGTCCATGCAGCAGTTGCAAAACGCCTTGGCTGCCGGCAAAGTAGCCCTGTCCTACTTCACCGGTTCGACCAATGCCAGCGATACCAATACCTTGGTTTATTTAACCGGCCGTAATACCGACTCCGGCACCCGTGTGACCACGGATGCGGATACCTACTTCACCGGTTCCCCCAAGATCTGGGAAATGAACCTCTCCACCGGTGTTCCGTTCCTAGCCAGCACCAACCAGACCGTTGGTGGTTACGGCTATGGTGTCGGCTATACCTCTGGCGGCCAGGTCAAGTCCGCGCTCGAAGCGACCACCACCAACATGATGCTGGGCTACTTGGGCTATCCGGACGCGCGTGGCGCTTTCGGCACCGCCTTCGGCAACTCCGCCATTATCTCCTGCAACGGCCAGCTCCCTTATACAAATGGTCTGGTCATGGCCAATAACAACGGCTCCTACGCCATTATTAACACCACCAATCTGCCGGACTTCTCCCCGGTCACCACCGGCAAGTACAGCTACTGGTGCTATGAACACGCCCTATACGGCGGCGTGAACAATGCGGCCACGGCCAACCCCAACGCGCTGGCCCTTTACAATTACATGGTGACCAATGGTGTGGATTCCGACTTGTCCAAGCTGGAAGCCAACGGCGGTCCCGTGACCTGCGTCCGACTTTCCGAAATGAAGGTCCTGCGCTCCGCTGACGGCGGCGCCATCAGCACCAAGTGATCACGCTGACCTTTACTTGATGGGCTTTGCTGGCCGGTGCAGATGACCTCTGCACCGGCCTTTTGCTTTGCGCCCTGCCCGCCACCCTAGTCCGGCGCCGTTGGAAAAAACTCAAGCTAACACTTTGCGGCCAAACCTCATTAATCAGTGTTTCACAATTGTAACTCTACCGAAACCTTCCGGCCGCATGGGGGCGGCATTCTACTGTCCTCAATGACCGTGGAACGACACCTGACTCTCCAAGAGCTGACCCTGCGCCCGTCCGGCGAATGGTCTCCTCGTGGTCAGGGTTGGATTGTGGCTCATGTGGTTGAAGGCAGCGGTTACTGGCTGCACGCTGGCCATGCCCGGGAGCTGAATCCCGGCGACGGATTTGTGGTGGCCACCGGCACGCCGGCCGTGGTCCGGGCCAGCCAGTTGGGTCAGCTTAAACTGCAGTTTTTCTCCGTCCTGCCACAATACCTTAACGGCCTGCTGACCGTAGGCGAAGGCCGGCAGTTAGAAACCGGTAGCACCAAGTCCGGCACCGTTGCCGTGGTCTTCAACGCCGCCGAACCGTTGGGCCAGAAATTCAAACACATTGCCCAGTTGCCGGCCAACGACAGCCTCGCCCTGCGCTGCGCCCTGCTGCAACTCTGGTCCGGAGCCGTGGCCGGCCTGTTGCAAACCGGTCCAGCCGGCTCCTCCGGCAACAAGCTCCGTGAGCGTTTCCGGGAATTTATCGGTCACATGTCCGAGGCCGAACTGGCCAGTCGCTCCCTGCCGGACCTGGCCCGCGAAATGCATTGCAGCGAACGCCATTTTAGCCGTCTTTTCCGGGAGGAATTCGGCGAACCGCTCCGCTCCCGCCAGATCGAATTACGCCTCCAGCGCGCCCACCGGCTGCTGGTGGATTCCGAGGATAAAATCATTCACATCGCCTTTGAAAGCGGTTACCGCCATTTGGGATTGTTCAACGCCATGTTCAAAAAGCGCTTCGGCGTGACGCCCAGTGAGTGGCGTCATCAAAATGACAAGGGGACTGCGCCGGAAAAAAAAACCTCTGACCGTTCCACCACAACCGGCCGGCTCGCCCTGACGGCCGTCTTCTGGTTCACCCTCTGCACCTGGCTGCTTGCCTGGCCCGCCGGCGCCCAGACGAACCAGGTCAGCAAGGCCCGCGGTTTCACCGTCAAAAAATATGTCGTCTCCGGCAACACCATCCTGCCGCCGGAAACCATCGCCCGCGCCCTTACCAACTCGCCCGAATCCTTCGGCACCAATGTCACCCTGGACGGACTCCGCGCTGCGCTGGCCGATCTTCAGCTGGCTTATCGGGAACGCGGCTACGTCACCGTGGCCGTCGGCCTGCCTCAGCAGAAACTGACGAACGAAACTGTCAAAATCCAGGTCACCGAAGGCCGCCTCGCCTCCGTTCGCGTAACCGGCAACCGCTATTTCAGCAGCAACAACGTGATGGCCGCGCTGCCCAGCCTGCACACCAACATTCTCCTGAACTCCCACATCTTCCAGCGCGAACTCGACCTCGCCAATGCCAACCGCGACCGCCAGATTTACCCGGTCATCAGTCCCGGTTTAGAACCTGGCACCAGTGACCTGACCCTCAAGGTCAAGGACCGCCTCCCCTGGCACGTGCGTTTGGAAATTAATAACCAGGCCCCCCCCGGCACACCGGATCTGCGCAGCAGTTTCAGTTCCCAATATAACAATCTCTGGAACCTGGAACACCAGGTCGGTTTGCAATACAGCTACGCCGTTGATCAGTTTAAGAATGACAATGTTTACAACCTGTCGCCATTTGATGCCCCGGCCGTGGCCAGCTACAGCGGCTACTACCGTATGCCCATTGGCGGTCTTACTCCCGTCGAGCAACAACTCGACGCCAGCCCGGGCAACTATGGCTACAACGAATCAACCCATAAATTTGTCCTGCCCCCTGCCAGCACCCGGCCGGAGCTGTCGGTTTACGCGAGTCGTTCCACCGCCGACACCGGCGTCAAATTCAGCAATGCCCATAATGTCGCCAGTACGCCGTTGCTGACCATTGACTCCATTGACTCGGGTGAAAACATCACCCTGAACGAAGGCCTGGGCGCCAAGGTTTCGCTGCCGCTCCGGCAGCTGTTCAACCTGAGCAGCACCTTCTCTTTTGGCCTGGATTTCAAGCGCTATGCGCTGACCAGCAACAATACCAACAACTTTCCCACCGGCTTCGTTTTCACGAACCAGTATGGCCCCTATACGAATTCCCACACCATCAGCTCGGCTCAGCCCACGGCCCGGGCCACCTTGGATTACCTGCCGTTCAATCTCGGTTGGGGCGGCTCTGCACCTGACCGCTGGGGCACCACCTTTTTTAACGTCCAGGGTAATTTTAATCTGCTGCCCGGGTTTGCCCATGACGGCGACTTCGCCAAGGCTTCCTACACCACCAACGCTCGCGCGCAATACGTCACCGTACAGATGAGCGCGAATCGTGTTCAGAAGATTTACCACGATTGGGACGTGCTGCTGCGGGCCGATGGCCAGTGGGCCAATACGCCTCTGTTCAGCAATGAGCAATATGCCATGGGCGGTAACGCCGGCGTCCGTGGCTATGGCGAAGCCGAATCCTACGGCGACTCCGGCTGGCGCGTGGCCGTGGAACCCCGCACCCCGCTCATTGATGTCGGCATGGTGGATGGCAATGTCCCCATGTGGCTGCGCAGCTCGGTGTTTTTGGATTACGGTGAAACCTATCTGCTCGAATCGCAGGCCAGTTCCGTGAACCGTCTGCAATTTCTCGGCACCGGCTGGACGCTCACCGCCAATATTGGTGATCATCTTGATGCGCGTCTCACCGTCGGCTGTCCCCTGATCGGCAATGCCCAGACGCATTCCGGCGATATTCACATTTATTTCGGCGTCGGCGCCCAATTCTAACGGCCATGAAAAACCTCTTCCGTTTTTTATTCTTCCCTCTGGCGGCGCTTAAGGCCGTGGCCAACCCGACCGGCCTCTCCGTCCAGAGCGGCTCCGCCAGCGCCGTCACCAGCGGCAATACCCTCAACATCACCGCCTCCCAGAACGCATTTTTGAACTGGCAGACGTTCAACATCGCCGCCGGCGAAAAAACCATTTTTAACCAACCCTCGGCCAATTCCATTGTTTGGAATAAAATCAACGACGCCAATGCTTCGCAAATATACGGCTCCCTGCAAGCCAATGGCGTGGTGGTGCTGATGAACTCGGCCGGTTTCTATTTCGGTCCCAATTCCTTTGTCAGCGCCGCCGGCCTCGTGGTATCCACCGCCAATTGCCTGCCGCCGGAAAATAATGGCGGCACCTGGGAATTCAACGGCCCCCCGCCCTTGGCCAGCATTGTCAATTATGGCCAGCTCAAGATGGGCAACGGCGGTTCCGCTTTTCTCATCGCCGATCAGGTGGAAAACCATGGCGACATCGAAGCCCCCGGCGGCTCCATCGGCCTGGCCGCCGGCCAGACCGTCCAGTTGAATGAACGTCCCGATGGCCGCGGCCTTAGCATGGCGGTAACCCTCCCCAGCGGTTCCGTTAACAATTACGGCAACCTCGTCGCCGATGGCGGCACCATCGCCCTGCACGCCAAAGTTGTCAACCAAAACGGCCTCTTGCAGGCCGACTCGATCCGCGAACAAAATGGTTCGATCGAGCTGGTCGCCTCGGACACCGTCAATCTCGGCGCCAACTCACTAATCATCGCCCATGGTGATGATTCCACCGCCGGCAGCGCCGGCGGGACGGTGACGATCAAATCGGATAACATCTTCTGTGACACTGCCAGCAGCGCGATTGTAACCACCGGCGGTGCCAAGGGCGGCACCGGTGGCAACATCGAAGTCAGCGCCCCCAACATCCAGTCGCTGGATTCCGCCATGGATGCCTCGGCCGCCGCCGGTTCGGTGGGCGGCCAATTTCTGGTTGATCCCATTAATATCACCCTGACTGGCTCCGGCACCACCACCTCCGGGGCCACCCCCGACTCCGGTGGCACAGTCAATGGCTTGGCCAGTAACACGGCCAATTGGAACCTGAACGTTAACACGGCTTTCAAAAACAAGAATTTCTCCACCATCACCTTGGAAGCCAGCGGAAACATCACCGTTTCCGCCAACCTAAGCTGGGATTTGTCCGGCCCCAATGGTTACGCCAACGGCTCGCAGCTTAACCTGCTGGCAAGCGGCAATATCACTTTCGGCAACAATTCTTCCATCGTGGATGAAAACAGTTGGTCCATCTCCATGATGGCCGGGTACAACTTCACCACCAAAACCGTACAGTCTGGCACCGGCAGCATTTTTTTTAATGGCGGCAACAATTTGACGGGTGGCGGCTTTGTTCAGACCACTGCCGGTAACATCAGCCTCGTGGCGGGTAAAGACATTCAGGCTTACAGCGGCGGGGCCGAAACCTTCGGCGGCGGATCCATCACCGCCACGGCTTTGGGCGGCAACATCAATATTTCCGGTCCCGGCTATTTGTCCACCCTGGGCGGCGGCGATGTCACTGCCACGGCGGTGCTTGGCTCGGTTTATATCGGTGCCAACTCCACAGCCGCCAATATTGCCAATATTGGTTCCTCCCTGTCCGGCTTTGGTGCCTCCTATCTCAACAACGGCAGCTACGCTTCTTATTTATCGGGCATCAGCACTGGCGGGGGCGGCGATGTGAAAATTGTTGCTGGCGGAAACATTTACAGTTACCTGCCCACCGGCCAGGCCTCCTACAATTACGATGATCCCGGCTCCGGGGCGTTTGGTTCGGGCAATGTCACCTTGATTGCCGATGGCAACATCACCGGCCACTATCAGCTATTCGCCGGCGTGGGCAGTATTTTCGCCGGCTATAAAACCGATGCCAACGGCAATCCCATTGCCGACTCCGCCACGGCTGGCGGCAATGCCGGATCGGCCAATACCGCCGCACTGGCCTTGAGCCTCACCGGCATCCCCGCCAGCCAGAACGGCGGCATCGCCAGTGGCTGGAACGTCAATGCCCAGCAAAACATCCTCCTTCAGGAAGTTCGTAATCCGCAAGGCGTGTTCGGCGACCTCAACGGTGCTTACACATTCAATTATGCCTCGGACAGTTATCTGGATTTGACGGCCGGCAATTCAATTCAATTGGGCAGCTCCGCCGCCTTGCCGCGTATTTCCTCAAACCCCGGAGCCGATATTCCCATCATTTTGCCGCCCACGCTGAAAGTCACCGCCGGCAAAGGTGGCATTCTCCTGGCCGATAGCATCCTACTCTACCCTTCAGCCCAAGGCTCGCTCTCGCTGACCACCTTGAACGGGGGACCGCTCGCCACCACCGATTGGAATCTCGCCAGCAGCACGGCTCCCAATCCCAAGCTGGATCCGGCCGCGCCCGATCAACTTTCACTCCTCATGTCCGATTCCAGCGACTCGGTGTTTTCTTCGCCTTCATCGTTCACCGGTCATGCCGCCACGCCGCTGCATGCTTCCAGCCCCACCACCGTGGCCGTGAATATTTCCGGTGACATGGGCAATGTTGTCCTGAATGTGCCCGAGGCAGCCACCGTTAACGTGGTCGGCAACTTGTATAATTCCGGCTTCATCGGCCAGAATGTCGTGGCCGGTGACACCACCGCCATCAATGTCGGGGCCACCGCAGTGGCCAGCATGAAGAGTCAGGGCATCCTTAATAACACCACCGCCGCCCTGCTGACCGTCGGTGGCAACATTGAAAATTTCAACCAGTTCCAGTCCATTGATATTTCCTATCTGCCAGACTTCAGCCAGTTGCAATACGCCGTTATCAATGGTCAGATTCAGGACTTGTCGGCCCTGGCCGGCCTCATCAATGTCAACTCCACGCCCTTGTATGACGCTGCGACGGGCAAGTATGATTTATATGCCCTCACCTATCAGGGGCAGATGACGGCTGCGTATTACAACTATTTGACCTCCCTCAATGTCGCCGTGGGTTCGCTGGTGGATGGCAATTTCACCCCGTCAACGGACACTCAAGGCAATCTGGTAACCAAGCCTGTCAGTCTGCTCACCAGCGCCGATGCAACGGCGCTGCAAACCGCCTCTCAGTCTTCGCCCGCATCCGATTCAACTCCCGGCATCCTCATTGGTGGCGGCGGCAAGCTGGTCATCAATGCGAATTCCGCCGACCTGGGTTCCTCACCCGGCATTCAATCCGTTGGTCCTGGCACGCAAGGCGGCACCTTTGACAATGCCAATCTTAACTACTTCAGCAAAGGGGCGGACATAGATATTTCTCTGGCCGGCGACCTGACCATGTTCGCCTCGTCCATTGCCACCCTCTCCGGAGGCGATATTGACATCACCAGCACCGCCGGTGCCGTTACCGCTGGTACCACGGCGTTTGCCGGAAACAGCTCCAGCCCGCGTGGCATTTACACAGCATTGCAAGGGGATGTTTCGGTCACGGCCTACAATGACATCAGCGTGGCTGGTTCCCGTATCGCCGCTTACGATGGCGGCAATGTCACCGTGGAATCCCAGCACGGGAACGTGGATGCCGGCAGCGGTGGTAACGGCTCCATCAACCTCGAAGCCATTACGTTTAACTCCGACCATCAACGGGTCGTGGAGCAGGTTTCCATCGCCGGCAGTGGTTTCATTACTGAAACTCTACCCCCGCCCATCTCGCCGGATTTTCCCGCCAGCCAGATCCCGGTCGGCAATATTCTGGTGGAAGCCCCCAATGGTAACATCACCGCCAATCAGGCCGGCGTAATCCAAATCGGTTTCAATAACGTGGATAGTCCGAACGCCACCGTCCTGCTCCTTGCCGGACTGGAGTTGCAGGACCTTGCCGGCAATCCACTAAAGGCGGGAGACTGGCTCGCAGGTTATAAACTGGTGGCCACAAAAAATACGGTTTTCCCCTACGACTTCGCTGATATTGTCGATTCCCATGGCAATGCGGTTGGCCGGGCGGAAGCACTTTCTGATAAACGGAATATTGATGCCACCGGTTCCGGCGTCATCGCCCAAAATGCCGTGCTGAAGGCCACCGGCGATGTCAACGGCCTCGTCTTCGCCAACAACGCCGATATCAGCGCCAAAAACAACATTACCCTCACTCTGGTCGCCTCCGGTCAGGCGGATGTCAGCGCCGGCAACAACGTCTCCGGCACCATCATTGGTCTTGGCGGCATCAACGCCAGCGGCGGCAACATCGAAGCCTCCCTGCTTTCCCAAAACGTCACCGCCTCCGGCGCCACCACCGGCGAAAAAGGCTTTGCCCAAGGTAATGCCGCCGGTTCGGCCAGCCAAGGCATGTCTAGCGACGAAACCACCAAGACGGCTAAAACCACCGACACCTCCTTGGATGGCGATGCCGACGCCAAGAAGCGCGGGAAAGGCAAAGGCATCGGTCTGGCGCAGAAGGTCAGCCGCGTCACTGTCCTCCTCCCGGCCAAATACTGATCGCTCACTCTCTTTTAAACCCTTGAACCATTCATCCGTTTAACTCCCTTTAATCACCTATGACCACCCTGTTCCCTCCGCTCCTCGCCTCCGGCGCCCTTCAGTTCGCCTTTGAAAAGGCCACCCCCGAAGGCAAGACCACCATCTGCGTCCTCGCCACCCTCTCCATGTTCAGCTGGACCATCATCATCACCAAGCTCCGCCAGCTCATCATCGCCCGTTCCGCCGCCAAGAAGTTCTTCGCCGCCTACTCCGCCACCCGCGATCCCATGGATATCCAGAAGCGGGGCGAAACCTTCGACGGCGCCCCCGCCTTCCAGCTTTACGAGCGCGGCGCCGAGGAACTCGCCTACCAGCTCAAGAACCATCCCGTG
>CAIJGS010000174.1 GCA_903820285.1 uncultured Verrucomicrobia subdivision 3 bacterium | reverse complement strand
TCCATCGGCGATCTGCACGGCGAAGCCCCGGTCCTGTGGTGCGCCTGGGCGCTGGTTCAACCGTAAGGGCCGGCACTTGTCCCGCTCCTCGCCAATCCCCGGGGTTGGTAACAATTTCCCTTCGGCGCTGTCTTCTGTTTGAATGATGCCAACAGAAATGACCAGCACCTCCCACGAGGACCAACAGGCGGTAACCGCCGTGCGGGATGGCGACGCGGAACGCTACCGCGAACTGGTGGAACGCCACGAACGCCGGGTGTATGCCATCGCCTGGAGCCGCCTCGGCGATGCTGCCCTGGCCGAGGAAGCCACCCAGGAAGCTTTCATCCGAGGGTATCAACGCCTATGGCTTCTGGGCGACGGCGCCAAATTCTCGGGCTGGATCAGCACCATTGTCCGCCACGTGGCCATCAACTTTGGCCTGTGCCATCGCCGTGAACTGGATAAACGCGAACGCTGGGCATTGGAAAACTTCGAAGCCGCCGCCGGCGAAAAACCCGCCAATGGCGACGAACCGCTCTACACCCCCGAAACCTTGCGGCAAACCCTCGCCGAACTGCCCGCCGCCCACCGCGAATGTCTGGTGCTCTTTTATCTGGAAGGCCGCAGCGGCGCGGAAGCTGCGAACGCCTTGGGCATTTCGGAAAGCGCCCTGCGCGTGCGCCTCCACCGCGCCCGGGCGGTTTTGCGCGAGCGTCTGGAAGCCCGCCTGGCCGATTCGCTGGAGCAGTTGCGTCCCGCCCAATCACTGGTTCCAACCGTCATGGCTGGCGTACTGGCTTCCGGCCCAATCAAAGCGGCCACCGCCGGCGGTGCCGGAGCGGCCATTCTGGGCGGACTGGCCAAATTCACCCCCTTCAAGTGGCTGTTCTTTTTTGTACCGCTCGGCATCCCGTTGGTTTCGGTGCTGCCTGGCATCTTGTTCCACGGCTGGAAGACCCGTGATGACCAGAATAATTTCCGCGATCCCACCGGCTTTCGCGCCCGGCTGCACCGCGAAAACGGCCGGGGCTGGCTGATAATTCTGCCAGTCTTCATGGTGATTTTTTTCTACCTGTCTGCCTATATCGGCAATTTCTTTGGTACGCGGACGCTGTTTTTGGCCATCGGCCTGTTCTCGCTGGCAGGTTTGGTGGCCACGGTGCGTCAGTTGGAAATTGACCGGCGCCGGTCTCAGATCAGCCTGCTCATTAACAGTCTGGTAATGACCGCCATTTGCTTCAGCGTGGGACTGGGACTTTTGCCAATAATGGCCATTTTCGGTGCCGTCCTGTTTTCCGCCTGCCTCACCCGTTTCTCTGCCAAGGTCCATCCCTTGCGCATGGATTCCAACCTGTTTTTGCGGGCCATCCAAGACATGCTGCCGGCGCTGGACGCTCCGGGGCAAAGCGTCGCGGGCTGTCAGTTCAGCCGGACGGAGCTGCGCGCTTTTGGGCGGTTCCTGGCCGAACGGCAACTGGCGGCCAAATTCCGCTGGAGTCGGGATGGCTTGCTACTTTTTCTGGCCCCAGTCAAATCCCCATTGAGACGCTTCTGGCATAGTTTTTATCCCTCAGTTCATCGGGATTCATTTATCGCGTTGGGATGGGATGGCTCCGTACAAACCCATTGCGGAAGAAATGATGCCGCCGGTCTGGCCGTGTTGAAAAACAACCAGCTACCCAACTTGGAAGATTTGGAACAACAGGTAGCGTCCGCCGTGACGCAGGCTTGGGGCCAAGCCCGGGCGGGAAAAACCGCCCTCGCCGAGCAGACCATTGGTCAGATTCCCGATGCGGAAATCTTCGTGGTACCGCCTGGCCGCACCCGCGCCAATCGCTGGCAGAAGGTCATCTTCGGCGGCATGATCGCAGTTTGCCTGCTTCTGTTCGGTTGGGTGCGATTCTTCCCTGAAAGCCTTTCAGGTTTAAAAACCGTCAACGTGACGGAAACTCAAGTCCGCGCGTTCCTGAATGACACCAACCCCAATCCGGATCCCCATAAATTCCAGTTCAACAGCATGTTTGTCGCCTTGATGAACTGTTTGGTCCCGCCGCCGCGAAGTTTGATTTCCCCGGTAGCCTGGCGGGTCATGGAACGGGATGCCTTTAACGGTGCCGTGGCGGATCCGTCCGCCAACCGGGAGGCGCAGATGAACTTCCTGTATCAGGATACAATGGCGCAAGCGGCCATGGGCGGGGGCTGGTTGAACTGGAACGATTTCAACTTCAAACCACAGGACATGAGTGACTATGTCCGCCGCCAGCAGGATTTCAATCACAACCAAAAATACTCCCTAGAATCCCTGCTCTGCCATGAGGAAGCCTGGTCTTGGGTGGATAAAACCAAATGGGAAGTTGTGCGGGTAAACATATTATCTCTCAGCCGACTCCACTGGCTGCGCGACGCCCACTGTCTGGATCTCGTTGACCGCGAAAAACTCATCCAACACATCGTGGCCGTGCAGGTACTTTCCGCCAAGCCCTCACCCGGAGAACCCCCGATCCATGACTGGCGGGACGTGCGGGGGCTCTTTTTCACCCCCTGCTGGCCGGCCTTGCAGGATACCTACTTCGCCTTGTCCGCCTTGGAAATCCTTGGCGGCCTGGACCGGATTGACCGGGAGCAATGCATCCGCGGCATACTGCGGGTGCATCACGGTAAAGGGTTTTTCGAGTCGCCGGATTCAGGCAGCATCAACGAATACCACATCACCGGCGATGCGCGCGACACGTTCGCCGCCTTTGAATCATTGCGCATTCTGGGCGCCTTAGACCGTGTAAACGACCTGGACCGCTGGCAGTTCCGGACGCGCCCGATTCGCGATGCCAGCCTCAAAGATCAGTTGACCTGGGCGGAGGTGGAAGCCTGGGTCTGCCAGCAACGGCTGCCGCAGATATTGCGGGAACGAAAGGAAAACCCCGCACAACCGGCCCATTCCCTGCTGGAGCCCCAACCCGCCCCGGGGATTTGATTGGCCTGAGAAATGCCGGCTTGCATGGTGGCCGACGACGGGCGGATCCGAATATTCGTGCCGCAACTTGTGCAAATGAGCTTGCCTGCCGGTAACAATCCTGCAAAATATACTCCTCTGACCGCCTCCAAGTATGAGCGCGGTCTTCAGTCGGTGGAGAGATGGCCGAGTGGCTGAAGGCGCTGGTTTGCTAAACCGGTATACGGTCAAAAGCCGTATCGGGGGTTCGAATCCCCCTCTCTCCGCCAGTTGATTATCAACGGTTAACGCGGCTTGTGTACTTCTGGTGTGCCTTTGGCGGCGGTTTACTTCGCGGGGATTTAGCCGTCTTTACGGGTCTTTTCCCGCCTCTTTTTGCCATCGTTTCTGACGGTTTTCTGGCTGAATTGGAATACAGCTGGCAACAACTTTGTACCAACCTAAATGAAGCACACAAAAGTGGGGGCAAATTTAAAACCGCGCACGAGGCATACGCGCAATCCATTTTGGCACCAAACCAGATACCTATAAAAAAGTTGCCTCAATGGCACCAGCGATGGTTTCAATATCTCAGGTGGTAAATCAGACTGTGTAAAACTTGTCTTGAATACAAGCGCCGGTCACTTATTTGGAGACCGCAGCGTTGGGAATGTGCGTAAACTTGGCGACCGCCTGCGAGCGGGAGCGGACGTGCAATTTCTCGTAGATACGGCGGATGTGCGTGTTAACCGTCGGAACGCTGATGTGGAGCGCCTCGGCGATTTCCTTGTAAAGGTAGCCACGAGCGAGCAGTTCCAGAACTTCGCGTTCGCGCGGCGAAAGATTGTCCGGCTCCGCCGGGGAAGCATTAAACCGCTGGAACGACTGGACAATTTTGCGCGCGATGTTGCTGCTCATGGGTGAGCCGCCGGCATGGACGTCTTTGATGGCGGTCAGCAGTTCAGCACGCGGCGTGCGTTTCAGCATATAGCCGCTCGCACCGGATGACAGCGCCTTGAAGATGTGTTCGGGGTCTTCATAGACCGTGAGCATCACAAACTGGGTGTCCAGCATCTGCGGCTTGAGTCGGCGCACGCATTCAATGCCGCTCATGCCGGGCATGTTGATGTCCATCAGAACAACGGAAGGCTTCTCCGCCGGCAAGGCGGCGAGCGCAACTTCGGCGTTTTCATGTACGCCGATACATTTGAAACCTTCGGCGCCCCGCACCCACTCGGTCAAAATCCCGCGCGCAGGCGCGTCATCATCCACAATGGAAACGGTGATGTTCACAGACTCCACTTTAGCCCGAACGCGCTTGGAAAGATTGTCGTTAGTTTTCACGATACGGACGGCTGGTGTGAATGCATTGAATAACCTCACCATATAGCTGAAACATAACAACGGCAAATACAAATGGACGCAAATGCGGTTGGCCAGAAAAAAGCAGGGCTACGCCCAAGTCACGGCAGGGGCGGACCGAGTTTGACACGGTAAAAACGCTGCGGCGCCGCGGAATTGGTATCCTTCCAGGCAAATGGCAGGACGGGTGAATTGGTGATGAACACGCTGCTCCATTGCGCCAGGTTGGTGGACGTTTCCACCGCGTAATCGGGGCCGGCCTGGCCACGAACATTGAGACTGAACTGCCCGCCTGTAGTGGAAAGGTTGCTGATGCCGGGCGCGGAAAGCGGATTGACGATGACGGCAAAACTTTGCGTGGCGCTCAGGCTGGGCGTGCCATTGTCGGAAACTTTCAGCGTGAAACCGTTCGTTAATTTCGCCTGCGTTACGAGCGGCCGGAAGGAAAACGCGCCGCTATTCGGGTTGAGTGTGGCATTGGTTGCACCGGCCAACAGTGCGAAGGTCAGCGTCTGCGGCGGCTGATCCGTGTCCGTGACACTCGCCGTGAACGTAACGGTCTGACCAACATTCACTGTGCGATTGCTGATGACCGCGAGCACGGGTGCCGTGTTGGGCGGCAGGATGGAATTAAGTGTGAGAGCGACCGTGGTCGTGTGGCTGAGCAATCCGCAGGTGGCGGTGATCGTCACATTCGAGGTGCCGGAAGGCACGGTGTTGGAGGCGGTGAACGTCAGCGTATTCGCCCCGCCAATAATGGGATTCGCGGCAAACGTGGCGGTGACGCCGGCGGGAAGATTGCTTGCGGTCAGCGTATAACAACCATTCAAACCGTTCAGCGCAGTCACAGTCATGGCGCTTGTGCCGTTCGTCCCGCCTTTTACGGTCAGGCTGGTTGGAGTGGCCGCGAGGCTGAAGTCCGGCGCCGGCGCACTCCAAGAGACAGAATCAAGGTAACAAGTGTTCGTCCAGCCGGCACTGGTGTTAAACTGGATGCCCAGACCATGGAATGGCGCAACGGCACCCGACGGCACCGTCAAGGTAAGCGTGTTCCATGCATTTGGCGTGAAACTTCCATAATAGCTGCTGGTCCATGTGTAATTATTGTCCTGCATATAGGGCTGGAGATTGGAGAATTTATTGCCGCCCGGAATCCAGAGGTGAAAAGTAATTGTCATGCCGGGAAGAACCGACACATTGCCCACCGTCAGGGACGAAGATCCTGCCGCTGAGCTGTTGAAGTTCACGGCCAGCGACCGGGTGCCGGCATAGTGTTGGGCGGTGGAATTTGCCACTCCGGAAATGATGCCGCCGCCGCCCGCCCATCCCTGCGGATCGGTTTCAAAATGGAATTGCGCCGGATCCGGGTTGACGCCGGTGGTCGCCGCATAAGCTTCAGGCGAATAACCGGTAGGACCGGAGCCATTGACGGCGACTACTTGATAATAATAAGTCGTACCGCTGTTGAGATTGGTATCCGTGTAGGATGTGCCGACGATACCGGTGACCACCGGATTAGTGCCCTCGCCGCCGGATTCCGCCGCCCGGTAGAGATTGTAGCTGGTGGCGCCGCTGCCAGCCGTCCACGATAAATTGACATTGGTGTTGTTATTGAGCGTCGCGATCAGTCCGGACGCGGCATACGGAGCGCCATTGGGTGGCGGAAACGCAACTCCGCCGGTCAACACCCTGACAGCGTTGGTATCATTGACCGCACCCGTGCCGTAGTCCAATGGACTGCCACCCGTGCTCCAATAAAAGGGACTCATTCCGTGAGCATGGGCAGAATCAACCAGATACTTGTTCCAATAGTAACAGGAAAGACTGTTCCAAGACTGCTCCGTTGCATTGGTTGAAAGCACCGACTTCCCCGCCGCCTGAAATTCACCGATCATCACCGGAATGCCCTTGCTGACATACTGGTCAACCAGTTGTTGAAAGCCGGAGTCGGTCGCGCCTTCTTCGGGCGTGCCGCAGTCATGAGACGGATCCCCGGAATAATGGTAGGCGGGCCCCCAGAAGAATTGCATCGGTCCCCAGGAGGCGTCACCTTGCAATTGCGTGAACTGAAACGGCGTGTAGTTGTGATATTCCAGCATCAGCCGATTGGAAATCGTGTCCGTTGGCATAGCATTCAACCACGTTGTGTCCCCGCCACCCTGCAGCACCAGCCAGCGGTTGGTGTTATTGCCGCCAACGCTGCGAACCGCGTTGACGAACGTCTGGTAATAAAACATCAACGTGTCCATCGCGGCGGGACTGCCCACGTTGGGTTCGTTGGCCGCGGCAAAGAGCAAATGGTTGTCATAACCGGCAAAAGTGGTGGCAATCTGGGTCCAGTAGGCCTTCACCTTCGCGTTAATAACAGGATCGACCGTTGTTCCAATGTTTTGTTCCAGCCAGCCGTCGTCCCAGTGATCGTTGATCATCACATACATGCCCGCAGCGATGGCCCCGTCCACCGTCTGTTTGACCTGCGCCATGTAACTGGGGCTGATCACATAGTTGGTGACGCCGCCGCTGATGTTGGTGGTGGCGCCGGCCATGTCCCACGCACACGGAATGCGAACGGCGTTGAACCCGTGTTGGAAGGCTGAGAAGAACAGTGCCGTGTTTGGCGGACCCCAGTTCAACTCCAGCTCATTTCCAACATTCATCCCGTAAGTTGGATTCGGCCACGGCATGGAAGCGGGTATGTTGGTGGCCGCCGCTGCCAGGCCAAGGTCAAATACTGCGTCATACTTGTGGCTGCTGCCGGTGGTGATCGTGCCGCCGCTGACGGGAATCAGCGCCATTTCGCCGCCCGCGTAGACGTTCGTGGCCACAGCCAGCGCCACATAACCACCGCTCGACGACGGCTGCCTGCCGAAGGAAAATGCGTAGGTTTTGTTTGTGCCCAACGCCACGTTCAGGCCGCTCCATTTCAGCCATTCACCGTCGGTGAAACCGGGATTCGGCGCGCTGACCGTGAGGAGCAACGTCGCCGTGGTGCCGCTCACTGAGTAAATGCTCAGATAATACGTCGGCGTGCTCGCGGGCGTGCCGTAACCGCCGCCGGCGTCCAAGCCCGCCGTCCTGATGGCGGCCGACACGAGCCTCATCGCGTTGGTTCCGGTGGTGAAGGTCTGCCCCGGAGGCGGATTGTTGTCGGTGTAGTAATTGATGCCGTCCGGCTTGCTCGGGTAGGCCGTGTTGCCATTGGTCGCGAGCTGATAAATGTCGTTCGTTCCGGGTACAGGTGCGATGGATCCGATGTCCGCAAGCGTTTGCGCGTACGAAATACCCGTCAGCCCGAGGGTTACAAACAACCATGCCAAACGCATCCAGACGGTAATTTGACGTAAACGTAATTCAGGCGCAAAAATCATATTCGCAAGGAGACTCACTGATATTAACTAATGCATATCAACAGAGTCGGCAATCGTCAGTTTTAACGACAGTCACCGTGCAGGTTATCAGGATAAAAGCCGTTCCGCGTGTCGTAATTATACATGACGTGACAGTCATCGCCGGGTTGGTATGTTGTCGCACCCCAAAACTGAAAAATGAAACCAGCCATGCGCCCCCTCTTAGCTTTCGTGACATTCCTCGCCGCCGCTTCCTGTCTGGCGGCCGGAGCATCCTTCACCGTGGATGCGACCCGTTCCGCCGGACAAGTCAGCCCGAAGCTATACGGCTTGATGACCGAGGAAATCAACCATTCCTACGACGGCGGCCTTTACGCGGAACTGATTCAAAACCGCGCGTTCCTGGACGACGCCAAGTCGCCGGTTCACTGGTCCGTGGTGGCACCGGAAGGATCCGCCGCCAACATCGCGCTGGACTATTCTAATCCGCTGAATGATAAACTCCCGGCGAGCCTGAGACTGGCGGTGACGCAGGCGACGAAAGATCATCCAGCCGGCGTGGCGAACAGTGGCTACTGGGGAATTCCAGTGCATCCGAAGACGTTGTATCGCGCTTCCCTCTGGGCGCGGGCGGAAGCCGGTTTCTCGGGCCCGCTGACGGTTGCCATCGTAGGCGAGGATGGTCGTACCGTTTACGCCTCGGGTAAAATTTCCGGCGTTGCCTCCGAATGGAAGAAGTTTGAAGTGATGCTCAAGACCGGGAACGTCACGCCCACCGCCCAGGCACACTTCGAGGTCACGCTGGATCAGCCGGGAACGGTCTGGCTCAATCTCGTTTCCCTGTTTCCACCCACCTGGAATGACCGCCCGAACGGCCTGCGCAAGGACATCATGCAGCTGCTGGTGGACTTGAATCCAAAATTCCTGCGCTTCCCTGGCGGCAATTATGTGGAGGGCAACAAAATTGAAGACCGCTTCCCGTGGCAAAAAACGTTGGGCCCGATTGAAGAGCGTCCCGGCCATGCGTGTTGTTGGGGCTATCGCTCCAGCGACGGCATGGGCCTGCTGGAGTTTCTGGAATGGTGCGAAGACATGCAGGCCGAGCCGGTGCTGGCGGTCTATGCCGGTTATTCCCTCGGTGGCGAACACGTCCAAGCCGGTGCCCAGCTTAAGCCGTTCGTCCAGGAAGCCGTGGATGAGATTGAATATGTGACCGGCGACACCAACACCACCTGGGGCGCGCGCCGGGCCAAGGACGGCCATCCCGCGCCGTTCAAGCTGACCTACGTTGAAATCGGCAACGAGGATTATTTTGAACAGGCGAAGACGTACGACGCCCGCTACGCGCAAATAAGCGACGCCATCCGGGCCAGGTATCCGCAGCTCAAACTGATTTCGACCACCCCCGGGGCGAAGTTGGACGGCCGGAAAGCCGACATGGTGGACATGCACGACTACAGCGCCACAGACGAATTCATCAAGAAGTCGCGCGATTACGGATCCGGTCTCAACCGCCAGGGCCCGGAAATCTTCACCGGCGAATGGGCGGCGCACGAAGACGCTTCGGCAAGGCCTTGGGATGCGGCGTCTCAAAAATTGCCGCCCACGCCCACAATGAAGGCGGCGATCGGCGACGGCGTGTTCATGGCCGCGTTGGAGCGAAATTCTGACATCATCAAGATGCACTGCTACGCGCCGTTGTTGGTGAACGTGAATCCTGGCGCACGCCAATGGCGGCCCAACCTGATTGGCTACGACGCGCTTTCCGTTTACGGTTCGCCCAGCTACTACGCCATCCAGATGTTCAGCCGGAATCTCGGCGATGAAATCCTGCCGGTCACTTTCGCGAACACTTCCGTCCAAGGCTGTGCCACGCGCGACAGCCAGACGGGCGAGATCATTGTCAAGCTGGTGAACCCCGAGTTGCACCCGCAATCCCTGCCGATCGAAATCAAGGGCGTTGCCGCGCTCGAATCGAAGGCCACCATCATCACGCTGGCAGGAAATCCGGAAGACACCAATTCCACCAGCCACCCGAGAAATGTCGTGCCGGTCACCATCACGCTGCACGACGTGAAACCCGGTTTCACCTATGCGCTTCCGCCCACCAGCATTGTGGTCATTAAGCTGAAGACACGCTGAATACACCGTACAAGTTTGAAATCTCAGCAGTACGCATCCATCCGTCGTAGTACTACCAGTGCCACGACGGGTGGATTTTTGTCTGTCTGCCCTAACCATCGTCATTGGACGGTGATCTTCAGCGGCAATTTAATCGGGAGGTCATCCGACGCTGCACCAATGAGAAGTTCATAGTCGCCCGGTTCCACCACGTATTGTTTCCTTTGCGTGTCCCAGTAGCGCAGCCGTTGGGCCGGAACTGTAATGGCAACTTTCCTTGATTCCCCGCGACTCAGATGCACGCGGGCAAAGCCGCACAGCGCCAGCCGGGGTTGTGCCACCGCCGAGTTGACGTGCCGATAATAAACCTGCGCCACTTCATCGCCAGCGAGCTTGCCCGTGTTCTTCACCGTAAACGTCACCGTGGTTGCACCATCAGCCGGAATGGTTTTTGAATCCAGCTGGCCGTTCGAAAATTTGAATGTCGTGTAACTCAGGCCGTGACCAAAGGCGAATTCCGGTTTTCCACCGAAGTAGCGATAGGTGCGGTTGCTCATCGAATAATCGGTGAAGCCCGGCAGATCCGCCGTTGACGCGTAGAACGTTAGCGGCAGGCGTCCGCTGGGATTCACCTCGCCAAACAAAATTTCAGCCACGGCACGCCCGCCCTGCTCGCCCGGATACCAGGCCTGCAGAATCGCCGGCAAATGCCCCGCTTCCCACGGCATCGCCATCGGGCTGCCGCTGCAATTCACCAGAATCACCGGCTTGCCCGTGCCCGCCAGCGCCTGGAGCAAATCGGTCTGCACCGACGGCAGTTCGATCTTCGTCCGGTCGCCGCCTTCAAAACCGTCTAGCGCGTTATCGCGACCCATTTCTTCGCCTTCGAGATGGGCGGTAATTCCGCCGACAAATATCACCACGTCGGCGGCTTTCGCCTTGGCCACGGCATCATCAAAAGCCGCCTGACCGGGCTTGTTCGATCCATCCGCGCGCAGCGCCCATGTACAGCCCGTCGCATGTGTCACTTCAATGCCCGGCCCGGCCAGTTGCCGGATGCCGTCCAAAATCGTCACCGGACGGGCGGCATGTCCGTTATAGTTGCCCTCCAGCATCCACGCCACATCCGCATTCGGGCCAATCACGGCTATGCGTTTGACCTTTGACCGGTCCAGCGGCAGCACGCCGTCATTTTTCAACAGTACGATGGCTTCTTCGGCGACTTTCAGCGCCAGCGCCTCGTGTTCGGGCGTGTCGTTCTGCTTGATATCGATTTTGGAAAACGGACATTTGTCCGGCGGATCAAACAGGCCCAGCCGGAAACGCGTCCACAACGTGTAATACAGGGCCCGGTCAATTTCCGGTTCCGTGATCAATCCCTTTTGTACCGCGCGCACCAGCGGGTTGTAATCGCCGCCGCAACATAGGTTGCAGCCGGCTTTCACCGCAGCGGCGGCGGCTTCTTCCGAAGTGCTTACATAATGATGCTCGTCGCGGCCCCAGATGTTGTGAATCGCGGCGCAATCCGAAACGATGTAGCCGTCAAAACCCCATTGCTTCCGCAAAATGTCGTTGAGCAAAAAGGGACTGGCGCAGCAAGGCACGCCGTAAAGTGAATTGTAAGCCCCCATCACGCCGCCGACATGCCCTTCGCGCACCGCCATCTCAAACTGCGGCAGGTAAGTCTCATACAAATCGCGCTCCGGAGGCGTGGCGTCGAAACGATGCCGGTCCGGTTCCGGGCCGCTGTGAACCGCAAAATGTTTCGCACAGGCCATTGCCAGCGTGTAATCCGGATTGTCGCCCTGCAACCCCTTGATAAACGCCACGCCCAGCGTGCCGGTCAGAAACGGATCCTCGCCATATGTTTCCTGACCGCGGCCCCAGCGCGGATCGCGGAAAATATTGATGTTCGGCGACCAGAACGTCAGCCCGCCAAACCAGCTTGCGTCACCGTTGTGGGTGGAGGCGTAATTATTGAATTTCGCCCGACCTTCAATGCCAATCACACCGGCTTCCTGCTGCAGCAACGCCGGATCCCACGTGGCCGCCGCGCCAATGGCTTGTGGAAACACCGTCGCATCGCCGTTGTTCGCCACCCCATGCAGCGCCTCACTCCAATAATTGAAGGAAGGCAGGCCCAGCCGGGAAATGCCCGGCGCACCGTTCTGCAACTGGGCGACCTTTTCCGCCAGCGACATGCGCCGGATCAGATCCTGCGCGCGCGCCGCCAGCGGCTGCGCCGGATCACGCCAGATGGGCGGCTCGCTGATTTCCGGGATATGCGTGGCCACGGCGGAATAGGCGTCCGCCATTTCGGCGGCAGTGACTGAGACCACCGGCGTGCCTGCCGCGTTTTTAATTTCCACCGTGTTGAACTTCGCGTTGTCCTTGCTCGTCAAAAACGAAACCGTCAGCGGTCCCTTGAGCGAATCATCCTCATGCGCGACCACGCCCGTGATGTAGCAAACCTTCCGCGCGGCACCGGCGGCGGCAAAGATGTCAAAATCCTTCGCCAGAACGGTATCACCGGCGGTCACGCTAAAGACCCGTTGTCCCGGACCGGTTGACCAGGTTTCCGCCTCGCCAATGGTGATGGTGTATTTGCCGGCGGGCAAATGAGCGATGGTGACCGTGAAATGTTCCCCGTAAATCTCCTCGTGAAACGCCGCCGCGTTGTTATCCGCGCCTTCAATGCGCATGGATGTATCATATTTGCTGTGCGCAAACTCGCCGCTGATGCCGACCTCCTGCCCGCAGGCGGCGCAGGTTTCATCCGCCGCCCGCGCGGCGGGAACCGAAAGCCACAGGCCGGCGGCGGACAACCAGAGCAACATGGCGCGGGTGGTCATTCGGGCAAACGCCAAACCGGGTGGTTCGGTGTATAATTTCGTGTTCATTTTATATTTTCTATTTTGAATCATTTTGCCCGGCGGCAGGCAGAACGGAAATTTCGGCGGCGCTCGTCCACCCGGCCCCGTTAACCTCCTTCAAGGCCGTCAGCCGGAAAAAACGGGCGGTGACCGGGGCAAAATCAACGATCTGCAGCGATGGATTGTTCTGGATGTTCGCGAACCTGCCCGAAACGATGTTGGTCGTCCAGCTCGCACCGTCAGCGCTCGTTTCAAAACGGTAGTTGTCAATCGTCCCGTTGGGATTCCCATCCTGTCGCGGCAAATAAGTGAATCCCGCAATCCGGTGGACCGCGCCCATGTCAACCGTGATGAAATGCGGCAACGCCAAATCATCCCGCCAGCGCGTATGCCAGAAGGTGGTGGACTTGTTGTCAATCGCGTTGGCGGCGCCGTTGTCACCCCCGGCGGTTTCCTCGCTGTCCACCCGGGCCACTTTCCAGCCGGCCGGTATCAGCCCGGCGAACGTCTTGGAGGCCAAAATGCCAAGCTGACCGTCCGGCAACAGCAGCGCCGCCTGCACGGTGCCGCCCGAAATCATGGGGATGGGCGAACGGTAAACCGGCGAGTTGGTCGTCAGCGCAGTTCCGTCCGTCGTATAAACCATCCGGCAGCCGGCGGAGTTGTTAAGCGTCACCAATCCGTTCGGATCGCGATCAGAAATGACGGCCGGCAGGGCGGACGCGGATTGCCGGTACAACCCGATTTCCGCGAGCGTCGGTTCCATACGCGAACCCGTGATGCGGATGCGAACCTGGCTGGCGGTCACCGGCGATTTCAGCCGGATAAGCCGGTGATGACCGACGGTCGTGAGGGTGTCAGACGCAACCTGTTCCGGCGCGGTCCAGGCCGAACCATCCCACGTTTCAATGGCAAAGGATTCAATCCGCTGGCCGCGATGATCTACCGCTTCCTGCAACGAAACGACATCAAAGGTAACCAACTTGGGCAGCGTCAGCGTCACGGTGCCGTTGGTTTGCCCCGACGCGGCTTCCCACCACGTATCGAGGTTTCCGTCCAGCGCCAGCGCGGGGGTGTTGGTCTCATTGGAACTGTCAGCCGTGAGCTGCGCGCCGTCCGCGAGGTTGGTGGCAAACGTTTCGTTGACCACCTGCCCCATCCGGCTCAGGGCCAGAACTTCATCGTCGGGTATCAATCCGCGCGTGTCCGGCGAAAGGTTCAGGATCAGATTTCCGTTGCGGCCGACGGACGAGTAATAGACATCCACCAACTGCGAGACGCTGCGGGCATGCTTCCCGTTCGCCCAAAACCAGGCGCCATGGTCGAGCATGGTGAAATTCACTTCCGCCGGATACCACCAGAGATGCGAACCGGATACAAGTTTGTCGCGACCGCCCAGATCGCCATACAAATCCGGCCAGCGGCAGTGCTCGGGCGAAGTCGGCAGCGGAATCACACTCCACTCCGTGGTACGTCCCACGCCGCCTTCATTGCCCACCCACCGCACGTCCGGCCCTTTGCCCATGATGACCGCCCCGGGTTGCAACCGGCGGATCAGGTCATACCACGCGTTGTAGTCGTATGTCTCATGGACGCTCGGATCGGGATTCGCGCCATCAAACCAGACTTCCCCGATCGGCCCGTATTGCGTCAGCAACTCGTAAAGCTGATTCAGGAAATAACGGTTGTAGTCGTCCACAGCGTAAGTAAAATTCGTGAATCCCGGCGTCGGCGCGCGGCCCTTCGCGGGGTTGCTTTGAAAACTCGCCGGATCAGTCGGAATTGCCGAAAGCACCTTGGCGCTCTCGTTGCCGTAATAACCCGCCGGATTTTTCGGATTCGTCCGCAACTGGTAAAGGTCGGCGGGTGAAAGGTAAACGCCCAGCTTGAGACCGTGGGTACGGGCGGCCTTGGCCACTTCCCCCACCTCGTCGCCCTTGCCGTCGCGCCACGGACTGGCCGCGACCGAATGCGGCGTGTAGCGTGTGGGCCAATAGCAAAATCCGTCGTGGTGCTTGCAGACCAGCACAATCATCTTGCCGTCGAGTTTCTGCATCGCGTCCAGCCACTGGTTGGCGTCCAGCTCCTTGGGATTGAAAATTGAAGGGTCTTCCCGGCCGCTGCCCCACTCGACGCCGTTAAACGTGTTCACGCCAAAGTGGAGGAAAAATGTCCTCTCCAGCCGCATCCAGTCCGTCTGGTTGGAACGCGGCAGCACCTTCGCCGCTTTTTCGGCAGTGACGGCGGCAGAATCACCGCTGGCAACCACCTGTTCCGTGGAATAGGGAACCGGTGAAGCCATCGTTACGGCCGGTAAATTGGTTTGCCCCAGCACGGTTGCGAGCGACCAGCCCAGCATCAATGCCATCAATAAAATTCGTTTCATTGTTATTTAAATTGTTCCGGATAAATTCGGATGCTACCAGCATGGCACGGCAGCGGCAGTAAGCGCCATCGGTTCTTGAGATCGCACTGAAAGAAGCCCACCCCTAACTGCCAGGGAACAAAACCGGGATTTCATGATGCTAACAATAGCTCAAAGCCGGCGGAATAGATTGTCGTTATTTCTCACGATCACGGAGCCCGTTTTTTCAAGGTCTTACCTGGACAACCATTCCCGTTTGGTCGCGGAAGATGCCGAGCCTCAAGGCACTCCCGGCGGGCAATGCTGAAGCTTGCCGCCGCAGTGCCACCATGTCTGCCGTGTTCCCTCCATTCAGAGAAAGTATGACATCATTTTTTCTAAGGCCTGCTTTGGCCAAGGTGGATCCGGTCGGCACGTCCAGCACCATAATACCAGTCACACCGGGCAGGCCAAAGGCGGACATTTCGCCTTCATCGCGAATGTTGCGTACGCTGGCGCCAAGCCACGTCACGAGCGTGGTGTCGCGCATGGTAGCGGGGACCGGCGGCATTTGGGGATGAGGCAATAATGGCACCCCGGCAATGGCTTTGAATTCCGGCTTTTGCACGCCAAACTGATCCATCGAAAAATTGACAAAGCCCAGAGCCAACGCGGGCGAACCATCCTTCACCCGGTAGTCGCCGTGCGCCGGATCAACAAAATGCGCGTCGGTAACGATGGAATGTTGATCACGTCCGCTTTGTTGCTGCAGCCGGACCGCTGCCGTGTTCGTCGTCGCGCCGCAACTCTGTACCAGGTTGAAATCCATGTCCGTGCCCCACGGCGGAGGAGGCATGTTGGCCGGACGATAGTCTGTCCAGGCAATGTTGCGCCGGAAAATGTCGCCGCTTCCGTCATACCAGACATGCGGATCGTAACCGCCGTCCACCATGATGTTGTTTTCCACCACCCGCCCGAAGCCTTCGCGGTTCTTGATGCCGCCGTGCAGGCAGAGGTTGTTCGTAATGATGTAAAAAGACGAGCCGTCATCGAGGTCAATGTCCCAGCCGTGGTCGCAGCGCCAGCGGTTATTGGCAAGCACATTGGGTTTCACCGCGTCGAGTTTGGGCAATTCCGGAACCTGCCTGACCCAGGCGTTGACTTCGCCAATATTGGGCCGCCAGTAACGATCACGCCCCCACGAATTAAACGACCCGTGGTCACCCGTTTCTTTAACGGTGTCGAAGATGTCGCAGAATTCAATCACGTGCCCGCCCCAGCAGCCGTCACCAATATTGATGCCGGCGCGCGGCATATCGTAAATCGAACAGTGCCGGATGGTGATCCCCTGGGCGAGGTCAATTTCAACCCCGGCGGTTTGTTTCTCCACGCGGCCAGTAAGGTGGATCAGGCAATCGTCCACCAGGCAGTCCGCCGGATAATGGTCGGTTTTCGGTCCCGGGGTGCGGTCGATCTCGGCCAACTCGTGAACCTGGCCGTAGTTGAAAAGCACACTGCGGGCTGCCTGCGGGTCGCCAACAAAACAAATCCCACTGGCACCCGCCTTGGCAATTTGGGTTCCGCGAATGACGACGCGGCGGTTGTAATTGTTCACGAATACGCCATTGCCGCCCACCTGATCCAGAAAGCTGTCCGCCAGCGTACAATCCTCCGCGCCGTTGAAGAAAATCGCTCCGCCGCGATAAATGGCCCAGTCCGATCGCACGAGCGGTTCCTTCGTGTCCATGACCGTGCGCGCTGCCTGGCGAAAAATCAGTCCGCGCAGGGTAATCCATTTCACCGGGTGCTCCTCGTTGCCGCGGAATTCCACCAGTGTCCGCAGCCGTGTGGCTTCCACTACAGCATGCTTCAGATCGAGTCCGGCCAACGGATAGAAATACAGCGTGTGCGTTTTGCAATTCAGGAACCATTCGCCGGGCGCATCCAGCTCCTCGAAAATATTTTCCACGAAACGAATTTTCTCGTGCGCCGCCGCGCCGCGGTTGTTCTGCCAGCCGCCTTCCAGTGTCACCTGATTGTGCGCGTCCTTGCCGGTAATGCGCCAGGTGAAATCGCCCCACCGCGCCGGATGCATGGCGTGGAAATAGCCGCCCGCCGGATCTGACCAACGCGCCGCCCGTTGCTCGGAAATGGCATCGGCGGCAAACCCGTCGAAATATTGCGCCGTGGCATCGAAGTTTGGATAACGCGCCAGTATCTGCCGTTCGCCATTGACGAATATTTCCTCAGTCTGCAAATCCGCCGGCAC
>CAIJGS010000173.1 GCA_903820285.1 uncultured Verrucomicrobia subdivision 3 bacterium | reverse complement strand
TCGCTCTCGATCTCGCGCAAGGGGCGGGGACCCGTTGGTTTTGTATTCATCCTCTTCCTTTGGTTGGTTGGTTTTTTGCCCGTTGGTTGAGGAACCTCCTTTTTCTAACCCTATTTCGGGGGCAGTGTCAAGATGCGCCCGGTTTTACCTCCCGCCGCAATATTTGCTGGAGTTTCGATCCCTTTTTGTCAAATTTTCCGGCTTATGGGATGGCTATGATAATAATTCAAATCCAGTTCCAAAAGGACGTCTATGAAGTCCAGCCGACTGTCGAAACTAGATCGTTATGAGCCTCCACAAGGAAATCAATTTCGAGACGGAAATTTGCCACCATCTTGCCGCGAATGGCTGGCTCCATACCGAAGGTGACGCGACCAGCTACGACCGCGCACGCGCTTTATTCCCGGCGGATGTTTTCGCCTGGGGGCAGGCCACCCAGCTTGATGCCTGGAAAGTGCTAGTCAAAAACCATGGCGAACTGGCCGGGGAAGCCTTGCTCACCCGCTTGCGGGATCAACTGAACCAACGGGGCACCCTGGACGTGCTGCGGCATGGCCTAGAGTTTCATGGTCTCAAGCATCCCTTGAAGCTGGCCGAATTTAAACCGGCCTTGGGCATCAACCCGGATATTCTCGCCCGCTATGCCGCCAACCGCCTGCGGGTGGTACAACAGGTGTGTTATTCCTTGGTAAATAAAAACTGCCTGGATTTGGTGCTGTTCCTGAACGGCATCCCCGTGGCTACGGTAGAACTGAAAACGGATTTTACCCAGAGTATTGACGACGCCATTGACCAGTATCGCTTTGACCGGCTACCGCAACCCAAAGGGCAGGCCCCGGAACCGTTACTGTCATTTCCCTGCGGCGCGCTGGTGCATTTTGCCGTTAGCAACAGTGAGGTACACATGGTCACCCGGCTGGCTGGTCCGGCCACGGTGTTCCTGCCATTCAACCAGGGCGATCATGGCGCGGCGGGCAATCCGGTGAACCCGGTAAGCGGCCATCGCACCGCCTATCTCTGGCAACAGGTATGGGCGCGGGCAAGCTGGCTGGAAATTCTGGGACGCTACCTTATCGCGCGCCGGGACAAGAAGAACCAAATCCACCAGGTCATTTTCCCCCGTTACCATCAACTGGATGTCACGCGGAAGCTCCAAACGGCGGTACTCGCGGACGGGCTGGGGGGCAAATACCTCGTCCAACATTCAGCCGGCTCCGGCAAAACCAACTCCATTGCCTGGACGGCGCATTTTCTGGCAGAACTGCATGACGCCCGGAATGTCAAAATGTTCGACACGGTGTTGGTAGTCTCCGACCGCAATGTCATTGACGCCCAGTTGCAGGAAGCGTTGTTTGATTTTCAGCGGCAAGTCGGCGTGGTGGCCACCATCAAGGGCAACGAGGGCAGCAAGAGCGGCGAACTGGCGGAAGCCTTGTCCGGCGCAAAAAAGATTGTGGTTTGCACCATTCAAACCTTTCCCTTTGCGTTGGAGGCGGTGCGCAAGCTGGCAGCCACCCAGGGCAAGCGGTTCGCGGTGATTGCCGATGAAGCCCACAGTTCCCAGGCCGGTGAGGCTGCCGCCAATCTCAAAGCGGTACTGAATCCCGCCGAGTTGGCGGAACTGGCCGACGGCGGCGCTGA
>CAIJGS010000172.1 GCA_903820285.1 uncultured Verrucomicrobia subdivision 3 bacterium | reverse complement strand
TTTCGCAAGGCGCTTCGACGGCCGCCGCGGGCGCGGGCGGTCTCACCAAACAGGGATTGAACACCTGGGAAATTGCCGGCGCGGGCGTCTTTTTGGCCGGTTCTGCGGTCAACGTCAATGCCGGCACCCTGATTGTTCAGGATCCCGCGGCGTTTGGCTCCAATGCCTCGACCACCCCGGCGGTCAATTCCAATGCAGTGTTGCAGATCAATGGCGTCACTTTGAACCAGTCGGTGATCAATATGAACGGCGGCACCCTCCGCCTGAACGGCACCGCCACGGTCAACGGCGTCAAGATGAGCACCACGCTTGGAGCCGTCGCCACGCTGGCTACCACCAGTTCGGGTGACGTGATGACGGTCGGCAATGCGGCCAACCAGCCCACGGGCGGCGCGGCCAATACCGTGCTACATGTGGCGGGTCCGGGCACGGTCCTGCTCAGCCAGTCCGCCACGTACATTGGCAAATGGTCGGTGGATGCGGGCACGCTTCAGCTGGGTAACACCCTTGCGCTGGGCACCGGTCCCAATCTGAACATCGGCGCGGGCGCCACGGTGGATACCACGCCTATCACGGTGAGCGGTGGAGCCTACACCTTGGGCACGGCGGCGATCAGTGCCAGCGGCACGGGCACCACGGCGGGCACTGCCGCCGCTCTCAAGGCGGATTCCTCCGGTTTCATTGATCTGGCCAGCACCGCGCCGGCCATCAGCCTGACCATCACCCCCACGGCGTTCACGGGTGACACCACCCATCCGGCCCTGTACGTCTCCAGCGGCACGCTGGAACTCAATGGCAATGCCTTCACCATTGTCAACTCAGGCGCCTCCCCCCTGGGAGTCGGCACCTACAAGCTGATCGCCCAGGCAACCGGCAACATCACCTCCGGCGGCGGCTATTCCGTGATCGGCGTGACTGGCAACGGCGTGGTTTCCGGCAACGTGGCTTCCGTGGTTGTGAACAACGGTGAAGTGGACTTGGTGGTGGCTCCGTATGTGGCCAAGAACCTCGTCTGGACCGGTGGGCCGAGCGGCATCTGGGACATCGCCACGAATGTGAGCTGGCTCAATGGCGCGGCTTACACTGTGTTCCATAATTCCGACAACGTGACCTTCAACTCCGTGGGTTCCACGAATCCGACCGCCAATCTGGTGGGGGCGATTGCGCCCGGCAGCGTGATTGTGGATACCACCGCCAATAACTACACCTTCTCCGGCGGCACCATTGCCGGCAGCGCGAGTCTCGTCAAGAAGGGCACCGGCACCCTGGTGCTCTCAACGGCCAACACCTACGGCGGCGGCACCACGGTCAGCAACGGCGTGATCCAGCTCAACACCGCCAACGCCATTTCCGGCACCGGCGCCGGCAACGTGACGGTCGTCAGCCCTGGTATCGTGGACCTGAATGGCAACAACGATTCCATTGACGCCCTGGTGGGCAACGGCACCGTGGATACCACATCCGGCGCCTCGCCGACCCTGGCGGTGGGCAACAATGACAACAGCGGCACCTTTTCCGGCAGCCTGCAAAATACCTCCGGTACGCTGGCCCTGACCAAGAATGGCAACGGCACGCAAACCCTGTCCGGCGCCAACACATACTCCGGCGCGACCACCCTGAATGCCGGCACCCTGGCGGTGGCGAACTATTACGCCCTCGGTTCCGGCCTGAGCACGGTGACCATCAATAACGGCACCATTGACATGCAGTCCAGTCTGCTCATTGGCACGCTGGCCGGCGCCGGCACGATTGCCAACAACAGCACCACCACCCAGAACACCCTGGTGATCACCAACACCTCCACGTACAACGGCGTGATCGCCGACGGCACGGGCGGCGGCACGGTGGACGTGGTGGCCACCAGCGGCACGCTGCGTCTGAACGGCACCTCGACCTACACCGGCGGCACTTATGTGGGCACCGGCGTTACCCTGGCCCTCGGACCGGCACCCGGTCAGGCCGGCACGGGCGGCATCATCCTGAGCAATGGCGCCACCGTGGCGGCCGCCTCCACGGGCAGCACCGCCTCGCAGGTTATCAACAACATCACCACTGTCTCCGGGGCCACGGCGAACTTCACCGGGGCCGGCGCGGGCGGCGATGCGTTCAGCGGCTACTTCATCGGTGATGCCACCACTACGAACGTCTTTCATGGTCAGCTTACCCTCAACGGCAATTACGAGCAGTTTTCCAATTACCTGGGGGTGGTCCAGTTCGTGCCGAATGGCACCGTGGGCAACCGTATCAACACCGGGACCGCTTATGTGAATGGCGGCGACAACACGACCTTTGATTTCGAAGGCGGCTACCTGTTCAACCGCAATGCCACCACCGTCTCGCTCGGGGCCATCATCGGCGGCGGCCCCGCCGTCGGCGGCGGCATCTCCGGCCCCAGCACGGGCCCGGCCACGTTCGTCATCGGCTCCAAGGGCATCAGCACGGAATTTGCCGGGGTGATTTCCGGGAATAACAATATCGTCAAGGTTGGCGCGGACACGCTCACGCTGGATGGTACGGTGGTCACCACGAACACGGATTCCTCGACCTACACCAACTACCTCTATGCGCCGGCGGTCACCTACGTGGGCAACACCACCGTCAGCAACGGCGTACTGTCCCTGTCCGCACCGGACAGCCTGAGCAATTCCCCGAGCATCACGCTGGCAGCCAGCAGCGCCTCGCTGAATGTGACGGCCCTGGGTTATGTGACCAACTTCAACGACCTCGCGGCCAATGCGGATTCCGCGATCATCACCAACGGGCTGTTTGAAGTTCTCTCCAACACGCCGGCCGGGGTGAACCAGTCGCTCTCGGGTATCGGCACCATCACCGGCAAACTGCTGGTGGACGCCGGGGCTACGCTCAACATTGGTCTCCCGGTGGGCACCCTCACGGTCACCGGTTCGGCTGAACTCGCCGGCACGAACAACGTGTCGGTGAACGCCACCAACGTGCCGAACTGCTCGAAACTCGTGGCCGCCAGTTTGACGATTGACAGCACGGCCATTCTGGTGGTGACCAACCTGGGCGTCGAGACGGGCGCCAAGTTCCAACTGTTCAACCACCCGGTGAGCTTCGCCACCGTGGTGCTGCCCACGCTGAGCGGCACCAACACCTGGGTGAACAACCTGGCGGTGGACGGTTCGATCACCCTGGTGGCTCCGCCGCTGGTGAATACCACGCCCATCACCATGACCAACAGCTACGCCAACGGGGTCCTGACCCTGAGCTGGCCGCTGGATCATGTGGGCTGGCGCCTGCTCTCGCAGACCGCCAATCTGGCCAACGGGGTCAGCTCCAATACGAATGACTGGACCACGGTGACCGGTTCGGCGGCAACGAACACCGTGCTCATCACGGTGGATCCGACCAAGCCCGGCGGTTACTACCGCATGGTCTATCCGTAAGCGGAAACAATTGCATCAAAACCTGGTGCCGGGGGGCCCCGGGAATTGTGCAGGCGGCGGGATGAATAATCCCGCCGCCAATTTTTTGTCCATATTCAACGGGCAAAGGTTCTGGGTGGATGGCGGGGGTGGCGGGGTTTTGGTGACGCATTTTTCTGCAATAAGTTTCTTCTGTGGTGGTTGTGTCTGGATTTTGTGGTTTTTTTGGCTGATGGCCATTTATCACCACTATTGGCGATAGTAAAGTTTTGGATTGTTAGTAAAGTGGTGGCATAACACCAATGCACCAATGCCCAAGTTGTCTCAACGCGCCGCTTGATCCCTATTTCCCCAAAACAACACCCCCCATTAGTATGAAGTCATCCCCCCGAATAAACACCAGTCCATCCCAACCCGGTTCCCGTCGGATCGTAAAAATGGCGGCCATGTTTGCCGCCGTGGCCTCCGCGAGTCTGCTCGCCAATGCAGCCACCGATGCCTGGAACACCACCACCACGCCCTCCAGCTGGGCCAGCACCGGCAACTGGAGTCTGGGTAATCTGCCCGCCGCCACCGATACGGCTGACTTCAGTCAGTTGGGTCTCACGGCTGCCACGGCGGTGACCTTGGATGCCGCCAACCAGAACATCGGCAACATCATTTTCGGCAATACGTTGAGCAACGCCGCCTCGGCCTGGCTGATTAATACCGGTTCCGTGGCGGGGGCCACACTGACCTTCGGCGGCACGGCCCCGACTATCTGGCTCACCAACGCGCTGGGCGCGGGCGTGACCATCAACGCCCAGTTGGCCGGCACCGCCGGTCTGACCGTTAATGGTCCGGGCAGCCTGACGCTTTCGCCTTTTGCCGGGAATACCCTTTCCGGCGGTCTCACCATCACCAAGGGAGCCACGGTATATATTGGTGGTGCGCAGGCATTGAACCAGGCGGCCATGGTGGGCGGTACCCTGGTGTTGACCAATGGCGGCACTTTGCAGATGAACGGTTATAACAGCTCCAGCTCGACCAGTTGGGGAAACATTACCAATACCATTCTGGTTCCTGCGGGTACCACCGGTAATCTGCTGGCCACCGGGCGTGGCACCATTACCGGGCCGGTGACGGTTCATGGAACCTTAAACTATACACCCACCTATGTGCGCAGCGGCATCACGGGTGACTGGTCCGCCTCGGACGGTGTCATCAATGTCGCCGGTGCCAGCAGTGGTGGTGATATTTACCTGACCACCACCGCTAATTACAGTTTCGGCACGGCGTTAATGAATTTCAATTCCGGCGCAGGTGCCCTGTATACCTCGGGCAATATGGGCACGGCCGGCATCACGATCACCATCGGTGACGTGTCCGGCAATTACGGGTATTTGCAGGGGGGCAACGCCAGCGCGGCCGCGCGTAACACCTACTTTGTCGTCGGCGGACGTAATACCTCCTCCACTTTCGGTGGCAAAATTCAAGACAGCCTCCGTCCGGCCGCCATCACGAAGATGGGCACCGGCACCTGGACGCTGACTGCTTGGAACAATTACACCGGTCCGACGCTGATCAGCACCGGGGCGATTTACGGGGTCACCGGCGGCACGATTTCCAACAGTATCATCACGGTGGCCACCAACGCCGCCTATGGCGCGGCCACGTTTGGCGTGCAGGTCGCTTCCGCCGGCGGCAAATGGATTGGCACCAATTTGGTGCTGCGCTCCGGCTCCGCGCTGGCCTTTAACTTCGGCGCCACGGCGCCCAGCACCACCACCGCGCCGTTGCAATTGCTCGGCGGCATTACGGCCACCAACACGGTTGCCCTCAACATCCTCGGCGGCAGCGGTTGGACGGTCGGCGGTGTTTATCCCCTCGCCAAATATACCAGCGCCTATATCGGCAACGGCTTCTCCGCCTTCGCCCTGGGCACCCTCCCGCTCCGCGTCAGCGGCACGCTCAGCAATGACACGGCCAACAGCCAGATTGATTTCGTGGTCACGGCCATCACCGAACCTTTGAATTGGGCCGCCGGCGTCGGCAACTGGGACATCGCCACCACGGCGAACTGGAAGGATGCTGCCGGCACCACCACGACCTATCAGGAGCAGAACTCGCTCGGTGACCAGGTGGTTTTGGAAGACAATGTCAGCGGCACCGCCCCGGCGCTCACGCTGAATACCACGGTTTCCCCTTTGTCCGTGCTGGTGACCAATAACAGCAAGGCCTATTCCATCGCCGGTACCGGCGGCATCGCCGGCGCAGGTTCGCTGACCAAGCAAGGTGCCAATACGCTTACGCTCTCCACCGCCAATACCTTTACCGGCGGTTTGAATCTGAACGCGGGCACGGTGATTTTCTCCGCCCAGAACAATCTCGGCGCGGGCGCCATCAATTTTGGCGGCGGCACCCTCCAGTATAACACTGGCAACGTGGCTGACATTTCCGGCCAGACCATCAACTTCGGCACCGGTGGCGCGACCATCAACACCGGCGGCAACGCCATTAACTTTGCGAACCCGGTCGGCAATGGCGGCACCGGCAGCTTCACCAAGGCCGGTGCCGGCACCCTGACCCTGAATGGCACCAATAAATACAGCGGCTACACCGCTGTAACCGCCGGCACCCTCGCCCTCGGTTCGGCCACCGCTTACATCAGCAACAGTACGGCGATCATCGTCAGCAGTGGTGCCACGCTGGATGCCACGGCCGGCGGCCTGACCCTGAACAATCAGTACCTCGGCGGCAGCGGCACGGTCGCGGGCGCGGTGACGGTGACCAACAGCTCCACCCTCAGCCCGGCCACCAATAACGCCTATGGCACGCTGACCTTCAGCGGCAACCTGACCCTCGGCGGCGGCACCAACTTCTTTGATGTGTCCGCCACCAACGCGGACCTCCTCGCGGTCGGCGGCAATCTGACGCTGGCCAGTGCCATCAACAGCGGCAGCGTCTTTGTCAATGTCCACGGCACCTTGACCAACGGCGTCTATCGGCTCATCACGTATGGCGGTTCGCTGAACGGCACGTTCTCGACCTTGAGCCTCGCCGGCTTTAACGTGACCGGCAAAGTCGGGTCCTTGAGCAGCACCTTGAACCCCAATGAAATCGACCTCGTGGTCGCCTCGGCGGGCAGCGCCAACCTCGTCTGGAGCGGTTCCGGCGGTAGCAGTTGGGATGTGGAAGCCACCCAAAACTGGCTCAATGGCGGAAGTGCCTCATTCTACGATGACGGCGACAGCGTCACCTTTGACGACACCTCCAGCAATCCTTCGGTGAGCCTCGCGGCCACGTTTACACCCGCCAAGGTGGTCATTAATGCCACCAACAACGCCTATACCTTCAGCGGTTCCGGCCAGATTTCCGGCGCCGCCGGCATCACCCTCAACGGACCGGCGGTCACCATGATCGAAACGGTTAACAACAACAGCGGCCCGACCGTCCTGAATAACGGCGCGGTTTTGCAGGTCGGTTTCGGCGGCAGCGGCGATCTCGGTGGCGGCAACATCACCAATAACGGCGGGACCCTGATCTTCGACCAGGCCGCCGCCGCCACCCACGTGGTGGCCGGCCAGATCAGCGGCACCGGCAGTCTCGTGGCGGAAGGTTCCGACCCCGTTGTGCTCGCGGCCAACAATACTTACAGCGGCCTGACCACGATCAGCAATTCCTACAGCGTCCTGCAGGTCGGCAACGGCGGCAGCACCGGCAACCTGGGCAATTCGCCCGGCGTGGTGGATAACGGCGTGCTCGCCCTCAGTGTGGGCGGCGGCCTGGCGCTGACCAACGGCGTGTCCGGCACCGGCGAAGTCATCGTCAATGGTTCCGGCACCGTTTCGCTCACCGGGGCGAACACCTGGCTGGGTAACACTTACATCAGCAACGGCATCGTGAAGCTCCTCGGCTCCGATGTGATTCCCGATGCGAA
>CAIJGS010000171.1 GCA_903820285.1 uncultured Verrucomicrobia subdivision 3 bacterium | reverse complement strand
GGCCTGACCACGATCAGCAATTCCTACAGCGTCCTGCAGGTCGGCAACGGCGGCAGCACCGGCAACTTGGGCAATTCACCCGGCGTGGTGGATAACGGCGTGCTCGCCCTCACCGTGGGTGGCGCCTTGGCGCTGACCAACGGCGTGTCCGGCACCGGCGAAGTGATTGTCAATGGTTCCGGCACGGTGGCGATCACCGGCGTGAACACTTATCTGGGCAATACTTACATCAGCAACGGCATCGTGAAGCTCCTCGGCTCCGATGTGATTCCCGATGCGAACAGCGCATCCGGTTCCACGGGTTGGCTGATCTTGGACGGTGGCGTGAACCCGGCTGGTACACTGGATTTGAACGGTAATAACGAAACCGTCAATGCCCTCTCCGGCGTGGCCGGCACCTACAATGGTGTGATCACCAACAGCGGCAGCGCCACGGCCACCAACACGCTCACTGTGCTGGGCACGGCGGGCACCACCTATCTCGGCACGATTGCGGAGAACAACACCGGTTCCAAGATTGCCCTGACGTTGGTGGGCGCAAGTCAGTTGCAATTGCAGAATGCGAACACCTACAGCGGCGGCACGTACGTGGGCGGCACGGCTACGCTGGCGCTGCACAACAGCACCGCCGCCGGTCAGGGCGGCATCATCGCGAGCAATGGCACCACCATCAGTCTTACGGCCAGCGGTTCCAGCCGGGATCCGTCCGTTTTTGTCGGCAACACTGTTACCGTCCCCGATAATTCGGCCTTCACCGTTACCTCGGTCAATCCGGCCAACGGCTTTGATTCTTCGATCATCGGCGGCGCCACCGCCACGAACATCGTTGGCGGCACGATGGCGGTCAGCTATGCGTCCGCCACCAAACAGCTCGAGGGGTTGCTGGGCACGTTGGTGGTAAATTCCGGCGCCAGCATCCGCTTCGTTACGCCGCCGAACGGCGGGGATTACACCACCTTCGACGTGGAAGGCAGCATTTACACCAAGAGCGCGGGCATTATCAGCATGAACGGCCTGGAAGGTTCCGGCACCCTCAGCGGCGGTTCGGCGGCCACCACCACTTATATCGTGGGCGTGGGCAATGCCAGTTCCGTCTTCGGCGGTTCCATTGCCGGCACGGGCACCGGTCTGACCGCCCTGGTCAAAGCCGGTACCGGCACCTTGACGCTGGCCGGTTCGCTGACTTATGGCGGCACCACCACGGTCAGCAACGGTGTGCTGGCCCTGAGCGGTTCCGCCAATCTGGATAACAGCCCGGGCATCGTCCTCGCGACCGCCACGGCGCAGGTGGATCCCACGGGCATCGGCGGTACGCTGTTTCTGGGCAACGCCCTTTCCCAAAACCTCTCCGGCAGCGGCGCGGTGGTCGGCGGCTTGTCCGCCAGCGGCAGTTACCCCAGCCTGATTACCCCCGGCACGGCCGGTACGATCGGTACGCTGACCATTAACGGCAGCGCCAGCCTGTTCACAGGCACCACCAATGTGTTTGACTTCAACTCGGTCAACACCGTCGGCGGCGGCACCAACGACCTCCTCCAGGTCAATGGCAACCTCAGCCTGTACGGCACGGTTTATGTCCAGCCCAACTTCTTGTCGGGCGGGGTGGCGTTTGGCGTACCCTACACGGTCATCCGCTACACCGGCACGCTGACCGGCGACACCAACAATCTGGCCCTCGCAGCCAGCAACTACGGCCACCTCGGCGCGACCTTCAGCACCAACACCCCCGGTGCCATCACGGTGACCTTTTCGCCCGGACCGAGTCTGGTCTGGACGGGCGTTTCCACCAACGTCTGGCAGTTCGCCACTGTCACCAACTGGTTCGACGGCGTGAGCAGCAACACGTTCTACCAATTGGACAACGTCACCTTTAATGACACCGCCAGCAACACCACGGCGATGCTCGTGGGCACGGTCACGCCATCGTCCATCACGGTGAACTCCTCCAGCAACTATGTGTTCGGCGGGGCCGGCCTCATCAGTGGCACCACTGGCCTGAGCAAGTCCGGCACGGGCATGCTGACCATTTCCAACACCGGGGTTAGCACCTACAGCGGCGCGGTGAACATTAGCGGCGGCATTCTTCGCGCCGGCAATGCCAACGCGCTTGGCACCACGGTCGGCGTCACGATCACCAACACCGGCGCCCTGGATGTGGGTGGCCTCAGCTTCAGCGCCAAGCCGGTTACGGTTTCCGGTGCCGGCACGGCGGGTGCCATTCTAAACAGCGGCGCCGCCCAGCAGACCGCGTTGCAATTCGTGACCCTCGCGGGCAACACGACGTTCGGCGGTCCAAACCGCTGGGATATCCGCACCAACGTGGTCGGCGCGCCGTACCTCGCCGGTAACGGTTATACGCTGACCAAGACCGGTACGAACGACATCTACCTCGTCGGCCTTGGCAACACCGCCCTCGGTAACGTTCAGGTCCAATCCGGCCGCCTTGGCGTGCAAGATTCCACGCTGCTCGGTTCCACCGGCACCGTCACCCTGGCCCCTGGCTCCGCCCTGGATCTCTGGCTGACCACCGTTACCAATACCAAGGCCATCTCGCTCACCAATGCCACCCTCTCCAGCAGCAGCGGCACCAACGTGCTGGGTGGCAGCATCGCCCTGAATGGCACCGGTACGCTCACGGCCACCGTGCCCTTCCAGTTGAACGGCGCGCTCACCGGCACCGGCGGCATTGTCAAGAACGGTGCCAGCACGCTGACCCTTACGGCGGCCGGCACCTACACCGGCAGCACGGTTATCAGCAACGGTGTCCTCGCCCTCGTCGGCGCGGGCTCGATTGCCAGCAGCCCCACGGTGGATGTCTCCACGGGCGCGCAGTTGGATCTGTCCGCGCTCGCCAGCCCTACGCTGGCGCTGGTCAGCGGTCAGACCCTCCAGGGCGCTGGCGCGGTGAAGGGTAATGTCACCACGGCGTCCGGCGCGACCATCGCCCCGGGTGAAAGCGCCGCCGGCACGCTCTCGGTGAGCAACAACGTAACGCTCGGCGGCAACGCCGTGTTCGTGGTCAACAGCACCGGCGTCAGCTCCAAACTCATCGCTGGCGGCTCCATTGGGCTCGGTGGTACGCTGACGATCAATAATGCGGGTCCGGCCTTCGCCGTCGGCAACAGCTTCACGCTGCTGTCCGCCAGCACCATCACCGGCACCTTCGCCACCATCTCGCCGGCCACGCCCGGCTCGGGGCTGGCCTGGAACACCACCGGCCTCTCCACCGGCGTGCTGAGCGTCGTCTCCGGCGTTGCCAGCAATCCGACGAACATCAGCTATACCCTCACCGGTAATACGCTGAGCCTCACCTGGCCCGCCGATCACCTCGGCTGGATCCTCCAGAGCCAGACCAACAGCCTGTCCACCGGTCTTGTGACCAACAGCAACGCCTGGACCGACGTGGCGGGCAGTGCCAGCAGCACCTCGGCCACCATCACGGTGGATTCCACGAAGCCCACGGTGTTCTTCCGCCTGCGCCAGCCGTAATTGACGGCTCTAAGCTAATCACGACGCGCGGTTCCGCTCCCCGGAACCGCGCGTTTTTTTTTTATCCCGGCCCAGCGGGACAGAACGCGGAGTCGCCGGGCAGCAAGAGTTACGCAGCGGGGGTAAGCACGGCAGCTATCGTCTTACGCCAGATGCTGGGAGGAAATCTTGCGCAAGGCAGGTCTTCCCGCCATTTGGACGCCCCACTGTGATCTCTGCGCTCTTTGCGGTTAATTAAATGATTTTGGGATATTGCCCGCGCTTTCCGCTAATAAACAGAAGCAGCGTTATCAACAGTATTGGCGATGTTTCGCCTCGCCAGGGTGTGTTAGATTGAACCTTGTAACACCCTTTGCCCATCAGCACCGCTGCTGTCGAGTCAACCCAATTGGCGTCAGGAAAGATGCCACCAACTCGCCGGCTGTTGTTTCCGGTGAGCCGTTGAACGCGAGGGGGAATACAAATTTAAAACCCAAATGAAAACTGTTAAATTCCATAGACCGGCAAACCGGGGCTTTACTCTCATTGAACTGCTGGTGGTCATCGCCATCATCGCCATTCTGGCCGCCATGCTGCTGCCCGCGCTGGCGGCGGCAAAGGAAAAGGCGAACCGGGCCTACTGTGTCAACAATTTGCGTCAGTTGGGCTTGGGATATAATATGTATGCCACGGATAACAACAGTAACTTTCCTTTTACCCAAGCCGGCGGCAATGCGGTCAATGTGATTAATGGCGGTTACTACACCCGTTGGATATGCTTCACGAATGTTGGCGTGGCCACCAAAATCACCACGACTTCCGCAGCCTCCTTTACGGATTTTGGATTGCTCTATCCGAACAAACTGGCTGGTGATGGCGGCATTTTCTTTTGTCCGAGCCTGAATGCGAAAAATTCTCCGCTGGGCAGCATTGATTATTCTCCTTTGCTGACGACTGATGCCGCCGGCAACGTCCGCGGCAGCTACCTTGTCAATCCGCGCGCCGATGCCACTACCAAGGTGCGTACCTATACCAAATCGGACAATGTTAAAGGTCGCATCCTGCTGGGCTTGGATTTCATTGACTATACGCAATTTGACACCACTTCTGGCAGTGTCCTGACTTCCGGAATCGATTTTGCCCACAGTCGCAGCAAAGGTTGGAACTGTCTGTTTATTGATGACAGTGTTTCCTTCAATAATAACGTCGGCGGCGTTCATAGTATCTGGGCAGCGGGTGGTTTCCGCTCCCAATACGATGGTGGCACCTCCGGGCTCAATCAATTGTGCGATTTGTTTGAACAATAAATGCCGCGTCTCAGCACACTTCTTATAATTTCTCAAATCGGCCTGTTGGAGTATCCAACCGGCCTGTTTTCCATTTTTTGGCTCAATAGACTGCAACCTCCGGCCCGGGAAAACCGTCAACCCTACTGTGACCATCCACTTCCTTTTCCGGCGTCTGCTCCGGCTCGGAGCCTGCCTGGGTTTTGTCGTCGTCGCCTCGGCGCAGGATACCGCCAACCCGGCTCCGCTCGCGATCAGCGATGTTCTCCGCGCCACGCAAATCGGCAGCGGACCCGTCCCCGCCGGTGCGCCCGGCAACGGCCGCTACGTGCCGCCCGTGCCCGCGGATACCAACCTGCCCACGCTCTGGCTCATCGGCGATTCCACCGTGCGCAATGGTACGCTGGGCGATAATGGCCCGACCGGCCAATGGGGCTGGGGCGCGCCAATTACCGCATACTTTGACCTGAAGAAAATCAACGTGGTCAACCGTGCGTTCGGCGGCACCAGCAGTCGCACGTTTTACCGCGATTTCTTTTGGAACAACCTCCGGCCGCAGATCAAGCCCGGTGACTTCGTGCTCCTGCAGTTCGGCGCCAACGATAACGGCGGTGCGAAAGGGAAGGGTGCCCTCAGCGGTATCGGCGACAACACGGAAACGAATAAAGCTGAAACCGTCCACACTTTCGGCTGGTATCTGAAACAGTTCGTGGCCGAGACCCGCGCGCAGCACGCCACCCCCATCATTTGCTCTCTCACTCCGCGCAAAGCCTGGAGCGCCGACGGCAAGCAATTCAAGCGCGACAACCGCACCCACGCCGCCTGGGCCCAGCAGGTCGCGCAGGCCACGGATACCCCGTTCATCCCGCTCTACGATCTCATCGCCACCCAATATGAGCAGCTCGGCCGCGATAAAGTGGACACTCTCTATGTCCCGTCGCCCAAGGAAAAGCTTCACCCCGGCTGGGACGGAGCTGTGATCAACGCGGGCTGCGTGATCGCCGGCTTAAAAGCCCTGCCGAACAACCCGCTGGGAAAATATTTTTCCGCCCGGGCGCGTTAAAAAACACTTTCATCCAATTCATCACACCGCCGCCAGCACTTTCACTTCCCGGCTTAGCCTGTTGCCCAGCCGTTCGGTCATAATTTCTAAATCGTAGTGCGATTGGAGGTTCAGCCAGAATTGCGCCGACATGTTGAAAAAGCGGCCCAGGCGCAGGGCGGTGTCCGCCGTGATGGCGCGTTCGCCTTTGACGATTTCATTGATTCGCCGCGCCGGCACTCCGATGTCCTTGGCCAGCCGGTACTGGCTCAGCCCCATCGGTTTCAGAAAATCTTCCAGTAAAATTTCGCCCGGCGTGATGTTTGCGAGCAATGCGCTTTTCATAACGTTTTAATGGTAATCTACAATTTCCACTTGGTGTGCCCCCGCTTCCCAGCGAAAGCAAATCCGCCATTGATCATTCACGCGGATACTATGCTGTCCGCCGCGCCCGCCTTTCAACGCTTCCGGCCGGTTGCCCGGCGGCACCGCCAGGTCTGGCAGTTGCGTCGCGGACTCTAATTGCAACAGTTTCCGGCGGGCGGTGCGTTGAATATCGGCGGGCAGCTGTCGTGACACCTGGCCGTGAAATATTCTTTCTGTCTCCGCACAGGCGAAGCTTTCGATCATGCAGACAAAGCATAACGCAACGCGGTATTAACGTCAAACGTTACTATTATATGATTACCTGCGGAGGTTGTATCGGCTGCCTTGCCAAACCGATTCATTGCCTGGTGTTTGGTGCTTCTCTGGAGCTTGGAGGTTGGAATTTGGAGCTTCCTTTCCCTCCGCCCGGTCTTCAAAAATCTCCTCAAACGCAAAAAACCTTGTCGGATTTTGCCAGACACGGTTGTTTAATGGGTGAGATGAACGAAAAGTCCGATGTCCAATTGCTTCGTGACTACGCCGAGGGCGGCCATGAAGCCGCCTTCCGCGAACTGGTGGAACGTTATGCCGGACTGGTCTATGCCGGCGCGCTGCGGCAGGTGGCGTCGCCCGATCTGGCGCGTGATATCGCGCAGAGTGTTTTCACCGATCTCGCCCGCAAGGCCCGGCTGCTGGTGGATCAGACCGCCGGGGATCGTCCGCTCGCCGGCTGGCTGCACCGCAGCACGCGCTACGCCGCGCTGAACCACGGACGCGACAGCCGGCGTCGTATCGCCAACGAAAGGCAGGCCATGGAACAACTCATCATCAACTCCGAAACCGCGCCCGCCTGGGAAAACATCCGGCCCCTGCTGGATGAGGCGCTGGACAGTCTGGACGAGGACGACCGCGAAGCCCTGTTGCTGCGTTATTTCAAGAACCAGGATTTCCGCGCCGTGGGCCTTGCCCTGGGCGTGAGCGATGACACCGCCCAGAAGCGCGTCAGCCGGGCGGTGGAACGGCTGCGCGATTATTTTTCCCGGCGGAATGTCACCATCGGCGCGGGCACCTTGACCGCGCTGCTCGCCGCCAACGCAGTGCAAGCGGTACCCGCCGGTCTGGCGGCTGCCTTCGCCGCCACGGCGCTGGCGGGCACCGGGGCCTATGTCACCGCCGTGGCCGCCACCAAAACGGCGGCCTTGGCGACCTTGCCCAAGGTGCTGGCTGCCGGGGCTCTCGCCATTGCGCTGGGGACGGTTATTTATCAGACGCATCAGAACGGAATCCTGCGCCAGCAGGTGCACGACGCGCAGCAGGAACAGGCGCCGCTTACCGTCCAAATTCAGCAGTTGCAGCAGGAACGCAACGATGCCTTGAGCCGGCTGGCGCAACACCCGTCGGCCGAAACCACCGTTACCAGCACCAGCAATTTGGAATTGCTCCGCCTGCGCGGCGAGGTGACCGTTCTGAGGCGGCAACTGGCGGAGGCGCCCTCTACAGGAGGGACGGAAGCGGTGCCCATAGTGATGCCCGCCGTGGGCATCGTACGGCCGGT
>CAIJGS010000170.1 GCA_903820285.1 uncultured Verrucomicrobia subdivision 3 bacterium | reverse complement strand
GAGTTGATCAAGCACCAACCCTACGGCACCACCGCCGTCCTCTCCGGCACCAGCTGCCGCCATCAGGTGGATCACCTGACGCCAGTGTGCATCAAGCACATGGCGGAGGTGGTGGCGGATGCGCTGGAATAGGAATCGAAAAGTTGGCTATCCAACGCCAAGACGCACAAAATAGTTTGTCCAGTTTTCCAGATTGCGGACATTATACCGTAGATGACCAAACTGGCCGACCATGAATTGCTCGCCGAATTTGCCCGGAACGAATCCGAGGCGGCCTTCGCCGAACTGACCGGCCGCTATGTCAACCTTGTCTATTCCGCCGGGTTGCGTTACACCGGCAATCCGCATCACGCGGAGGAAATCACGCAAGCCGTCTTCATCGTACTCGCGCGCAAGGCGGGCAGCCTGCGGCGCGGTACGATCCTCTCCGGTTGGCTGTATCAGACAGCCCGGCTGACCGCCGCCAACTTCATCAAGAGCGAAATTCGCCGCGAGCAGCGCGAACAGGAGGCTTACATGCAATCCACCTTGAATGAACCCGACAGCAACGTCTGGCAGCAAAGCGCCCTGCAAATCGCTCCGCTGCTGGATGAGGCCATGGGCAAACTGGGCGAAACCGACCGCAATGCCGTGGTGCTGCGGTATTTTGAAAATAAAACCGCGCAGGAAGTTGGTGCCGCCCTGAAGCTCAACGAAGCCGCCGCGCACAAACGCGTGAACCGGGCTGTGGACAAACTGCGGAAATTTTTCACGCAACGCGGCGTCACCCTTTCCGCCGCCGCCCTTGCCGGCGTACTGGCCGCCAACTCCGTCCAAGCCGCGCCCGTGGGGCTGGCGGCTACCATTTCTTCAACGACTGGCACCGGGGCAGCCGTGGGAGCAAACATCACCACCCTGGCCAAAGCAACCTTGAATATGATGACCTACGCAAAACTCAAACTAGCCGGCGGCTTGGGCGCGGCAATCCTCCTCGCAGGCGGCGCAACCTCGTTGGTTTTTTCCCAGCCCACCACCGCGGATAACCTTTCCATCGGCGAGATTTTCAAGCAGGCCCAGTCTACCTACGCGGCCATGACCAGTTACCGCGATGATGGGGAATCCGTCGCCACCGTGAATGGCACCACCATCACCCACACTTTCACCACCCGGCTGGCTCGCCCCAGCCTGTACCGTATCGAATGGCAGGAGAGCAGTGTCTCCGCCGGCTATTCCGGCACCACCGCCACTCAGGCGGTGTGGTCGGCCGGGCAGGGAGATTTTCTGCTTGGCATGGGTGGTTCGGCCACCAAATATAAAAACCGGGAAACCGCCTTGAGCGGGGCTTCTGGCATTTCTGGTGGTGCGGCAGCCGCCATTCCCGGAACCTTCTTCAGCGAGAATTGGGGTAATCGCCTGAAAAAGCCCGCCACGAACGAAACCCGGTTGCCAGATGAGAAAGTCGGTGACGTGGATTGCTACGTTTTAAGCAGCGCAGCTAAGGGCAGAACAGAAACGCTGCTCATTGGTAAAACCGACTTTTTAATCCACCAGATCCGGAACGGAACCAGCGCGGAAGTTATGAAGGCGGTGTTGGACAAGGCCAACGCCACGCAAACCGCCGCCCATCCCGAGATGGCTGCCATGCTGAAAGATGTGAAGCCTTACGCCATCAATTCCATCGAAACCCACGAACACATCGTGCTGAACGAAAACATCATGCCCGCAGATTTCGCGCACTGAAATCTGCCCTGCTCACATCCCCTCCGGCTCCATGCCAATCCCCACAATGCTGCAAGCCTGGATGACATTGAGCCCGAGCCCTTCCGCCGCCGCCAGCACTTCGGCGGGCTCGGTGCCGGGGTTCAGCCAGAATTCATCACACCCCTTGGCCGCAATCTCCGGCAGCAATTTCAGCACCACCGGTGGCGGCAGGTAAATGCTGATGAGATTCGGCCGCCCCGGCACCACGGCCAGACTGCGGAAGACCGGCAGCCCTTCAATCAGCGTTTCCTTCGGGTTCACCGGATACACCGTGTACCCCGACTGCGCAAACGCCCGCACCGCTTTGTTGCCGAATTTATTCCGGTCCGCCGAAGCGCCGAGAATGGCGATGGTTTTCATTGCGTCAAATTTCGGAAATTCGCCTAAAACCGCTTGGAAAGCGTCAGGGCAAATACATTCAGGTTATAATTGCCATATCCATTATTGGGATTGTTCAGCTGCCGGAGGTAGCGGAGGGAAACGGAAAAATCCCATTGCGGCACTGTGGCTCCGATTTCGGGTCCCACTTCAATCGTCGGGTGCGCTTCCCCGATTTCGATCGAGCCCGCTTTGGAAGCAGATACTTGCTGAGAATAATTGCCCGCCAATCCCAGTTCAAAATATTTGCCCGTCTTCCGGCTGACGCCCCACTCCGTGGTGAACATCTGCCCATAGGTGAAAGACTCCGAACCGCCGCCTATGTTGTAAGGTTCATTGATTTCAAAGTGGCTCAGGGAACTCACTGCCCACTGTTTATCGGCATCCGGGTACCACGTTCCACCGAGGGTGAACATGTTTGCCCACCAATGCCCTTGAAATGGCACAACCCCAAAATGCGGCGAAACCCAAGTATAAGAATTGGCACCGGTCGGCACCCAAAACGCATAACCGGCCGTCAGATCAAAGCGCTGCCAATGCCAGCCCAACATCAGCGGGGAGATTTCCAGATCATCCACTTCAAATTGCCCCAGCGTATAGGAGTCGGGCCCCGACTTGCTGCGCGTATCTTCATATGAAAACGGTACCATCAATTCGGCACCGTAATTGGCCCCCAGAAAGGTCTTTTGTGAAATCCACTTCAGCCGCGGCTCGTTCACATAGACTTTTTCTTTCAAGTCCGCGCCACCGCCACCCGCTTGGGAATGCAACTGCAGGTAAAGATTGACGTCGTCAAAACAAATGCCGGGTGGCGGCAGTGTGCCCGCCTTGATGCCCGCGCTCCCTTGGATGTAATGCTCACCAAAAAACTGCTGCGCCATCGCCGGCCCGGCCGTCAGCCATAGCGCGGTGCTGATGACATGCAAGGATGCTTTATTTGCACAAAAACCATTTGATTTGAATGACATGCGAAAATTAATAACCCCTGAAAAACAGAAATTCAAGCGCAAATCCGAAAATATTCTCCCAAATCATTTAGTCAAAAGCCGCAGGCCGTAAAGCCTGCGGCTGGTTTGACTTCCGTCGAATCGTCTGCCCTAAAATTACCGCTTCTCCGCAAACTCCGCGTAAGGCTCCACCACCGCACTCTGAATCGCCGCGCCCTTGTCCGTCGGCCGCAGGTTCAAGGTCAGGATATTCGTCTGCCCCGGCCCCGTATTGAGCCAGCAATCCGGCAGGAAAAAGTCGTGCTGCGGACCCGCTTCCCAGTAGCGGCCAATCCCGTGACCGTTCAGATATAGGAAACCATTCCCGCTCGCAAACAGCCGCACATGCCACGGCACCCACACGCCGGCTTGAGGCGCGGGCACGGCAAAGTTCATCCGATACCAATTCAACACCGCCCCGGCCGCCTTCGTCTCGTCGGCCCCGCCAAGTGTCACCGATTTCCAAGCCTGATCATCAAAGCCCGGCTGCGTCCATTGCTGGTCATCACCCGTCGGCCGGCCGAGCCCCTTAAACGGCACCACGCCGCTTTCCAATTCCACCCCGAGCGCCGGCAACCCCAGCCCGCCATGGCCGTCCGTGTTTTTCACCACGATGGCAATGACGTTATGTCCCGCCACCAATTGCTTGGTCGCATCAAACGTCCAAGTCCGCCCCCAGTCAGTGGTTTTGCCCAAGCTGTGGCCATTCACATAAACCCAGCCCAAATCGTCCACTCGGGCCAGGGTCAGAATCATTTTCTTGCCCGTCAGATCAGCGGCCTTTAAATCCACTCCGGCACGGAAAACCGCCGTCTGGTCGGGTTGCAACTGATCGGCTTCCAGTTGGTCCACCGCCACGCTCTGCCAGCTCGCATCGTCGAAATCCGTTTTCACTTCCGGCCGTTTGCTGGTGCCATTCACCAGATGCATGCGCCAGCCGCCAATCGGTTGGCCGCCGCCCGTCAAGCCAGCCGTCAGGTGCAAGGCACCGATGCCCGAAGCGCGTTGCATGCCCTCGCCGCCATTCGGGTGGCCGCGGTTTTCATAGAGCAATGCCACCTCATTTGTCCCCGCCGCCAGCGCATACAGGCTGTTGCCGGACATGCCGCCGGTCGGTTTGGCCGGCTGACCGTTGATGGTGGCCACCACTGCGTCACCACCGGGAAATTCCACCAGCAGATTGGTCGCCAGCGGAACGGTGATCTTGGCCGCGTAAAAGATAAAATGACTGTCATAGATGCCCGCCTGGCTGAGGCTGGTTTCCGGCTTCACCTTGGTCCAGTTCACGGGACCAGCATCCGCATGCGTCAACGCCGTGGCAATCGGCACCGCCGCCGGCACCGCCGCCGGACGTTCAATCGCCGGCGCCGCCTTGGGCAGCCATTCGCCATGCTCCGCGTCATTCACCCCGGGCGGCAGATAGAGCACCTTGGAACCAAACGGTTCGAGCTGGTAATCAAACGCCAGTTCCGGCAGCGCGCCATCCTTGGCTTTCACGTGCGCCGTGCCCGACCGCGGCTCGCTGTGCTGCGAGGTCCGGACAAACAGATAGCGGCTGCCATCCAACGCCTGCCGCACCACCACGGTCACATCATTCGTCACGCCGGTCACCGTGGCTTCCACTATCTCAGACCGGGCGATTTTCGCGCCGTGCTCGCGCAGCATATGGCCCAGCGCCCAGACCCGCTGGTACCGCTCGCCCACGCCGCCCCATTCCCGGATCGGCGCATTATAATCATATGTGGCCGTCAAATCCCGCGCCGCCCAGTCATCCGGATTCGTGCCGCCAAACAGCATGTAATAGTTCAAAATCGTCTCGCCATTCTGAATGGTAAACAGCGTGAGGTTGTTGATCTGGGCGGCGGTCACACCGTCCTGCTGTTCGCTCAACTTGCCGCCCACCTGCGCAAACCAGCCGCCCTGCAATTCCGTTGTCGCCAGCGGCGCATCCGTCTGCTCGCGGCGAAGTTTCTCAATGTCCTTTTGCACGCCATCCACGCCCCAGCGCGGATAAAAATTGCAGGCGTCAAACACCTGCCGCATGAACGGTTCTTTCGACCCGCGCACCGGATGCGTCCAGCAGGTGAAAAGCGGCACATCAATTCCCGCCTCCCGGGCGTCAACCCCCAGCGCCCGCACCTGGTTCAGCATCACATCGGCCGGCAGGCCCGCGTAATCATATTCATTTTCCAGCTGTACCAGGATCACCCCGCCCTGCCCGGGCGTTCTGCGGGTGATTTGATGTTTCGCAATCACCGGGCAAACCTCATGATACCAATGCTGGCACCACGCCAGGTAAACCGGATCATCAGTGCGCAGCCAGCCTTTGTCGCGCAGCGGCTCCTGTGGCATTTTGGTCATCAGCCATTGCGGATAGCCGCCGGTATCCCACTCCGCACAAATGTACGGCCCCGGCCGCACCAGCACATACAGCCCGAAGTCCTCGGCCATTTTCAGGAAATCGTCAAGGTCGGTCATGTCCGCCTTGGAATAATCATTGATCCCCGACGGCATCTCACGTTCGCACCAATTCCATGCCACATAAGTCTCGACCGAGTTGAACCCCGCTTCCTTGATCTTTTGGAAACGGTCATGCCACAACGGCTTGGGGCAGCGAAAGTAGTGAAACGCGCCGCTATAAAGAAACACATCCTTGCCGTCAATGGTCAGGCAATGGCTGTCATACCGGATCCGATCCGGATGTATAAACGGCCGCGGGGTCTGAGCCAGGGCAGTGCCTATGCCACACAGCCAGAGTGCCGTAACGGCGGCCAGCTTCAACCTGGCCCCAAAACCTGATCCCGGCTGCTTTTCAATGATGGCCGTAACCGGCCCGGTGTTGTTTTCCATAGAGCTTGATGAATTTGCGTGCGAATACAGACGATGATGGTAGTTCGTATTAGCCATGTTGGTGGCCCCTAAATTCCCATCCGCGCGGGGCTTGGTCAATCCCAGAATCCACCGCCATCATCGGCGGACACCAAAAATGCCGGATTTGTGCTCAAAACGTCGTTTTCACCTACCACAAACGGGTGAGTAGTACGTTTTCTTATCGCCTTTCCCGGGGTTCCGGCTACCATGCCCAAACCCGTCCGAGAAGTGCCCGGGTGGACTTCCGGACAGGGATTAAATTTTTATTGGTGAAAGCAAACATGAAGACTGAAGTTCCATTGCCGACCGTTGCCAACCTTGATTTCGTAGAATCCCTTTACGCCGAATACTTGCGCGCGCCGCAGTCCGTTCCGGCCGAATGGCAGGCGTACTTTGCCGCCTTGGATGCCGGTGGCGACCCCGCCACCACCCAGTTCCGCCCCGGCCCGAGTTTCCCCCAACGCAGCATCTTCAATCCCGCCGGCACCACCGCCGCCGCGCCGGCCACGTCGGCACCTGATGCCAATGACGACCACATGATGCTGCTGCAAAATCGCGTGGACCGCCTGGTGCGGGCCTACCGCGTGCGCGGTCACATCGCCGCCAAGTTGGACCCCCTCAACCCGACCGCCCGGTATGTGCCCGAACTGGACCCGCAGTATTATGGCTTCGGCGAAGAGGACATGAACAAGCTCTTCGTCTGCGAAACCATGGGCGAAGCCAATCGCCTGCCGCTCCGCACCATCATCGGCCGCATGCGCGAGGCCTATACCGGCTCCATCGGTTTCCAGTACATGCACATTGACGACGGCAAGATGCGCCGCTGGGTGCAGGAGCACATCGAAGAACGTTCCTACTGGAAGCCACTCGAACGCAGCCGGCAGTTGCGCATTCTCACCCGCCTGACCGATGCCGTGGTGTTCGAGCAGTTCATCCGCAAAAAATTTGTCGGTGCCAAAAGCTTCTCGCTCGAAGGTGGCGAAAGTCTCATCCCGCTGCTCGACCTCGCCATTGAACAGGCCAGCGAACAGGGCGTCCGCCGAATTGTCTTCGGCATGGCCCATCGCGGCCGTTTGAACGTGCTGGCCAACATCATCGGCAAGAGCCCCAGCAAGATTTTCCGCGAATTTGAAGATCGCGACCCCGACCTCTATCGCGGCGCCGGCGACGTCAAATATCACCTCGGCCACAGCAGCGATTACCAGACTTCCACCGG
>CAIJGS010000169.1 GCA_903820285.1 uncultured Verrucomicrobia subdivision 3 bacterium | reverse complement strand
GCTTTCCAGCCTGCGGGTTCACGGGACTTTCCAGTCCCGGGTTCGTGGTGCCGGGCGACTGGAAAGTCGCCCGAACCCGCAGGCTGGAAAGCCTGCGCTACGGGGTCAACGGACGCCCTATTCCGGTTTTCGGTCTTAGTTTGCGAATCAAGCGACTGGATTGGTCGGACGGGTGGACGAATGGTTAGAAAGTGTGTCCATGCCAAGCCCTCTCCGTGGGGAGAGGGTTGGGTGAGGGAGAGCGTTGCCACTAACTTTTCTGGCAACCAGTTCCAAGCTCATGGACAACGAACCGCCAGCCTGAGCAAGGCAACCAGCGGAGCAAAACATGCAGTGGAGGAGTTGTTGTATATGAATAAAACGGTCCGGCTTCAACGCGCGCATCCCTTCGCGATGCTCACACATTCCTTTTCCCGAGTACTGGCAACCACTCGGCACGCGCTCATCCCCGGTCTGGCCGCCCTCACGCTTTCGGCTAGCGCCGAAGTCATCACCAACGCCGTTCCCTATGCTGCCACGCCCCTGCCCTTGTCTGCCGTGCGGCTCACGGGCGGACCGCTCAAACATGCGCAAGAATTGGATGCGGATTACCTGCTGAAGCTGGAGCCGGACCGGATGCTCTATTATCTGCGTGTTCACGCGGGCTTGAAGCCCAAGGCGGCGGAAGGTTACGGCGGCTGGGATAATGGCGGCCGTTCCCTTACCGGCCACATCGCCGGACATTATCTCTCTGCCGTGAGCGACATGTGGGCGGCCACCGGCGATGAACGGTTCAAGGCCCGCGCGGATTATATTGTCCAGGAGTTGAAAGAAATCCAAGACGCCCAGGGCGATGGCTATATCGGCGCGCTCATGGCCACCGCACCCCGGAATTACACCCGCACCAACGCCAATGCCGAAGGCCTGGTGGATGGCAAACTGCGCTTCGAAGATCTCGGCGACGGCATCATCCAGTCCGGCGGCTTCGACCTGAACGGCATGTGGTCGCCCTGGTATGTGCAGCACAAACTGTTCGCCGGCCTGCGCGATGCCTACCGCCTCACCGGCAACCGCACCGCGCTCGACGTGGAAATCAAATTTGCCCGCTGGGTGGATGGCATTCTCTCCCGGCTCGATGAGGCGCAGATTCAAAAGATGCTCAACACCGAGTTCGGCGGCATGAACGAGGTGATGGCCGATCTCTACGCCGACACCGGCGATCCCCGCTGGCTCCATGCCTGCGATTACTTCGAACATCACGCCGTCATCGACCCGCTCGCCCGCCATGTGGATGACCTCGGCGGCAAGCATGGCAATACCCAAGTGCCCAAGGTGCTCGGCGAATTGAAGCGCTATCTCTACACCGGCAACGTCACCAATGGCGCCGCCGCCAGTTTCTTCTGGGATCAGGTGGTGTACCACCACAGCTTCGCCACCGGCGGCCACGGTCATGACGAATATTTCAGCCCCGCCGACAAACTGAACGACATCACCGACGGCCGCGACGATGAATCCTGCAACGTCTACAACATGCTGAAGATGACGCGCCTGTTCTTCGCGCTCACGCCAGATGCCAAGTATGCCGAATACCAGGAACGCGCGCTCTTCAACCACGTGCTCGGCTCCATTGATCCCGCGGATGGCCGCACCTGCTACATGGTGCCGGTGGGCCGCGGCGTCACCCACGAGTACCAGGACATGTTCCACGACTTCACCTGCTGCGTCGGCTCCGGCATGGAAAACCACGGCCTGCTCGGCGACGGCATTTATTTCAGCGCCGCCCAAAAACTCTGGGTGAATCTTTACGCCCCCTCAACCGCCGATTGCTCCGCCTTGGGCGCAAAGCTTGCCGTACAAACGGATTTTCCCGAGGGCACCAATGTCACCATTACCGTCGGGCTGGCCTCATCCAAAAAATTCACCCTAGCGCTGCGGCATCCTGCATGGGTGGGCGATGGCTTTGCCATTCGCATCAATGGCAAAACCGTCAAAGAGCACTCGCTGCCAGGAACGTATGCCGAGCTGAATCGCAAATGGAAAAACGACGATACCGTGCAACTGGTCCTTCCCAAACAGCTGCATGCGGAACCGCTGCCTGATAATTCCAGCCGGGTGGCCTTGCTGTGGGGACCGCTCGTGCTGTCCGGTGATCTCGGCCCGGAAGAAAACCGCGAAGCCGCCATCCTCACCGTGCCGGTGTTTGTGGTCACCAACAAAACCATTGTGAACTGGTTGCAACCCGTGGCCGATCATCCCGGCGAATTTTCCAGCGCTGGCGCCGGTCGCGGCACCGATGTGAATTTCGTTCCCTTCTACCGGCTGCATCGTCGCACCTACGCCGCCTATTGGGATTTATATACACCGGCCGAGTGGGTACAAAAGTCCGCCGAAGTGGCCGCCGAAAAAGAACGCCAGCACCGCTTGGAACTGGCCACCGTCGCGTATGCCCAGCCCGGCGAAATGCAGACCGAACGCGATTACAATGAACAGGGCGAAGGCAGCGACCCCGACCGCGTAATGGGTCGCGCCGCCCGTCGTGGCCGCAAATGGTTCTCCTTTGATCTGCCCGTGGATGCCAGCCATCCCATGGCCCTGGTCATGACCTATTACAGCGATGAATGGCGCAAGCGGACCTTCGATATCTTGGTGGATGGCCAGCGTATCGCCGGCGAAGTGGTGCAGAAAAACGGCGAACCGCATTTCTTCGACCGCGAATACGCCATTCCGGCCGAATTGGTAAGCGGCCATCATAAGGTCACGGTGAAGTTCGCCGCCACCGGCGGCAATGAAATCGCCGCCGTGTTTGGCATCCGCATGATCCGCGCGGACGCGGCGAGGTAACCGCCCATCCCGCTGAGAATCCCAACGGGATTCCGGCTTGAAGCCCAGGGTTGCTCGGTCACGAGCTACCCTGGGTGCGCG
>CAIJGS010000168.1 GCA_903820285.1 uncultured Verrucomicrobia subdivision 3 bacterium | reverse complement strand
CTCTGCGCGGATTGCTGGCGGGCATCGTTTTGTCCGTTGGTCTGCCTTGGGGTATCCTATGTTACAGTCCCCTGTTCGCCATCACCGGCAAGGTGCGTCGGGTGGCCGGGCTATTTGCTCTGGCGTGCGGTATCTGTGCCGTCATGTTGCCGCTGCTGTTTTGGGGGGAATGTCTTTTCGTGTTGGCCCGGTGGATGTGAACTGCGCCTGCGCACGACTGCCCGGGTGGGGCGGGTTATGTCGGTCAACCGCACAGCCGCATTTTTTCCCTGCCTGCTGCCAGAAAATTCTCGGCAACGGTCTTAAAGACAATATCCTGCTGCGGTCATTTGATTAAATCAAGGCCATGAAATTATCCGACTATTTTCTGCAAAGCATTGAAGGGATTCATTACGCATCTCCCCGCACCGGCCTGCCCTCCGGCTGGCTGGATTTCTGCGAGTTCAGTTTGCGCGGTTCCAGCATACTGGTGGTGGATGCGAGCTTTGTGCCATCCAAAGATGATGGGTTGCTAATCGAATTGCCGGTCGGCAAATACAACATTCAGGCACAGGTGTTGGACTATGGCGGCGACCGCCGGCCGGCGCGATTACGGGTATGCCTGAGTGAAGCGAACGCAACTTTCGGCTCGCAAATCGGCGAAACCTGGACGGACACTGCCACCACCGGGATTTGTGATTTTGAAATTTTTTCCGCCGCCTGGGGCGAAGCTAAAGACGCCGCTTTTAAAATGATTCAGCCGGCGCTGCAAGACAGCTATTACCACGGGGTGGCGGTATTGAATGCAAACGTCGGGGCGATAATGCCCTTTTTGCACTCGGGTTTTGGTGATGGCCACTATCCCGTATATGAATTGACCGCCGCCGGTCGGCGGGTTGGGTTTGAAGTGGAATTTATCGGCGCCGGAAAAGATTACCCGTTTGGTGAAACACCGTCCGAGCGAAATCACCGGGTGCAAACCCTGGTGCGGCAGGCGGAGGCCGGCGATCCGGAAAAGCAATGGCAAGCGGGCCAAATGTATCGCAAGGGCGAGGGGGTGATTCCGGATACAGCCCAAGCCGCCCATTGGTATGCCCAGGCCGCTGCTGGCGGGCACGCAGAAGCCGCCTACGCCCTTGGGGCGCTTTATGAAATGGGGAAAGGGGTGCCGCAAGATTATGCCCGCGCCCGGGAACTGCTTGAACAGGCAGCCGGAACCGGGTTTGCGGCCGCGTTGAATCGGTTGGGCAATCTTTATCATCACGGGCATGGCGTGCCTTTGGATCATGTGCGCGCAGTCCAATATTACACCGCCGCCGCCGAAAAAAATTCCCCCGCCGGCCAGTACAACCTCGCCAACCATTATGCCCAGGGACTGGGCCTGAAAAAGGATGACGCCGCCGCCGCCAAGTGGTTTCGGATATCCGCCGAGAACGGTCATGCCATGGCCATGTTCAATCTGGGGGTGCTTTATTATCATGGGCTAGGCGTGCCCCAGGACGACCGGGAAGCCTTCAAATGGTTCCAAGCCGGGGCGGCCAAGGATCACCCGGAATCCCATTATAATGTTGCCTGCTGTTATGAAACGGGACGCGGCGTGGAACGATCCATGAAGCGGGCACAATACGCATTTACTGTGGCCGCAAATCAGGGCATTAGCCTTGCCCAGTTCAAACTGGGTATGCTTTACAAGCAAGGGGCGGATGACGTTCCTCAGGATTTAGAGAAGTCGCTTAATAGGTTCAAAAAGGCGGCCAAAGGCGGCCATGCCGAGGCCCATTTTGAACTCGGTGACCTTTATGAACGTGGCGAAGGTGTGCCAGCCGATCGTCTCGCCGCCGCCCGCCACTTTCAGGCCGCCGCCTCGAAAGGTGTGACCCCAGCCGCCGAACGCCTCGCCATTTTGTTGCCGAATTTGACTGATGCCGAGCGGGCCTCTTTGGTAGCATCCGGCCAATGAAAGTGAAATCTTCCGCCCCCTCCGCCGTCCCGCCGCGCTGGCGCAAGGACGTCGAACGCGTCCTCATCTCCGATGTGCAGCTGGCCCGCCGCATCAAATCCCTCGCGCGCGAAATTGAGCGCGATTTCAAGGGCCGCGAAATGGTCGTCGTCTCGTTGCTGAACGGCACCGTCCTTATGCTTGCCGACCTCATCCGGCATCTGAACCTGCCGTTGCGCCTCGATTTCATCGGCGTCTCCAGCTATGGCCTTGGCACCGAATCCGGCGAGCTTGTTTTCACCAAGGAACTCCGCCTGGATGTGCGCGGCCGCGACGTTCTGCTCGTGGACGATATCCTTGACACTGGCAACACCTTAAGCCGCGTTCTACCCAAGCTCCGCGCCCTCAAACCCCGCCGCATCAAAACCTGTGTGCTGCTGGACAAACCCGAGCGCCGTCAGAAAAAAGTCCGCGCCGATTACATCGGCTTCACCATTCCCGATGTGTTTGTGGTCGGATACGGGCTTGATTTTGCCGAGCGTTACCGCAATCTTCCGTTTGTCGGCGTGCTGCACCCGCAGATATACAAGGAACCGAGTCAGCCTGCCGGTAAGAAATAATGCATTTCAACCCGCTGAACCTCATTGGTTGGCCCGCGATGCTGCTGCTCGCGTGGGCCATTTCCTACAACCGCAAACAGTTCCCCTGGCGCACCGTCATCTGGGGGCTCGGCCTTCAGTTCGCGCTCGCCCTGCTGATTCTCAAAACCCCCTGGGGCGGCGCGTTGTTTGAATTCGCCGGCAAGGTCATCCAGAAGCTCATCCACTTCTCCAACGAAGGCACCAAGTTTGTCTTCGGCCCGCTGGCAGACAGTGATTTGCTCGCGGACAAGTTTGGTCCCGGCAATTCCGTCGTCTTCGCCATTCTCATCGTCGGCACCGTAGTGATTGTTTCCGCGCTCTCCTCGCTCTTTTATCACTGGGGTATTTTGCAACGTGTCGTCCGTGGCGTGGCTTGGGTGATGCGCAAAGCCATGCGCACCAGCGGCAGCGAAACCCTTTCGGCCGCCGCGAATATCTTCATGGGCCAGACCGAGGCCCCGCTCGTCATTCGCCCCTATGTTCCTCGTATGACCCGCAGCGAACTCATGACTATTATGGTCTGCGGCATGGCCCATATCGCCGGTGGCGTTGCTGCCGTATATGCGGAAATGGGCTACCGCGCCGGCTACCACAATACGGCCGGCCATCTGCTGACTGCTTCGGTGCTAAACTGTCCCGCCGCCCTGCTCATCGCCAAGATAATGCTCCCTGAAACCGAGCAGAGCGAAACCGCCGGCAGCGCGCCCGCCACCGTGCCCCGCACCACCGCCAATTCCGTTGACGCCATCTGTCGTGGCGCCGGTGATGGCTTTTTCCTTTCGCTCAACATCTGCGCCATGCTCATCGCCTTCATCGCCGTCATTGCTCTGGCGAACTACGTGCTGGCCTATCCGCAATATCATATGGGCGTGGCCGTGCCCGTAACCATGCAGAATATCTTCGGCTGGATCAACGCCCCCTTTGCCTGGCTCATGGGGGTGCCGTGGCACGACTGCGTGGCCATCGGCCAGATTCTCGGCGAACGGATTGTGCTGAATGAATTTGTTGGCTACCTCGATCTGACCACCCACGCGAAGGAACTCGCATTGGATCCGCGCAGCTTTACCATCGCCACCTATGCGTTGTGTGGTTTCGCCAATTTTTCCAGCATCGCCATCCAGGTGGGCGGCATCGGTTCACTCGCCCCGGAACGGCGCAGCGAAATGGCCAAGATCGGCTTCCGCGCCATGATCGGCGGCTTGCTGGCGAGCTACATGACCGCCACGATTGCGGGCATATTGCTTTGAGGTTGCCGCCAGCCAGCACCGTGCCCCCCACATCGGATGTTGGGGTAGGTTTTCCGCTTTATTTGCCCTGCGCTGACCGAAACCATTCCACAAACAGTGGAATGCCCTGCTCCGCTTTCACCTTGGGCCGGTAGCCCAGCTTTGCCTGCGCCTTGGAAATGTCTGCATACGTGATCGGCACATCCCCAGGCTGCAAGGGTTGGCGGTCAATCACCGCTTTTTTGCCGACCGCGCTTTCGATCAATTCAATCAGCCGGTCCAGCCGGATCGTCTGTGATTCGCCGAGGTTAAAAACTTCATAACCGAAATCACGGCTGGTGGCAGCCATCACCCCATCCACAATATCTGTGACGTACGTATGATCCCGCGCCGTGCTGCCATCACCAAACACCGGGATCGGCTTGCCCGTCTCAATCAGCCGAGTGAATTTATGAATGGCCAGATCCGGCCGTTGCCGGGGACCATACACGGTGAAGAACCGCAGCATCGTCACATCCATTCCGTACAGGTGATGATATACATGCCCCAGCGCTTCGCAGGCCAGCTTGCTCGCGGCGTAGGGCGACACCGCGGAAAAAATCGGGTCGCTCTCACTGAATGGCACCTTGGCGTTGACGCCATAGACGGACGAGGAAGACGCCAGCGTCAGTTTGCGCACCCCCGTTTTGCGGGCCGCTTCCAGAATGTTCACCGTACCCTCCACATTCACCCGCTGGTATAGCGCGGGTTGCTCCAGACTCGGCCGCACCCCGGCGCGGGCCGCGAGGTGGATCACCTGGTCAAACCGCACGGCGGAAAACAGGCCGTTCACGGCATCGGCATTCGTGATGTCAGCCTGGAAAAATTCAAACGGCCGGCCCGTCGCCCGCAGTTCCTCGACGTTCCGCCGTTTGATCGCCGGATCATAGAAGTCGTTCAGCTCATCCAGGGCCCATACCCGGTGCCCCTCGTGCAACAACCGTTCGCAAACATGCGAACCGATGAAGCCGGCGCCGCCGGTGACGAGAAAGTTCATGCTCCACGCTAACAATGCCCGGCCCGCCTGTCGAGCGCGGGGCGGGGGACAAAAGAAACGGCAGAGAACCAAAATATCTCAACGCACCGGCTTAACCGGCACCTTCTGAAATTGGCCATAGTCACCCGCCAGCAACCCGCGCAAGGAGAGGTCTTCTTCCAAGTCCGGCCAATGCAGGCCGAACGGTGACAATTCAATGTGATCGAGTTGTTGGGGTGAGCCTTGCGCCAGCCGTGGATTGGCGGCGACTGGAAAGCGGATGATGCCACCGCTTTCGAGGTGCACCACAATGAATCCGCCTTCATGCGCGGCGGATCGGGCGATGTCAGCCAAGGTATTCATGCCACTTCTCAATTATCAGCTTTTTGTTTTCTTCCGCAAGTTTTCGGCTTTGGACAATTCACGCATTTTCAGCCCTTGCGATTCACGGAGTTCGATCTGGTCGCCGATGTTGATATCGCCTCCCCACCGCCAAACCGGACGTGCACATGAATGGGCCGGTGCTCGTTACTATAAAAGAAAAACCGGTAACCGTCCTCTTCAAAAATGGTTGGCATATCTTTATGCGTTTAGCCATCAACATAATACAGCTTGTGTTTCCAATTAAATAAAAGCCGAAAACCCCCCGTACCCTCACGCTTCCCCGCTCCTTTTCATTCGCATGGCCGGCCCCCGGCTGCTATCCTCCGCGGCCTGATACGATGTCTGACAATCCGCCAAATTCATCCGGTGCCGCCGCTGCGTCCGCCGCGATTGCCGCGCAACTGACGGCTGCCGCCGCCCTACTCGAGCAGGCCGCGGCCAATCGCGCCCTGCTTGCCGGCCTCACCGAAGAGGAACGCACCCGCCTCATCAAGGCCGCCGGCGATATCTATTGCCCGGATGTCAACGCCCGCCGCCGCCTCGTGAAGGCCCGCGTTCGCCAGCGTAAAGCCGAGAAAACCGAGCGCGACCAAACCGTGCTTAACGAAACCGGCATCCGCGCCCTGCGCCGCAAACCGGTTTTCACTACGCCTAACGTCCTGCCGCCGCCCGCATTCGAGCAGTCGGAAGTGACTGACGACCCCGAATTCCGCGAGGTGATCGAGCCGCAGAACTGTTACATCTGCAAAAAGAATTACTCCACCATCCACCATTTCTACGACCAGCTCTGCCCGGCCTGCGCGGAACTGAACTACCGCAAGCGCACCGAGACCGCCGATCTCCGGGGCCGCGTGGCTTTGCTCACCGGCGGCCGCGTGAAGATCGGTTACCAGGCCGGCATCAAACTTCTCCGCGCCGGCGCGCATCTAATCGTTACCACCCGGTTCCCGCGCGACTCCGCCCAGCGCTACGCCGCTGAGCCCGATTTCAAGGACTGGGGGCATCGCCTCGAAATTTTCGGGCTCGACCTTCGCCATACCCCCAGCGTGGAAGCATTTTGCAGTCACCTGCTGGCCACGCGGGACCGGCTGGACTTCATCATCAGCAACGCGTGTCAGACCGTCCGCCGTCCGCCGGATTTTTACGAACACATGATGGCCGCCGAGTCCGGCCCGGCAGAAAGTCTGTCGGAGTCCGCCCGCAAATTGCTGGGCGCTTACGAAGGTCTGCGCGGCTATCACATCCTGCCCGAAGCCGAGGCTGGCACCGCGCTGCTCGGCCAGAAACTCTCCGCCGTGGCCGGGCTCACTCATGCGGCGGAACTTTCCCAAGTACCGCTGCTCCCCGAGGAACTCGCGGCGCAAAAATCACTTTTTCCCCAAGGGAAGCTGGACCAGGATTTACAACAGGTGGACCTGCGCGAACGCAATTCCTGGCGGCTCACCCTCGCCGAGGTGCCGTCCGTGGAATTGCTCGAGGTGCAGCTCGTCAATGCCATCGCCCCCTTTATTCTCAACGCCCGGCTGAAACCGCTCATGCTCCGCACGCCGGAACGCGACAAACACATCGTCAACGTCTCCGCCGTGGAGGGCCAGTTCTACCGCAAGTTCAAGACCACGCGCCATCCCCATACCAACATGGCCAAGGCCGCGCTCAACATGATGACCCGCACCTCCGCCGCCGATTACGAGGTCGACGGCATTCACATGAACGCTGTGGACACGGGCTGGGTGACGGATGAGGACCCCGTCCAGATCGCCGAGCGCAAGGTCAAGGATCACCGCTTCCACCCGCCGCTGGACATCGTTGATGGTGCCGCCCGCATTGTGGATCCCATTATTGACGGGTTTAATACCGGCAATCATATCTGGGGCAAATTTTTGAAGGATTACCGCGAGACGGATTGGTGAGGGGCTGGCTCATCAATAAACCAGTGATTGCCTTGATTAGGCACGATGAGCCTTGATTGCTGGGGGGGGCAATGGGAAACATCCAGCACCCATCATCGAACGCCCAACATCCAATGGCGGAGGAAATGGCGCGTGGCAGGTTGGGGCGGCGTGGCCAATAGGTCGCGTTTGTTATTTTCACCGGTTGCCTTGATGAGGCTTGATGAAACACGATTGCTGAGTTTTTCGCCTTGATAGCCAGGATGGGACGCCTCTTTAGGGCTGGTGCCATGTAGGGTGCGAACCCAGGGCATTGCGCCGGGCTGGTTTGGGGCCGCGCCGTTGGCACTCGGGAGATGGTGTTTGGAAATTTCAGCGTTTGCCTTGATATGCCTTGATGAGGCACGATTACAGGTTTTTTTGCCTTGATTGATGGAGAAATCGGGGCGCGGATGGCGGAGCGCGGTGTGGCCCGCAGCAATGTTCGAACGTGAGGGCGAATTCGCGGACAGCTTATCACACCCGCAGGTCTGGTCACCTTGCTGCGGTTCACAGAACCGCGCTCCGGAGGCGGGGCGGGATGGGATGGGTTAAACATTTTCACCGGTTACCTTGATGAGGCACGATTAGCCTTGATTGCGGGGATGGGTTCAATGGGAAACATCCAACATCCAACATCGAACACCCAACATCCAATGGCGGAGGAAGCGGCGCGTGGCAGGTTGGAGCGGCGTGGGGCAACGCGGTGACGTCCGGGTCCGGGGTTCCGGGAGCCGGCGGGCGTGGGCGCGTGGATTTCGGTGAACATATATAGATTACCCTGTTACCTCCACGCGGTAAATATAGCACAGGTTTGTGAAATGCAAGGCAGTGAGACACCAATTTTACGAAGGGGCACGAATTGGGGGGGGATTCTGGCGAGCACGCGAAGCTGGCTGAATAGTTGAGCGCCTCCTCACCCCGGCCCTCTCCTCCATTTACCAATGGCGGAGAGGGAGGGAAACCCGTCCTGCGAATGGTTTGCGGCCATACCACGGCTCCGGAATGGGGGCAGTTTCGGGAGGCCCCCCTCAGGGGACTCACACCTTCCAGTCGGCAGAATAGATCTGGCCGGCCTGCTCGAGGTTTGCCAGGGGGACAAAAATTTCAATGAACATGTTTTTTCTCAGGCCGCGGGCGGTCTCGTATCTGCTCTCGCCGTTGTCGATTTGAAACGGAATGCCCGCTTCCTCCAGCCGGAGTAAAAGCCGTTTTGCCTCCATGGGCTCAAGCCGGGCCAGGCAGGCGTAGCCCGCTGGCGTATCTTCGGCCGGATCGGTCTTGGTCGAAAACGGCGGCACCGGGGCGCTTTGGGTAAAATCGTTGTCCGCGAGCAGCGGATCATTGACGGTGAGAATCCCGGATTCAGAGAGGATTTTTCGCGCCTTGGGTTCGTCTTCCGGATGGACAGAAAGCTCGGTTCGCCGGGCGGGTTCGGAAAGGCCCCCGGTGATGCCGGGGAACGGGTTTGCTTGCTCAAGGAGGTCCGCTTCGGGGATGGCTTCCACACGCAGTCCGGCTTGCTGCAATTTTGGCAGCAATGCTCCGGCCTCCGCCGGACTGAAGCTGCCGAGCCGCCGGAAAACAAGGGTGCGGCCCTGGTCCATTTCGAGTGCGGGAAGCAGGCTGCGGTCGTAAAAGGGTTGGGTGGGCCCGCCGGCAGGATTGGCTTTCAGATCGCCGGTAATGAATTCGGCACACCAATAACCGGACGCCTCCGCAGTATTCACCGATTTTCCATCCGGCAGGGGAATTCGCCGGGACGCAATACTCCAGATGCCTTGCATCCGGTTCGCATCCAGAAAAGCACCCTTATAAGTGATGGGCGGGCCGGGCAACTCCCGGAGACATTCGTAGCCCTTGGCGATGATGTGTTCGCGCAGGGTCATCCGGCGGTCGCCGGACTGGATATAACCAACCGGTTGTTGTTTGATGAACTTTACTGTCGGTGAATTAAAGAAGCCGTCAATTGTACCTAACCCGGGCACACCCTGCGGGGCGTCATCGGTGACCGAGCCGGTGAAATGGGCGAACCAACCCTGCTTCAGTTTGAGGGTGAAAGCGGCGGATGGTTTTTGGGGCCGGTCAGGAGTGGCAACATAACCATAGACTCCGCGCCAGACGCCGGTCATTTTCTGGCGCAGCTCCAGCAGGTTGGAGGTGGCGGAACTATTGACCAGCGCTTCCCCATCAATGGCGCAGGCGGTGGCGGTATCCGGATATTCTTTACCGCAATAAGAACATTTTTTCATGGGGGCGGATGTTAAGGGGTGTCGGTGGTTGTCTGGTCAACTCGCCATTATGATGGCAAACGAAAAGGGGAGAGCAAAATAAAAAAGCCGGTGGCGGTACGTTTAGGGCACAACCTGGCAGTGGCCCGAGGCCGAATATGGCAGTTTCGGTTGATACGGGTACAGATTGGTCTGCCGGCGGGAAAGCGGCGGCGGGCCGCACGCACTCCAAAACGCTGGCGCGCGGTTCGAGGGTTGGCGGCGGGATCACGGCTCAGGATACACGGGCATTTGGGGATACGAGCCTCAGATAGGCAGGGAACGGCTGCAAGTCGCTTTCTCGTTTCGGCAATCCGTGAGCTGGGTGCCAGCACCGCATTTTCTCGGGAAATTCCGGCCAATTCCATGTGGACAGCCGCAAAACATTTTTGTTAGGGTCGGAATCGGTGAGCGTGTCGGGTAGCCAAATAAATATATGCCATACGGATTTATCGCCTTGGTTGCGGCCATCGCCCTTACAGGCGTTTTCGTGTTGGTGACGGAGGCGGCGGTGTGGTGGAAGGTGCTGGTGGTGGGACTTCTGCTGCTGTCGTTCCGGTGGTATTATGGATTCTTTCTGCAAGTGTTGATTACCATCAGCCTGTCGCTTTATTTCACTTATTTGAAGGCGCGGTATTCGGGGGGCAAGAAATGAGATAACTGAAATTCAATGTGAGCATCAAAACCTGCAAGATTACGGTGTGCTGCCTAGTCATCCTGGTCGTCTGGCTGGGGTGGATGTGTTGTTCTCTTTTAAGCCAAGTCATGACCGGAGAGTTTATTTCGCACCAGGCGGTCCCGTTGCGCCAGGCTATCAAGTCGGCCGCCGAAGCAGCGCCTTACTCAAAAAGCAACGATGGCTTGAGTGGCCGGGATCAAGTCCTATACAACCTCAACTGGTATATCAGCTTTTATGACAACCACTCGAACCAACTGGCCGGGTCCGCTGTGCTGGGGTTTGTGAAAACCGAGCGGGAATATGTCGTGCGCGATGCGATCGCCTGTCTGCGCAAGACCGGTACCAACGATTACGGCGATGATCCGTATGCCTGGCTGAAAAATGAATACACCCATTGAAACGCGGACGGCCCGCTCAGCGGGGATGGGTAATTTTGAGGGGAGGGGTGACTTGGGGCTGCGCTTTCGGACTTACCGCTATCCGGATTTTAATACCACTTCCAGTTTGAATCGGATATTCCGATCCACCAGAGCTAAGGTGGAACTCCAAATGGGGGAGGGGAATTCAAATCAGCTAAGAAAATTAGCAACAAACATCCAACATCGAACACCCAACGCCCAACATCCAGTGCCGGCGGCGGTTTGCCACGATTCATAGCGTATTATATCGCTTCCAGATTGAAACGGCATCGGCAGGCTCGTCCGGAACACGGGTTGCAATGTCCAAAGAGTCATGGCGCTGGCGATGCCAAGCCCGCCTTCGTTAAGTGCATTGAAGCGGCGTGAACGCCGCGCTCCGCTCCTGCCCAACGCGGGCAACACTCTATGGGGTTGCTTCGAATTGGCGGACAGTAAAACCGGGACATTTGGTTAGTTGTTTTTGGTTTCGAAGTCAACTGGGGAAAGGAAATTAAGGGCGCTATGGAGGCGCTTGGGGTTATAATAGCATTCGATGTAATCGAAGATGGCGGAGCGGGCTTCCTGATGGTTGGCAAACTCGCAGCGATAAACGAGCTCCCATTTGAGGGTGCTCCAGAAGGATT
>CAIJGS010000167.1 GCA_903820285.1 uncultured Verrucomicrobia subdivision 3 bacterium | reverse complement strand
TTTTCAGGGGAAAATGATGGCGGGAGTGGCGGGGCTCGAACCCGTAACCTCTGCCGTGACAGGGCAGCGCTCTAACCAATTGAGCTACACCCCCGCGAAGGGGAAAGAGACGTTACGTAAAACCGGTCAAAACGTCAAGGTTTGGTTTAAGTTTTTTCTGATAATGTCAGGGTCGCACCCGCCGGAAACACAAAAACGCTTCTATTTGATGAAATTGGGTAAAAATTGAAGGGAAGAATATAAAAATTCGGGCAGCAGACGCCAAGGAGGTGGGGGTGGGGAACCCCGCTGAAGAAACGTGCTGCTACCCGAATAAGGTTATGTTACATTTTAGTGACGCGTTGTCAACTAATTTTACGAAAGCTGATGAACTTTAGCGTGAAATGCTTGACGTCCAAGCCCGCAGCCAACACGTTTCTGTTCGATGAACCGGGTCCGCCTTCTTACTGAACAGGTCGCCAACCAAATCGCCGCCGGCGAGGTGGTGGAGCGGCCCGCCAGCGTGGTCAAGGAACTCGTTGAGAACTCGCTGGATGCCGGTGCCCAGAAGATTACCGTGGAGATCGGGGCGGGCGGACGCAGCCTCATCCGCGTGACCGACGACGGCATGGGCATGAGCCGGGACGACGCCCTGCTCTCGCTGGAACGCCATGCCACCAGTAAAATTCAGCGGGCGGAAGACCTTTCCTCCATCAGCACCATGGGTTTCCGGGGTGAAGCCGTGCCGAGCATCGCCAGCGTGAGTCGATTTACGCTAATTACCCGGGAAAAGGACAATTCTTCCCCCGAAGGCACCCAAATTATCGTTAATGGTGGCACAATTGCCGAGGTTAAGGCCGCTGGCAGCGCCCCCGGTACGAGCGTGGAAGTGCGGCAATTGTTCTTCAATTTGCCTGCCCGGCGGAAGTTTTTGCGGACGGAGGAGACCGAAGCCGCCCATATCCAGCATTATCTGACCCTCGCCGCCCTGGCGTTTCCAGAGGTGGCGTTTACGTTCGTGAAAGATGGCCGCAACGTGTGGCAGGTTCCAGCGGTCAAGGCGTCAGCTTCGCCTTCAAGCCAGATTGAGGCGTTGCGGGAACGGTATCGCGCCATGTTAGGCGATGAGAAGCTATTGCCGGTCAGTTTCGCCGTTACGCTCGATCAAACCGACCCCATTCCCGAGGAAACGGACATCTTTGAGACCGCTTCCCCCGTCAAACCGGCGGAACCGGCGGTTTTGCCATCGGGAACGTTAAAGGTGTGGGGTCTGATTGGTTCGCCGGGGATATCGCGGGCGACCCGGGATGGCCAGTTTGTGTTCGTAAACCGGCGTCCAGTGGAGAACCGGGGCATCAATTACGCCCTGATCGAAGGGTACCATAACTCCCTGATGAAGGGGCGCTACCCGGTTTGCTGCCTGTTTATCGAAATTGACCCGGCGGCGGTGGACGTGAATATCCATCCTTCCAAGCGGGAGGTGAAGTTTCATCGCGAATTTGAGGTGCGCAAACTCGTGGCCCGGGCCGTGCACGATACCTTGCTGACCTTTCATGACGAAGCCAGCAGCCCGTCCCCCCGCCCCAAAGCCATCGAGCAGGCGGAATTGACGCCGCCCCCGGTAACGGCGGTGCTCCCGCACTTTCCCCCAGCCCTCGCACCACTCGCGCCATCGCCCACGATTCCTGCCCCGGCGCAGGCACCGTTAAAAATGGGTTTCTCAGCGCCGCCACCGGCGCGGGTGGAAGCCGAGCCCCTAGCCGCTCCGGCCGCCGCCTCAGCGCTCCGGATGCAGCCGGGTGCGGATTCCATCGCGGCTGCCCCGGCAGTGCGGGCGCCGCAATCACCCACGCCACTGCTGAACATTCCGCTGCGGCTCATCGGCGTGGTGGGCCGGCTGTATGTCCTGCTGGAATCGGATCGCGGACTGGTGTTGCTGGATCAGCACGCGGCGCATGAACGGATTTTGTTTGAGCAAATGCTGAACCGGCTGGAGCAGAACGGAGCCACGCCGTCGCAGAAACTATTATTACCCGAAACCATTGAATTGCCGCCGCGTGATGCGCAGTTTTTGCGGGATCAACTGCCGGCGCTCACGCGGCTGGGCGTGGGCCTGAGCGAGTTTGGCGAACGGACCTTCCTGCTGGATGCGCTGCCGCCGTTTGTGAAGGCGGCCGATCCGCGCCGATTCGTGTTCGACCTCGTGGATGAATTGCGTGCCGCCGGCCGTGAAGTGAACCTCGCGCGGCTGGGCGAACATACCGTGGCCAAAACCGTGTGCCGTCACGCGGTAAAGGCCAACGACCCGCTAAGCGGACCCGAGCTGGAAAATCTCGTCACCGACCTGCGCCACTGCGCCATGCCGTATACGTGTCCTCATGGCCGGCCGACCTTGATTGAAATGAGCTATCGCGAGCTGGAAAAGAAGTTCGGGCGGGTGCAGTGATTTGGCAGGCGACTTCTATTTATACATCAGGGAGCGATCGTTGGCAGGCGCGGCGCGCAGAGGACTGCGCGCCTTACCGGCCTATTGCTTTCACGACGGGGAGCGAACTTGTGCCCAATCCCACCAAGCAGCCCAACAATACAAAGGCGATCCACGCCAGGGCCGGGACATAGAGGCCGAACTCACCGAGGCCTTGGACGAACCAGGCAAGTACGCCGGCGAAGACAGCAAAAAGCGCGGGGTCAGTGGCGGACCAGACTTTCTTGCCGGCCACGAGGAGGGCCAGAATAATCCAGGCGGTATAGGCGAGGCCGGCAGGGAAACCCGAGTCGGAGAACTGTTCGAGGTAGTCGTTGTGCGTGAGGCGCGCCATTTCGGCGGCGGGTGATTTCAGGCGCGCGTAGGGCCGCTGAAAGGTCCCGGGGCCGGTGCCGAAGACGGGGCGGTCGGCGGCAGTTTGCGCGGCGGCGTGCCAGTAATCGAACCGGGCACTCACGCTGGTGGCACCGGCGGCGAGGTAATTATGGAAGCGCACCGCAAACACGCCCAGCCCCAGCACGAGCACCAGGGCCACAGCGGTAAGTTTAAGTTTTTGCGACCAGTCGCGGCGCAGCAAATAGAGTCCTACAATCCCCATGGCGATGAGCCAGCCGAGCTTGGAACCGGTCCAGAAGAAGGCCACGCCGCCGAGAAACCCGGTCATACCAATGGCGGCGTAACGGATGAGCGGTTTCAGTTTTTTGGTGCCGGTGAGGGCAAGGGTGAATGCCAGCGGCCAGAGCAGCAGAATAAGCTGGGCCAGGGCATTGGGATAAACGAGGGTGCCGGAGACGCGGCCCTTGAGAAATTTGGTGAGAATCACGGGATTCGCCACCGCCAGACCATTGGTGGTGATAATGATGCCCTCGGTCTTCATCTCCGCAATGTTGGCGGCGGGAAAATTGGTCCAGCCACTTTGTTCGCCCTGGACGAGCATCTGATAGTTCGCGGGGAATTCAAAGGCGTGTTGGTTGATGGCGCGGATGAGACAGAAAATCAGGGCGGCGAACAGGCCGGGCAGCAGCCAGCGCCAGACTTGGGCGCGGGCGAATAGGAGCACCCCCAGAAAGTAACTGGCCGCGCAGCCACCGAACTGCCAAAGCGTGGCGGTGGTAAGTTCGGGATCCACCGAGAAACCGGCGGCAAGAAATTGCCAGCCCAGCCAGCCGAGGGGCAGCAGGCCGAGCCAGCGGGTTGAAGGCCATGACCAAGGGTTTTTGACGATCAGAATCAGACCCGCCACCGCGAGCGGCAGCAGCAGCCAGCCGGCCCAATGAATCGGCCACGCGTCATTGAGATAGTCCGATGGAGTGACCGGGGTGAGAATCTTTTGATCGAGAATCACCGGGTTGCCAAACTTCCAAATGCAGAGGCCGAGAAAAAGGCCAAAGACAAGGGCGTACCACGCGGTCGCGGAGAGGCGTTTCATCGCGTCAGAGTTGCAGTTTCAGCAGGCCCACCTCGAGGGCGAGGGCTTCCTGAACGTTGGTGTGGAGCAGGCGCTGGGTCTGTTCGAGCACGGTCAGGTTTTCCTCGGCCTGACGCGGGGTGAGGCGGCGGGCAACATCATCCGCGCCGGGAATCTCCGGGTAGCTGAGCAATTCTTCGCCGGCGGACAAGGTATGCAACCAGACATCGCGGAACCAGCCTTGCAGGAGCATAAGGATGTCGGCGCGCTGGCGGCGGTATTCGGCCTCAATGGCGGCAGCGAGTTCATCTTCCCAGCGTTCGCGCAGGGATTTCTCGGCGTCCGTATATTTCTCCAATGGCGACCGGGCGGATAGCATTTCATCCACGCGGGCGCGAAGGCCGGCCAGCAATTGCAGGAGGGAATCCAGCAGCACGTAACGGCTAAGCAGGCTTTTCTGGCCGGTCGCGGCGAGGCTGCTGAAGCGGTTCAGCCATTCGGATTGCAGGGGCTCGAGCGGGCGACGGCCTTCGGTGGTGAAATTCAGGCGAAGGCAGCGGGACAGGATGGTTTCCAGAATCCGGGAGGGCTCGGTGGAAAGCAGGATGAGAATGGACTTGGCGGGCGGCTCTTCCAGGGTTTTCAGGAAGGCATTGGCGGCCTGTACGTTCAGGCGGTCAGCACCGGAGATGATGGCGACCTTGAAAGGCGCTTCGCCCGGCTTAAGCTGAATCTCGTGCATCAGGGCGCGGGTCTGGTCCACGGTGATAATGCGGGACTTGGACTCGGGACGCGCCCAATGGATGTCGGCGTGGCCTTCGTTATCAATTTTGCGGCAGCTAAGGCAGAGGTCGCAGCAGTCGGTGGCCACGCCTTCGGTGAGCACGGGCTGATAACAATTGAGGGTCTTGGCCAGGGTGCGGGCGAGCAGTTCGAGTTCCTCCAACTGATGGCCGGTAAAGAGATAGGCGTGTCCCAAACGCCGGCGGGCCAGCGACCGTTGCAGGAGCTGGACGCCTTGGGATTTCTTCGAAATGTCATTAAAGGCCATGCCAGCCAAAGCAAACTATGGATGCCCTAAACTGTAAAGCGCGAAAGCATCCGGCGGGGGACGGAGAAAGCTGCAAATTCCCAAGAAGCTCCCAGCCCCAAAGGGGGAATCCAGCCGGTCAACTCATTCTGAAAATGCGCGGCAGGGGAACTTTCATCCAAATGAGTTTGGCGTTTGGTGGCCGCGTTTTAACCTAAGTGTCACCATCGCACCGTTGCCGTTGGCCGGGAAAACAAATAATGTTGTCGCCAGTCAAATGCACGCCGGCAAGGACCGGCTTCGGGAAACATTATGAAATCAGCATTTCCGTCATTGGTACTGGCCCTGCTCGCCGCTGTCTGCGGGTTAAACCAGCCGATAAATGTCAACGCCGCGAGCACGGCCAGTGCGCCAACCCTCTGGCCCGGCCGGCAGCCGGATGGTTCCATGCTGTTGCCCAATCAATGGTCGCTTCGCCCCGCCGGCACCAGCATTGAACTGGGCGATTTCCCCGTGAACATTGCGCTCACGCCGGATGGCAAATTTGCCGCCGTGCTGCACTGCGGCTACAGTCAGCACGAAATCCTGCTGGTGGACCTCGCCGCCGGTTCCGTGGTGGGTACGAACAAGGTGGGCGAAGCCTTTTATGGCCTCACCTTTTCCCGCGATGGCCGCAAACTGTTTTGCAGTGGTGCGAGCGGCGAGGTGATTCACACGTTCGCTTTGAAAGCCGGCCAGTTAACCGCCGCCGGCAACCTTCGCCTCCGCCCGGCGGATCAGCAAGGGGTGCCCGCCGGACTGGCGGTGGATGCCGCCGGCCGGAACGTGTACGCTGCCGATCTTTGGAGCAGCCGTCTTTCCTGCGTGACGCTGGCGGATAAATCTGTCCAGGACATCGAGCTCACCAACAATCTGGCGCCGGTGCAGACCATGCCCGCCAAACCGGCCGAGGATTTCGACACCGCCGCCGCCACCAAACGCGCCCGCGCCGCCGCCCTGGCCAATGACCTGAACTTGCAGGGCCTGTTCCCTTACGCCTGCACCTTGGACGCCAAATACGACCGCCTCTACGTGAGCCTCTGGGGCGCCGCCAGCGTGGCGGTGGTGGATCTTAAAACGAAAACCGTGGTGGACCGCTGGAGCGTGGGCGAACATCCCTGCGAAATGACCTTGTCTCGCGAAGGCAAGCGGCTCTACGTGGCCAATGCCAATGACAACACCGTGACCGTGCTGGACACCCAAACGGGCCGCGCCACCGAGACTTTGTGGGCCACGCTCTTTCCCGATTCCCCGCGCGGGGCCACGCCGAACAGCCTGGCGCTGTCGCCCGATGAGAAAACCCTCTTCGTGGCCAATGCGAACATCAACGCCATCGCGGTGTTCGATGTTTCCGACCCCGGACATGGCCGTTCCCTCGGCTTTATCCCCAGCGGCTGGTATCCCACCAGTGTGCGGGTAACGCCGGATGGCAAACATCTCCTCATCGCCAACGGCAAGGGAGAAATTGCCAAGGCCAATCCCGAAGGCCCGCAGCCGGAACGCGGACATGCGCGCGAGCAATACATCGCCAGCCTGCTCACCGGCACCCTGAGCGTGGTGGAGCTCCCGGCTCCGGATCAGTTCACCGCGCAGATGGCGGCGTGGACCGCGACGGTGTTGCAATGCACTCCGCTGCGTTCCGATGCCTCCGTGGTCACCGCGCCCCCGGCGGGTAATCCCATTCCCGGCCACGTCGGCGAAGCCGGTCCCATCACGCACTGCATTTATATCATCAAGGAAAACCGCACTTACGATCAGATTTTCGGCGATGTCAAGGAGGGCAACGGCGATCCCAAGCTCTGCCTCTTCCCGGAGCACGTGACGCCGAATCTGCATTCACTGGTGCATCAGTTTGTACTGCTGGATAATTTTTACGCGGATGCCGAAGTCAGCGCCGACGGGCATGAATGGTCGATGGCCGCCTACGCCTCCGACTTTGTGGAAAAAACCTGGCCGCTGAATTACGGGCATAAAAATACCAAGTTCCCGTATCCCGCCGAAGGTTTGCTGCCCGTCGCCGCGCCTGCCAGTGGTTACCTCTGGGATCGCTGCCTTGAAACGGGCGTGAGCTACCGCAGCTACGGCGAATTTGTCCAGAACGCGCGCAAGCCGGGGCTGCCGGGCGTCACTCATATCGCCGCCCTGAAAGATCATTACGACCCATTGTACCGCAGTTTTGATCTCAGCTACCCCGATAGCCGGCGCGCCGACCGTTTTATCAGCGAAATGCACCGCTTCGAGCAGGCCGGCGACATGCCACGCCTGCAAATTGTCCGTCTGCCGAACGATCATACCCACGGTGTGACCGCCGGCCAGCTCACCCCCACTGCCTTCGCGGCGGAAAACGATGCGGCCGTGGGCAGACTCGTTGAGGCCGTCAGCCGCTCCAAATTCTGGACCAACACCGCCATCTTCGTGATTGAAGACGACGCCCAGAACGGTCCCGACCACGTGGATGCCCACCGCACTGAGGCGCTGGTCATCAGCCCTTACACCCGGCATGGCGCGGTGGATTCCACGCTGTATTCCACCACCAGCATGCTGCGCACTATCGAATTGATCCTCGGCCTCAAACCAATGACGCAGTTCGATGCCGCCGCCACGCCGATGTTCAACTCATTCCAGGCGGAGGCGGACACGAGTCCGTATATTGCCCTGCCCGCGCTGGTGGATTTGACGGCCACCAACACCGTTGCCGCCTGGGGCGGACACGAACGGTTCAATTTCGTCCGCGAAGATGCCAACGACGATTTCAAATTCAACGAAGTCATCTGGCGCTCCGTGAAGGGGGCCGATTCCCCCATGCCCGCGCCGAAACACGCCGGCTTTGTCCTCGCCCGCGCCGGCAAAGACGATGACGACGACTGAAACCGGCCCTTTACGCTCGGCAATTCAACTGAAGTCAAAGAAAGTTTGCCATCCGCGTGCGGTTTTACTAGGGTGATTACGTGCCCGTTCAACTGAACACCACGACTACGATTTAGCGTTCATTCCCTCATCGGAATGAACGCCCACGCCTCCCACCCCCGTGCGAGGCGTTTTGTTTTGGAAAAACCAACCACGAATGAACACAAATCAACACGAACCCAGCCAGAGCTGCCAACTCATGGAAGCTCAAAGCATTGGTGTGCATTCGGGTTCATTTGTGGTTTAATCCCGTTAAATTTATGGCCGAAGAAAATCAAAATCAGCAACCGGCGCCGAATCCGGAACGCAAAACCCTCGATGACCGCGCGAAAATGACCGAGTTGGAGCGCATCCGGCATTCCAGTGCCCATGTGCTCGCCACCGCCATCCTGCGCCTGTGGCCGGACGCCCAGTTCGCGTACGGCCCGCCGGTCGAAAACGGCTTTTACTACGACCTCGAATGCTCCCACCGCATTTCGCCCGACGATTTTGAGAAGATCGAGGCCGAGATGAAAAAGGAGATCAAGGCGAACAATCCCTTCGAGAAACTCACGGTCACCCGCGAACAGGCCATCGCCGATGCCACGAGTGGCCGGCTGGGCGGCCTGGGCGAACGCCCCGGCAACGCCAGCAAATTCAAGCTCGATCTGCTTAATCAGATTCCCGAGGGCGAAGCGATCTCCTATT
>CAIJGS010000166.1 GCA_903820285.1 uncultured Verrucomicrobia subdivision 3 bacterium | reverse complement strand
TTCGACATCTTGCGGCCCTGCTTGTCGCGGATGATGCCGGTGAAATAAACATTCTGGAACGGCATCGCATCGGGCAGCCCGAATTTCGGGTCGCCCATGTATTCGTAGCCGGCCATGATCATGCGCGCGACCCAGAAGAAGATGATGTCCGGCCCGGTGACGAGGTCGGTGGTCGGATAAAATTTCTTCAACGTTTCGGTCTGCTCCGGCCAACCCATCGTGGCGAACGGCCACAGCCAGGAACTGAACCAGGTGTCGAGGACGTCGGGGTCTTGGGTGAAGCCAAGCTGTTCCAATTTTTCAGAGACATCTTCGCGGCCCGGAGCAATTGCCACAAAGCGAGTGAAATGCGTGCCAGCAACACCAATTGGGTTTCCAATTGGCTTCCTCTGGTAAACGATTCTGTTATCTTCTACAGCGAGCGTATTGAGATAACTTTCCAGATCTATCCCCATTGCCTCGGCTTTAGACAACGAGTCTTTTCCCGGCGTCCACACCGGAATCCGATGTCCCCACCACAACTGCCTACTGATGCACCAGTCCTGAATATTCGTCAGCCAGTGGTCGTACACCTTCGCCCAGCGTTCGGGATGGAACTTCATCTTTCCGTCCGCCACGCAGGCCTTGGATTGCTCCACCGCCGGATACTTCAAAAACCATTGCTCGCTCAGGCGCGGCTCAATGGGCACATCGGCGCGCTGGCTGAAACCGACGTTGTTGTCGTGCGGCTTTTCCTCCACGAGCGTGCCGAGTTCGCGCATCTTTTCCACCGCCACCTTGCGCGCCTTGAACCGGTCCAGACCGGCCATATCGGCACCGGCCAATGCCGACATTGTGCCATCAGCATTGATCACCTCGATCAGCGGCAATTTGTGGCGCTGGCCGATTTCAAAGTCCGCCTTGTCATGCGCGGGCGTCACCTTCAGCACGCCGGTGCCGAATTCAAAATCCACGTGCTCGTCCGCGATGATGGGAATGAGCTTCTGCTCGCGCGGCATTTCCGGCGGCAGCGCACGAATAACATGCTTGCCGATGAGATGCGCGTAGCGCGGGTCCTTGGGATTCACCGCCACGGCGGTGTCCGCCGGGATGGTTTCCGGGCGGGTGGTGGCAATCGTCAGCCACGTGTCCGTTTCCTCGGCCACCTGCACCTTGAAATAATACATGAAGCCCTTTTGCGGCTTCATTTCCACTTCTTCATCCGAGAGGGCGGTCTGCGACACCGGGCACCAGTTCACCATGCGCTTGCCGCGATAGTTGAGGCCCTTCTTGTACAGCTCCACGAACACCTTCTGGACGCAGCGGGAATATTCCGGGTCCATGGTGAACCGTTCGCGCGTCCAGTCACACGAGCAACCGAGCTTCTTGAGCTGGTTAATGATGATGTCGCCGTGCTTTTCCTTCCACACCCACACGCGCTTGAGAAATTCCTCGCGGCCGAGGTCGTGGCGCGACTTCTTCTCCTCCTTCTTGAGCTGCTTTTCCACCATCACCTGGGTGGCGATGCCCGCGTGGTCGGTGCCGGGCAGCCAGAGGACTTCGCGTCCGTCCATGCGCGCCTTGCGGGCGAGGATGTCCTGGATGGTGTTGTTCAGCACGTGCCCCATGTGGAGCATGCCGGTGACATTGGGCGGCGGAATGACGATGGAATACGCCGGTTTGGCGGACGTTGCGTCGGCGGTGAAGCAGTTCTGCTTCAGCCAGAAGTCATACCACTTGTCCTCGACGGACTGCGGTTCGTAAGCTTTGGGAATCTCGGCCATTTTAGGAACGCCCAAATTACCGTAAATACCGGCAAACCGCAATGCCCGGGGCGGGCAAAGTGAGGCGCATCCTGATATTGCCCCCCTAAGTTTTAATAGATGAGCGCCACCTTACCCCGCCCGCTCCCCCCATTTACCAATGGCGGAGAGGGAGAGAAACACGTCATGTGAACGGGTTACGGCATGAAGACGGTCTAGGATTTGGGGACATTGTCAGGATGCGGCCGGTTGCCACAGCAGGCACGGCATTTCCTGGTGGCGCACCAACCCGGGGCAGGACGACACCGCCCACATGGCATTCCGCTGGACAAAGAACC
>CAIJGS010000165.1 GCA_903820285.1 uncultured Verrucomicrobia subdivision 3 bacterium | reverse complement strand
TCTCCCAGTCCCCAAACGGCATCCCGCCGTCACCACCCCATCTCCGAAACCCGGAAACCGCGGCCGGTCCGCCCCCAATCAAGGCAAAAACCCCTGCAATCGTGCTTAATCAAGGCAAATCAAGGCAAACGCCAAATTCGAATATGGTCCTCTGTTTGGCCAACCCACCCGCTGGATCGGGCGGACTGGCAGGCGAAAGGTCAAGGCGTGTGCCAGGGAAAAATCCTCTCCTTGGGGAGAGGATACAGGTGAGGGAGGGCGTCCCACTAAATTGTCTGGCCACGTCGCCATGTCTACACCGGCCCATCAAGGCAGAAAACCCCTGCAATCGTGCATGATCAAGGCATATCAAGGCATCCGCAAAAAACCACCCTGCCCCTTGGACGCTTGGTCCTTGGAGGTTCTCTCTGGTGCTTGGAGGAATTTGGAGCTTCCCCGCCCCAGCCCCTTCGCACCTTTGCGCCTTTGCGTTAAAACCCCAGCAATCAAGGCTAATCGTGCCTCATCAAGGCAAACGCTGAAAAATCAAATACGACCAAAGGCCGTGCCACCCCACATCGCCCGCGCCAGACCCGATCCGCGCCCCGAAATCCTAGACCCGAGACTCGGTTTTCCCCCGGATTAAACCGTTCCCACATGAAAATGCGGCACCGCCGGCACGCGTTTTTGTTTGCTGATATTGGGGCTTCATTCTAGTTTTTAACTTCCGGCAAGACTGCCGGCCGGTCACAAGGTAAATTTATCTATGAAGAAATCTCTGACAATTGCGGAAGTGAATGAGCTGGTGGCAGGCATTAACAAGCTGTCGCGGAACCTCTGGTGGTCCTGGAACCAGGAGGCGCAGGATCTGTTTCAGCAGCTCTCCCCGCGCGGCTGGCAGCATCTCTTTCACAACGCCGCCGCCGTGTTGCGCGAGGTTTCGGAATATGAGCTGCGCGTGCACCTGCAGGACTCGGAATTTTCCAACAAAGTGAAGGCGGTCCTGAAGGACTTCGAACATTACCTGGCCGACCAGACCACCTGGGGCCACAAGAACGCCCCGGCCCTGCATAAAAATCCCGTCGCCTATTTCTCGGCCGAATTCGGCTTTCACGAATCCCTGCCCATCTCGGCGGGCGGCCTGGGAATTCTGGCCGGCGACCATGCCAAATCCGCCAGCGACCTGGGCCTGGGCTTCGTTGGCCTCGGCCTGTTCTACCGCGAAGGTTATTTTCAGCAGGCGATTGATTCCAACAACTGGCAGACGGAATATTACAATCCCGTGGACCCGAAAAATGTCCCGGTGGAACCGGTCTTTGATGTGAATGGCAGCCGGCTCATCTGCGCGGTGGAGATCGGCATGACCGTGGTGTCCTTCCAGGTCTGGCGCGTCAACATCGGCCGCGTGCCCATTTACCTGCTCGACACCAATCTCCCGGACAACGAACAGCTTTACCGCGACCTCACCACGCGAGTTTATGGCGGCGACAGCACCACGCGCATCATGCAGGAAATCCTGCTGGGTATCGGCGGCATCCGGCTGCTGCGCGCCCTGGGCATTGAGCCATCCACGTTCCACATGAACGAAGGTCACGCCGCGTTTCTGACGCTGGAACTGGTCCGGGAAAAAATCGCCGCCGGCAAGACGCTCCCCGAGGCCCAGGCAGCCACCAAGACGGAATGTATTTTTACCACCCACACGCCGGTGGAAGCCGGCCATGACCGGTTCAGCCCCGAGCTGATGAATTACGCGCTCCAGCGGTATATCCTGCAATTGTCGATGCCTTTCCAGGAACTCCTCGGTCTGGGCCGCGTGAAGCCAGCGGATGAGAAGGAGCCGTTCTGCATGACGGTTCTCGCCCTGAAACTGTCGCGCGCCGCCAACGCGGTGAGCGAACTGCACGGTCAGGTGAGCCGCCACATGTGGCAGACGCTCTACGGCGTGCCGGAAGCGCAGGTGCCCATCGGCCATATCACCAACGGCATTCATTTGCTCGGCTGGATGAAAGGGTCGGTCCGCCAGTTCTGGCGCCGCAAGCTGAACGAAAACACCAATGGCGGCACCCAGCTTTTCCGCGAAAAATTCGGCAGCGACTGGGCCGCCGCCGTGAATGACGTGGAGTTCTGGCAGAAGATGACCGACCCGGCCTTTGTCTCCGACGAGGAGCTCTGGGCCTTGCGCTACTCCCTGCGCCGCGAGCTCATCGAGTTCGCCCGCCGCCGGCTCATCCAGCAGAACCCGCGCGTGACGCCCGGCGATTATATCCGGTTCGATCATTTGCTGAATCCCGACGCGCTGACCATCGGCTTCGCCCGTCGTTTTGCCACCTACAAGCGCGCCCCGCTGATTTTCCAGCAGTTCGACAACATTGTGAAACTGGTGCGCGACAAACAGCGTCCCGTGCAGTTTGTCTTCGCGGGCAAGGCGCATCCGCGCGATGACGAAGGCAAGCGTTTCATTCAACAGATCATCCATCTCAGCAAGCACAGCGAGCTGGCCGGCAGCCTGGTCTTCATTGAAAACTACGACATCCATGTGGCGCGCCAGATGGTTTCCGGCTGCGACATCTGGCTGAACAACCCGCGCCGGCCGCTCGAAGCCTCCGGCACCAGCGGCATGAAGGCGAGCTGCCACGGCTGCCTCGGCTTCAGCATTCTGGACGGCTGGTGGCGCGAAGGCTACGACGGCACCAACGGCTTCGCCATCGGCGAGGACTCCCATTCGCCGAACGTCGAGGAACAGGATCGCGTGGACAGCGCCCACCTGTACCGCACGCTCACCGAACAGGTGGTGCCGCAATTCTTCAACCGGGACACCAATGGCATTCCGCGCCAATGGATCCATCGCATCCGCCGCGCCATGTGCACCCTGGTGCCCCAGTTCACCACCGACCGCATGGTCAAGGAATACACCAACCGCTACTATCTGACCAAGTAACCACGCGCCACCATGGAAAAAGTCATTGCCTATCTCAAGGCCAACCAAGAACGGTTTCTCGCCGAGCTGTTCGAATACCTGCGTTTTGCCAGCGTCTCCGCGCAGCCCAAGCACAAGCCGGACCTGCAAGCCTGCGCCGAATGGCTGGTGGCCCACTGCCGTCAAATCGGGCTGGAGGCCGAGGTCCGCCTCACGGACGGCCATCCCATTGTCGTCGCCAAAACGCCCCGCGAAGCCGGCTCCCGCAAGCCGCATTACATCGTGTACGGCCATTACGATGTCCAACCGCCGGAACCGCTGGAACTCTGGAAGAGCCCGCCGTTTGAGCCACGTCTCGACGGCCGCAACCTCTTCGCCCGGGGCAGCACCGACAACAAGGGCCAAAACTTCGCCCATCTCAAGGCGGTGGAAGCCTATCTGAAGACCGGTACACCCCTGCCCTGCGACCTGACGTTTGTCATCGAAGGTGAGGAAGAAGTCGGCAGCGCCAACCTGGACAAGTTCCTGAGCCAGCACCGGCAGGAATTGAAGTGCGAGGCGTTCGTGATTTCGGACACCGGCATGCCGAGCCTCAAGCATCCCGCCCTGTCGTACGGTTTGCGCGGCATTATTGCCTTTGAAATCACCCTCACCGGCCCGGCCATGGACCTGCACTCCGGCCTCTTCGGCGGCGCGGTGGACAATCCCGCCATGGCGCTCGCGCAGTTGCTGGCCAAAGTGCGCGACAATCGCGGCCGCATCAAGATCCCCGGCTTTTACGACGGCGTCCTGCCGCTGACGAAATATGAGCGCGAGCAGACCAAGCGTTATCCGATCAAGGATGCGCAGCTCAAAAAGCTGCTGGGCGTCACGCAACTATTCGGCGAACAAGGTTTCAGCCCCACGGAACAGCGCACGGCACGGCCCACGTTTGAAATCAACGGCCTCACCAGCGGTTACCAGGGCGAAGGCAGCAAAACCATTGTGCCCTCCTGGGCCCGCGCCAAGATCACCTGCCGGCTGGTGCCCAATCAAAAGCCCGAAAAAATCCGCAAGGCGGTCCTGGCGTGGCTCAAGAAGAACTCTCCGCCCACCGTGAAAATCGAGATCAAGGCCGGCCACGGCGCAGAAGCGTACCATTTCGATCCCACCGGCAAGCCCGCGCAGGCGGCCTTGCGCGCGCTGGAAAAGGCGTTCAAGCACAAGCCCGTGCTCATGCGCGAAGGCGGTTCGATTCCGATCGTGAACCAGTTCAAAAAGATTCTCGGGGCGGACTCCCTGCTGCTCGGCATCGGCCTGCCCGATGACAACGCCCATTCCCCGAACGAAAAGTTCAACCTCGACTGCTTCGAAAAAGGCCAGTTGATGGGCGCCTACCTCTGGCAGGAACTGGTGCGGTAGTTTTGCCCGTTCGGGCGGCCCTCTGGGCCGCCCCTTTTCATTGGATGTTGGGCGTTCGGTGTTGGATGTTGGATGTTTCTTTAATTCCCCGCTTAATAGCTTCCCCAAGTTTCGAGTTCCGCGCGCAGTTTTTCCACCGGTAACCCGACCACGTTGCTGTAGGAGCCGGAGATTTCGGAGACGATCAGTTCGCCATAATCTTGAATGGCGTAGGCGCCGGCCTTGTCAAGCGGCTGAATCTTGGCGAGATAATCGCGGATCTGCCGGGGCGTCAGCGGATGGAACAGCACGTCGGTGCTGACGGCAAAGATCCGTTCCTCATGGCGGCGCAGATGCATCAGGCATACGCCGGTGACCACCTGATGCGTGCGGCCTTGCAACCGCGACAGCATGCGCACGGCCTCGGCCAGATTGTGGGGTTTGCCAAGGATTTCGCTGTCGCGAAACACCAGCGTATCCGCGCCCAGCACGAGGGCATCGGGAACTTTTTTGGCAACCGCCCGCGCCTTGCGATGGGCGTTGAGCTGGCAGACTTCCAGCGGGGTGAGATGATCGTGAGCAACCTCGTCAACATTGGCCGGCAGAACTTCAAAGTCCCGTTGGAGCAGTTTCAAGAGATCAGCCCGGCGGGGCGAGGCTGAGGCCAGAATGATCGGCGGCAGTTTCACAATCCCATACTACCGTAAATCCCCAGGCTGTCGAGTCCCCCCGGAATTTGGCCGCCCCCGGCTGACGGAGCGCGGCTGTGTCGCAAGACCAGCCGCAGCAACTCGGCTTGCGCCAGACGCAGGGAGCAATAGGCGCGGCGGGAGGTTCGATGATTGCTGCGGCTGGCGCCATCGCACATAGCCGCGCTCCGTGAAAAAGCGGCCGCGCCGGAATTTGGCGTGCGTCCGGAACCATTTTCAGTTAATTGATTCGACATGCAACACAGCCGCCAACTGGATAATCTCGCGCTCATCGGTTTCATGGGCACGGGCAAAACCTCCGTTGGCCGGCTCGTGGCCGAGATTCTGCGCTTTGAGTTTCTGGATACGGACGAGCTCATCCAGTCCCGCTCCGGCCGCACCATTGCGGAGATTTTTGAGCAGGATGGCGAATCCGCCTTTCGCGCGCTGGAACGGCAGGTGGTGCTGGAACTGGTCAACCGGAAGAAGAATGTCATCTCCACCGGCGGCGGCCTGCCCACCAATGCAGATAACCTGGCCGCGCTCAAGACGAATGCGCTCGTCATCTGTCTTTGGGCTTCCCCGGAAAAAATCTGGGAACGCGTCCGTTACCAGTCGCACCGTCCGCTGCTCCACCATCCGGACCCGCAGCAGCGCATCCGCGAACTGCTCGCCGCCCGCGAGCCGCACTATAAGAACGCCGACGTGTTGGTGAATACCGACCTCCGTAGCGCCCGCGAAGTGGCCCAGCAAATCGTGCTCCAGTTCAAGATTGCCACCCGCCACTGACGATGAAGGCCGCCATCCGCCAGCGCGCGTTGGACCTCGGCTTTGACGATTGCCGGTTCACCACCGCCGCCCCGCCGGCCAGCGCGCCGCATTTCCAAGACTGGCTCGCCGGCCACAAACACGGCGAAATGGCGTGGCTGGAGCGCAACGCCGCCAAGCGCGTGGAACCCCAAAACGTCCTGCCCGGCGCGCGCAGTCTCATCGTGCTTGCCACGAGCTATCACGCGAGCCAACCGCCGGCCACCGCCGCCCCGGCCCTGACTGGCGTGGTGGCGCGGTATGCGCAGTATGCGGATTACCACGATATCCTTGGCGAACGGCTCAAGCAACTTACCGCCACCATCAACGAACTCGGCGGCGCGGAGTCACGATCACTTTGGTACGTGGATACCGGGCCGTTGCTGGAGCGTGATCTCGCCCAGCGCGCCGGGCTGGGCTTTACCGGCAAGCATACGAACCTCATCAGCCGACGGCTCGGCAACTGGATTTTTCTATCGGAAATCATCACCACCCTGGAACTGGAACCGGACGCGGCCGAAACCAATCATTGCGGCCGGTGCACACGTTGTATCACCGCCTGCCCTACCGGGGCCATCACCGCACCCTTTCAGCTGGATGCGCGGAAATGTATTTCGTATCTCACGATTGAATTGAAGGGCTCCATTCCGGTGGAACTGCGCCCGGCGATCGGCAACCGCATTTACGGCTGCGATGATTGCCTGGCGGCCTGCCCGTGGAACCGGTTTGCACAGGAGGCAAAACTCATGCAGCTGCATGCGCGCCATGATTTACGCACCCCGGACCTGATCGAATTACTCTCCCTGACGGATGCGGAATTCAAGACCCGCTTTGCCGGGTCACCGATTCTGCGTACGAAACGGCGGGGCATTCTCCGCAACGTGTGTGTGGCATTGGGGAACCTTGGGGATGCGTCGGCGTTGCCCGCACTCCAACGCGCCACCGCCGACCACGAACCGCTGATTGCCGAACATGCGCGCTGGGCGTTGGAGCATATCCGTGGCGGTGACGCCCCGTCGAAGTCATGGTGAAGGCGACGCCCAGGGATTGACGTGGACACGGTTTTGGTGTCTATTAAAGTCTATGACAGAGATCACTTCCAAGCAATTGCACGAACAAACCGCGCTGATGCTTGACCGGGCCAAAGGCGGGCAGCGGATGAAAATTATCCGCAATGGAAGCCCCGCCGCCTGGCTGATTCCCGCTGAAGAGGAGATTGATCCGTCCTGGGATGAAATCATGGCGGAAGTGAGAAAAGTGCGGGCCAAAAGCGGACCAACTCGCCCAAACCCGATTCTGGCCGAACGAAACAAACGCCATTATGCCACTCGTGTACGCTGACACCTCGGCTCTCTTTGCTTATCTGCATCCAAACGATGAATTCTCCCGCCCGGTTGATGCCGCGGTGCAAAAGCACGCGCCGGATTTTGTTTATTGGATATTTCTGCGTTATGAATTAAGGCACAACCTTCGCCTGGCGAGAATTGATAGCGCCGGCGAGGCGGCCTGGCAGGCTCTGCGGGCGGCGGAAAAAACCTCCGCCCGGTTGCGCTGGCAGGAGGATCTCAAAGCGGACAATATGCTGGATGCAGCCGATGAATTGAGCGCGGAAAAGGCCCGGACCTTTGACTGCGGCAGCAGTGATTATCTGCACGTCTCGGCCGCCCGACGCCTGAATCTGCTGGCCGGGGTGGATGAATTTTGGACTTGCGATACGGCTCAGGCCAGACTGGCGCGTTCCATTGGATTAAAAACCCGACTCTTTACGATAGCGCGGCGACCGGAATGATGCATTCGCCATCTTCCAGCCTCAATCCTCAACTCTCGCTTTCCCCGCTAAGCAGGCTTGGGTGACTGCGCCGCCACGAGCATCTCACCCAGCAGGCGCTGGCCTTTGGGAACGATGGTAATGGCGGCCTGGCCGCTGACAATGTTTTGCGTTTCCAACACCTTGAACAGCGCCTCGGCCACATCCGGGTCTTCGGAGATTTTCTGCAGGGCGGCGCCGACAATCTGCGGGCGCATGGCGGCGGCCTTGGCGAATTCAATGGCGGCCTGCTGTTCGGCGGTGCTGGTGATGATGTTCACCTGGTTCGCGCCATCCTGTTTGATCGCGGCGGTGACCTGCCGGAGCCGGTTCACGACCTTTTCCTCGATCTGCTTGATCATGGCGGCATCGCGAAAATGAACTTTGCGGATATAGACGGAGCCCAGACTGTAACCCCATTCCTGAGATTGCGGCGTTACTTCGGTACGCACCGTCATGCTCATGGGATGCCGGTTTTCCAGCATGTCCGCGAGCTTCATGTTGCTGAGGCAGCGGACGGTGGCATTGCTGACGTTGGCACCGAGCGAGCCGCGCGGGTCAGCGTTCTTGAACAGGTAGGATACGGGGTCGCTGATGTACATTTCGTACCACACGCCGATGCCCATGGGCGCGCCTTCCTCGGAATTCACGGGATTGCTGCGGAGATATTCCTGGTCCAGCCGGAGATCCAGCACATGGCATTTGCCCAGGAAGGTCACGAGCGGCGCCTTGATGCCCAGCTTGACGATGAGCAGGTGCAGGCCTGGCTGGTCAATCACGGCCACGACTTTGCCGAAGAGCATATACACCTTGCACTGCCGTTCCTCCACGATGGTGTAGAAGCCGAAGAGCCGAACGACGGCGAAGAACAGCGGCACGAGCACGAACATGGCGGCAAACATCACCACGGCGGCAATGATGAAATGAACCAGCGGGGAATTGGTAAGATCATTATTCATGGCTACCCTCCACAATCACGGCTTTGGCTTCACTGAACAGTTTTAAACGGACGTTGCGCACATAGGAACCCAGCACGCCCTGCCCGCTCTTTTTCAAATCGCTCAACTGGTCGGCCAGCGCGACGACGGGCTGGACTTCGGCCTGCGCCTTGAGGGTTTCAATCTCAACAGCTCGGCGGGACTGGACGATCTTCTGGTCGGCGCCGGCCTGCGCGAGGCTGATATCGGAGGACACCTGGTTGTGGGCCGTGTTGATGGCGGCCAGCGCGGATTCGACCTCTGGCGGCGGGTCAATGCCGGTAATGAGCGAGGCTTCCAGTTGCAGGCCGTAGCGCGCCGCCGAGGAGGCGCATTCGAGGTCCATGTGATTGTTGATGTCGCTCAGATTTTTGCGCAGGTCATTGATGGAAATGCCGATGGCCACGGGGGTGGCCGGCACGCCGGGTTCCGCCTCAACGGTGGTGGGCGGGGCCTCAAAATTGGCGATGCGCTCGCGCAGCACGGAAATGAAATAGCCCATGACGTGGTTGATGGGATGCTTCACGCCGAAGATGTAGGCATACAGATTGCGCTCGGAAATGCGCCAGCGGATCTGGCCGGTCAGGCCGGTGTTCAACTGATCCTTGGTGACGGCTTCGAGAATGGTGCCGGAATAATTGGCGTCGGGCGCGTCGGGATCGAAGGCCATATTGATGGTCTGGGTGGCCACGGTAACCTTATAGACCTTCTCCCACGGCCATTTGAAATAGGGTCCGCCCGGCGGAATCACGCGCACCTGCGGGTAGCAGTACCGCGCCTTTTCCTCCTCATTGAGGGATTCGGAAACGGGGTCTTCGAGCGTGGTGGCCTCGCCCACGCGTTCGGCGCGGCCAAAGCTGGTTTTCACCGCGCGTTCGTTTTGGTCCACGGTGTAAAGCCCGGCGATAAGATAACGAACGAGGAACCAGGCAATCACCCCGATCACGCAGCCAAAGAAGATGGAGATCATAATGGATTTATAATACCAAGTCTGTGATACGCCGCCCCCGGTCATTAAACAAGGAAAAACCAGTTACAAATCCGAGGAGAATTTATAATGAGACGGCAAAACCGGCACCGAAGCGCGACCGTGCGAAGACCAGCCGCGATGTGGATTGCAGCGGGCGGGTGGAGCAATCCGGCGTGGCTGAACGTTCGGGCATTGCTACGGCCGGGTTTCACCACCGCTCTCCGGCAGCATAGCCGACCGGGGAAAGTCTCGACTCCTCACCCAGGCCCGCTCCTCGTTTGGAGCGGAGAGGGAAAAACGACCGCCGCGTCTTTGGAAAATCGAGTGGCTGGACAGGCCGCATCTCTCTTCCACCAACCCGCTGAGAATCCCAAGGAGTTCCGGCCCAAGACCGAGGGTTGCTCGGTTGCGGCCTACCCTGGGTACGCGCTTTTTCAACCTATGGACAAGCTGGAAGAATTTTGTCCTGCGTCCCGCGAAACCGGGCGACAAGCTGTCGCCCCCCATTGGAAAAATCACCCGCCAATCAGCTCGCGCACTTTGGCGGCGATGTCGCCCTGTCGCACCAGGGATTCGCCCACCAGAATCGCGCCGGAACCGCATTGCTGCAGACGCTTCACATCCGCCGGGGTGTGAATGCCGCTTTCGGCGACCAGGATGGTGCCGTTCTTGACGCCGGGGGTGGCGAAGAGTTTTGCGGCCAGCCGTTCGGTGGTGGCGAGGTCCACCTTAAAACTTTTCAAATCGCGGTTGTTCACACCAATCAGCCGGGGGAAAATTTTCAGCGCGCGGTCAAGTTCCGCTTCGTCATGCACCTCCACCAGCACGGACAGGCCGGCTTCGGTGGCGAGCGCGTGAAAACGGGCGAGTTGGTCATCGGTGAGGATGGCGACGATCAATAGAATCGCGTCCGCGCCCCATTCAATGGCTTCGAGAATCTGGCGTTCATCAATGATGAAATCCTTGCGCAGGAGCGGCAATTTCACGGCGGCGCGAATCTGGCGGAGATATTCGAGCGAACCTTGGAAGAACTTTTCGTCCGTGAGCACGGAAAGGCAACTCGCCCCGGCGGCTTCGTATTCTTTCGCAATCCGGACGGCGTCGAAGTTCATGCAGATCAGGCCGGCGGAGGGCGAGGCTTTTTTGACCTCGGCAATCAGCCCGATGCTGCCGTAGCGGGGATGTTGCAGGGCCGCGAAAAAGTCCCGCGATTCGCCCTGCTCCAGCCGCGCATCACGCAGGTCGCCGGCGGCGATGATTCGCGCCGGCAGCAACGCCACTTCGCGCTGCTTTTGTTCAACGATCGTATCGAGAATGTTTTGGCTTTTCACAAAAATTTATTTTCTTCCGGCCCATGGCGGCGGCTCCAGAGGCCAAGACCGAACCAAATAAAAACAATAGTAATACATGGGTGCCTTCAAATACGGAATTGGCCAGTTCCGAATCATTAGCATTTATAGCGGCTTCCCAAACCCACATGAAAGCCACACCGCAAATAGTCAACGCCAGCCAACCGGCCACCATAGGCCAAGGGTTGCTAATTCCCGCCCGCCCCATCCGAAAAGGTATCCATAACGCCACGAACAGTGCCCCCAACTCTGAAATCTCCGCCATGACGATTTTCCAGTTCATTGAGGCTTCGATGGTCTGGCATTTAATTATTCCTCTTCATCCTTCACGCCCTGCATGCGTTTCATGGGGCCGCCGGCGCGCAGCCAGCCGTTCACGAAGGGATCGAGTTCGCCATCCATGACGCCCTGGACATTGCTGGTCTCGACGCCGGTGCGGAGGTCCTTGACCATCCGGTAGGGTTGGAAGACATAGCTGCGAATCTGGTTGCCCCAGGAGACGCTGCCTTTGTCGCCGTAAAAGCGTTCCATCTCCGCCTTCTGGGCGTCCACGCGCTGGGCGTAGATACGGGAGAGCAGGAGCTTCATGGCGGTGGCGCGGTTCTGATGCTGTGAGCGCTGCGTTTGCGAGGCCACGACGAGGCCGGTGGGAATGTGGGTGATGCGGACGGCGGTTTCCACCTTGTTCACGTTCTGGCCGCCCTTGCCGCCGGAGCGGAAGGTGTCCACGTGGAATTCATTCGGGGGAACGACAATGTCCGAATCGGTCTCCTCGATTTCGGCGATGGTATCGACGCTGGCAAAGCTGGTGTGCCGGCGTTTGTTGGAGTCGAAGGGGGAAATGCGCACGAGGCGGTGGACGCCGCGCTCGGCCTTGCAGAAGCCGTAGGCGTTCTCGCCCTTCACGAGCAGGGTGGCGCTCTTGATGCCGGCAGTTTCGCCGGTCAGGGCATCGGTAACCTCAACCTCCCAGCCGCGCAACTCGAACCAGCGCTGGTACATGCGCAGGAGCATGCTGGCCCAGTCGCAGGACTCGGTGCCGCCGGCGCCGGCGTTGATGCTCATGATGCAGTTCTTGCGGTCATGGGGACCGTTGAGAAACAGCTTCAGCTCAAGGGTTTCGACTTCCTTGAAGAAATTTTCCAGGTCGCGGCCAATATCCGTTTCGATCTGCGCCTGAGCGGCGGGCGGTTCCGCCTCACCCAGCTCGATCATCACGCGACAGTCATCGAGTGTTTTTTCGAGTCGCAGGACGGGTTCAATTTTGCCCCGGATGCCCGTGGCTTCGTCGATGGAAACCTGGGCTTTTTCGCGATTATTCCAGAAATTTTCGTCGGCCATGAGGGCCGTCAATTCACCCAACCGTTTTTGCAAGTTGGCAAAGTCAAAGAAACCTCCGCAAGTAGGTGAGCTTGTCGGCGGCGGTCGCAATCTGGACTTTGGTAACTTCGAACATCGTAAAAAATTATACAAAGGCGGGTGCGGAAGCCAGTCTGGAATGCGGGTCGAAAGCGGATTTCCCCCGCTGTTTGACGGTGATGAGCTCAGCCTTTGATGGGTGGATTGCGGACCTGCTGCACCCGCCGCCAGACGCGGTAGGCCATCCAGGCGAGGTCGAGCAGCAAGAGCAGGCAGTACCCCCAAACGATGTAATGGCCCGCCAGCCGGGTGCTGTGGCGTTCGAAGAAGTTCATCTGGTCCGCCGCCGCCGGCGGGCTCGGCGGGCGCGGGACCGGACTGGCGGTCGCGACTGGCAGATCCGCTACCGGAGCGGCATCAGCCACGCCACCCTCTGCGGGCGAAGCCAACGGGACGCGCTTTACAGTCCGATCAGCTGCCGGGACCAGGATCAAGGGCGCGTTGGATGACACGAAGGGGATATTGGCCGGCGGGACTGGGGGGGCCGGGGCGGTCGGGTGGGCAGCCTCGTTGGCCAGCGAGGGCAAAATATCAGCCGCCGGAAAACCCATGGCTGATTTCTTTAAAAAAGCACCAATCACGGCGTTTTGCTCGATGGACAAGGCCGGGATGGCCGCAATGGGGGAGGACGGACTGATGACCGGGCGGGCAGCCAAGACGAAGCTTTTCGCCCCGCCCACATGTCCATCCGCGTACAACAAATTACCTTTAAAGCGGTGCAGCGCAATGGTCCAGCGAAACTCCAGGGAGCCATCCGTCTGCATGGTGACTTCGCCAGCGTCGATATTGCGGTCACCTGCCAGCACCGTCTCCGGCTGTGAATAGTCCCCGCTGGCATCGGAAAAATAACTGAGGTTGGCGGTTTGCAGTTTTTCAAAACGGGAGGCGGCCCGGCGGGAATCGGCCGGGCAAATCAGAATATTGGGGGTCCCCAGTTCGGTGGCCATGGCCTGATACGTGTCCGGGGTAAAGTAAATTTCCTGGTTTAACGCATTAGGGTCCTGCCCCGCATCGGCGGAGCCGCCCTGCAAGACCGGTACTTGTAGCGGGAACCGGCTGTCGTGATCATGGGCAAACATCTGATAGGCGAGTCCGATCTGGCCCAGATTATTTCCGCAAAACGCCATCCGGGCGCGGACCTGCCCCTGGGAAAGCACCGGCAGCAGCAGGGCGGCGAGGAGGCCGATGATGGCAACCACACACAGCAGCTCAATCAAAGTGAAGGCACCGGTTCGAGGCGAAACAGGTGAACTTTTCATGGTGATTAATCATGAGCATATCCCGTTCCAACTGATTTTTTCAGGGAAATTCGCAGATTATAATCTGCCAGAGGGGCTAAACGGTGCAATTTTCACGCCCAGTGCGTGAAGTTCACGCGCTTAAATCCGAAAACCGTAAGATTCGGGCAGCAGAACGTTCACATCCAGCCTAAAGCTCGTCCTCGCGCTCCGCATAAAACAGCTGGAACGCGCGGTTATAATCCGCCGGAGAAACAAATACCTGAGTGGGACGATTCAAATCGCCATCCTCCGGCAGGGTTGGATCTGCAAAGGCTTGCGTGGCGACGATCCCATGCTTTTCCAGCATCATCACCAGCAGCTCGGCATTGATCAGCGGCCCAGAGTAAAACAGCTTCATGGGAGGAGGAACTGGGGAGGAAACGGCAGACAGACAGGTAATGCACCCGGTGAACCGTGTTCCAGTTCACCGGCAGACCGCCCGGCCTCAATGACCGGCGGGCGCGGCAGCCTGGCTCATGACGATGACGATCAAAATAATGATGATGACCGCCACGACAATGCTGCCGATGAGAAAGTAAAAATTGACCTTGTTCTTCTTTTTGGTGAAGACGGTATTGGTGTCAAAGGTCGTCGTCCGGGCTCCGCCCTGCTCGAGTTGCTCCAGCGAAACCCCGCGCGGGATGACCAGCGTGGCATCCATCTGCTGTTTCTTCTGGGCCGGGGCCGGGGCGGCGGATGAACCGGCGGCAGCCGGCGCGGGAGCGGCGGAAGGGGCGGGCAGCGGCGTGCCGTCATCAATCTTCAGTTCGACCTGGCCGAAGCGGAGGGTCTGGCCGGGCTTGAGCACGGCTTCGGTGATCTTTTCGTTATTGATGAACGTGCCGTTGGTGGAACCAATATCGCGGATGACGATGTCCGATCCGCGCAGAATGATTTCCGCGTGATGGCTGGAAACCGACGCGTCGGCGATGTGAAAGGTATTATCTTCAACGCGACCGACGGTGGTGCGCTCGATGATGAGCTCAAACGACCGGCCGGTCATGCCCTGATTTAGGATAACTAGTTTCGACATAGCTTCCTTGCGATTATGGTCTGGGCGGTGTTCAAGTCAAACGGAAACCGTGAAATCTCTAGCCCCTTTTGGCAATTAATTCCCGGAATTCGGCGAATAACGGGGTGGAATCGTGGGGTCCCGGCGAGGCTTCCGGGTGATATTGCACGCAGAAAACCGGCTTGGTTTTGTGCCGCAACCCTTCGACGGTCTGGTCATTCAGATTGATCCGGTTCACTGCCACATTGGAGGGCAGCGACGCTGCATCCACCGCAAAACCATGGTTTTGCGACGTGATCTCGACCTTGCCGGATTCAAAATCCTTCACGGGCTGGTTGCCGCCGCGATGGCCGAACTTCAACTTGAAGGTCTTGCCGCCGAGCGCCTGGCCAAGGATTTGATGGCCCAGGCAGATGCCAAAAATCGGGATGCCGTGGTCCAGCAAGGTTTTTACTTCGCGGACGATATATTCCAGCGCCGCCGGGTCACCGGGACCGTTGGAAAGGAACACGCCCGCCGGTTTGTACTTCAAAGCCTCGGCGGCCGTCGTGGTGGCTGGCAGCACCTGCGTGGCAAACCCGTGTTGCCGCAACCGGCGCAGGATGTTGTATTTCATCCCGTAATCAAATGCCACAATGGGAATATCCGCGACCGGCAGCGGTTTGCGGTGGTTCCGGGCATCCAGCCGGGCACTGCCCCGGACCAGATCAAACGCCGCACTTTGCTCATCCTTTTCATCCCAGCGGAAGGACTCCTTGTGGGTGACTTCTTTGACGTAATCCACGCCTACAAACACAAATTCCCTGGCCCGCTGGATGGCCTCGGCGTCCGAAATTTCTTCGGTGGTGATAAATCCGTTCAAGGCGCCGCGCACGCGCAGTTTCTTGGTCAGGGCGCGGGTATCAATGCCCTGGATGCCGGGAATGCCGTTCTTTTCCAGGTATTCGGCAAGCGAATAATCCGCCCGCCAATTGCTGACCACCGGGGAAAGCTCGCGGATCACAAAGCCCGCCGCATGCGGCCGCCAGGACTCCACATCCACCGCATTCACGCCGTAGTTACCGATCAGCGGATAGGTCATGGTCACGATCTGCCCCTTGTAGGAGGGATCCGTGAGAATTTCCTGATAGCCCGTCATGGAGGTATTGAAACAGACCTCACCGGCTGCCGACGCTTTCGCGCCGAAACCCGTGCCGTGAAAAATGGAACCGTCTTCGAGGGCCAGAATTGCTTTCATCAAATGGTGAACAGCATAATTTTTTGCAGCCGCGGGTTCAAGTGCGAACCTTTTTGCTTTTGCAGATTTTTGCCCCATAGTCCTTATGGTATGACCACGCATATCTTTGAAACCGAACTCTGGCTGCCCGCGACCCGGGAACAGGTGTTCCCGTTTTTTGCCGATGCGCGCAATCTGGAGAGCATCACGCCGCCCTGGCTGAATTTTCACGTGATCACCCCCGGCGAAATACCCATGCGCGCCGGGGCGCTCATTGATTACCGGCTCCGCATTCACGGCCTGCCCGTGCACTGGCGGACCGAGATTGCCGCCTGGGAGCCGCCGTTCCGGTTCGTGGACCAGCAGCTTCGCGGCCCGTATCGCCAGTGGATTCACACCCATGTCTTCGAAGAGCAGAATGGCGGGACCCGCTGCCGGGACCACGTGGCCTACGCCGTGCCCGGCGGGGCAATCGTGAACCGGCTGTTCGTCCGGCGCGATGTGGAAAAAATTTTTGCGTACCGCGCCATGGCCCTGAAAAAACATTTCGGCGGGGCGCCCAAAATTTAAAAATCATGAAAACAACTCTTATTGTTCTGGGCGTTACCGGGCTGGTGGCCCTGGTATGCTGCGGCTGCGCCGCGGTGCGGGCCGGTTATAAATCCGCACCCTATCAGGTCATCCGCACCGATGGAAAAGTGGAACTGCGCGACTATCCCGAACTGGTCCTGGTGGAAACGCGCAGCCAGGGGGCGGATAACAGTTTCATGCGGCTGTTTCATTATATTGGCGGGCAGAATGCCGCCTCCCAAAAAATTTCCATGACCACCCCGGTCTTCATGGCGGGAGAAAACACCAATGCCACCATGGCGTTTGTGCTGCCGGCGAATATGCCACTGGAACATGCCCCCCAGCCGGCGGACCCTGGCGTGAGTCTCAAAAAAATCCCCGCCGGGCGTTTCGCCGTGCTGCGTTTCAGCGGCGGTCGCAGCGCCAGCCATGAGGCGGAAGCCATGGCCCGGCTGCAAGCCTGGCTCGGGCAGCAGCACATCAACACCAATGGCGGCCCGGTCTTCGGTTATTTTGATCCGCCGTGGACACCTTCCTTTCTCCGCCGCAACGAGTTAATGCTCCGGCTGGCGCCCGGCCAATGATTTCACTTGCACCCCGCCGGACGGTTGTTACGATACCTTGACAATTTATCCGCCGGACCCGGCGGGTTTTTCTTTTTAACCGGCAGAAACATCATTTTTACCTGTGAAAGTTTTCAGCGGCACCGCAAATCAGCCTTTGGCTCGCGCCATTTGCAAATCCATCAACATGGAACTCGGCAAGTGCAGCATCACGCCGTTTCCGGATGGCGAGACCTTCGTGAAAATCGAGGAAAACGTGCGGGGTGAGGATATTTTCATCATCCAGCCGACCTCCCCGCCGACCAATCATAATTTGATGGAGCTGTTCATTATGATTGATGCGCTCCGCCGCGCCAGCGCCACGCGGATCACCGCCGTGCTGCCGTTTTATGGCTATGCCCGGCAGGATCGCAAAGACCAACCCCGCGTGCCCATTACGGCAAAGCTGGTGGCCAACCTGCTCGTTGCCTCCGGGGTGAACCGCGTATTGACGATGGACCTTCATGCCCAGCAAATTCAGGGCTTTTTTGACATTCCGGTGGATCATTTGTACGCCGCGCCGGTGATGTATGAGTACTTGAAGACGAAGAAGCTGAAAGACCTCGTGGTCGTCAGCCCGGATGCCGGCGGCATCAAAATGGCGCACGCCTATTCCCAGACCCTCGGCGCCGAACTGGCCATTGTGGCCAAACGCCGCAAGAGCGCCACGGAAGTGGAATCCGTGGCGGTGATCGGCGATATCGAGGGCAAAAACGTGCTGTTGGTGGATGATTTGACGGAAACCGCCGGCACGCTGACCACTGCCGCCGCCGTCCTGAAGAAGAAAGGTGCGCTCCAGGTAATGGCCTGTGTTTCGCACGCCCTGCTGAACGATGTGGGGGTCGAAAGATTGCGAAATTCTGTTATTGACGAGTTGATAACAACTGATACAGTTCAACGCCCGGCTATTGACGGCGTTAAAATTACCACGCTGACGGTGGCCGGGCTTTTGGGCGAAGCCATCAAGCGAATTCATAATAATTCGTCGGTTAACTCGCTCTTTGAATTCAAAGGCGGGCGCACCAGTTAAGCGCCGGCCGGAAAATAAAAATTTATAAAATGAAATCAGTCTCGTTGAAAGCCTATGCGCGTACTCAAGTACAGCGCGCCGAAGTCAAAAAACTGCGCGCCACCGGTCGCGTGCCCGCCACCATTTATGGTCGCCAGGCCCAGCCGCAGAACCTCGAAGTGGTCGGCGAAGAGATTTGCGACCTGCTGAATCATTCCGCCACGGAAAACCTCCTGGTGGACCTCGCGGTGCAGAACGACTCCCGCTCCCAGCGCCTCGCGCTGCTGCAGGAAGTCCAGCATCATCCGCTCACCGGCAAGGTCATCCATGTGGATTTCCATGAAGTGGCGGAAAACGAGAAGGTCACGGTGCTCGTGCCCGTCGAAACCGTCGGCGAACCCGCCGGGGTCAAGAACGGCGGCGGCACCCTTGAACACGTGCTGTTCAAGCTCAAGGTCCGCAGCCTGCCGAAGGATCTCCCCGAGTCCATCATCATTGATGTCTCCCCGCTGGAAATCGGCAAGTCCGTCCACATCGGTGAAGTGCCTGTGCCCGCCGGAGTTGAAATCTTGGGTGACAAGCACCTGACCGTTGTCTCTGTGGCCGCTCCGCGCGCCGAAGAAGAAACCACGGCCACCGCCGAAGGCGCCAAGACCGCCGGCGACGTGGAAATGACCAAGGAAAAGAAGGAAGACGGCACCGAAGGTGCTGCGCCGGCCAAGGGCGGCGACAAGAAAGCCGAAGCCAAGCCCGAAGCGAAGGCCGAAGCCAAGAAGAAGTAATTTCCCGGGCGGTCGTGACCGCCCCCGCGCATGGACCCGGTTTACCTTATTGTGGGATTGGGCAATCCCGGCGCGGAATATGCAAAAACCCGTCACAATGCCGGTTTTTTGCTCGTCGAATCACTGGCCATCCGCTGGAAGGCGGATTGGACCAACGAACGCAAGTTCAGCGCCCAGGTGGCCCGGGGCGAAAGATCGGGCCGGAAGTTTTTGCTGGCCCGGCCGCAGACGTTCATGAATTTGAGCGGGGAAGCGGTCGGCGCACTGGTAAAGTTTTACCAGTTGCCCCCGGCGCAGTTGCTGGTGGCGGTGGATGATGCGGATCTGCCGCTCGGAGAAATCCGGTTGCGGCCCGGTGGTGGCAGCGGTGGCCACCACGGTCTGGAATCGATCACACAGCATCTTGGTACGCGGGAATATGCGCGGCTGAGAATCGGCATTGGCCGGAAAAACGAAGTGCGGCAGATCACCGGGCATGTGCTCGGCAAGTTTGACGCCGCTGAAAATGCCGTGTTGGAAAAAGTTTTGGAACGGGCGGCTGGCCAGCTGGAGTGCTGGTTAAGTGCCGGATTGCAGAAGGCAATGAGTCAATTTAACGGGGTCGTGAACCCCACGAACGAAGAAAAATGAAAAAATACGAAGGTCTGTTCATCCTGAATCTGGCAGGACGCGAAGAAGGTATCAAAGATGCCCTCGACAAGATTTCCACCGACATCACCGCCGCCGGCGGCAAGGTCGAAACTGTTCAGAAAATGGACAAGAAGGCTTTTGCCCGCATCGCGGACAAGCGCCACACGTCCGGCTTCTATGCCAACGTGATATTTGACGGCACCCCGGCCATCATCGCCGCGCTCCAGAAGAAGTTCTCCCTGAATGAGGACGTCTTCCGCGTGCTGTTCACCCTGGCGCCCGCGCCCAAAGTCGCCGCCTGATTTTTCCGGTTATGGCCAGCTTCAACAAAGTCATCCTGATTGGGAATCTGACGCGCGATCCCGAATTGCGCTACACTCCCAAGGGGACGGCCATTGCCAAGATCGGTCTGGCGGTCAACCGGACTTGGCGCAATGAAGCGGGTGAAACCAAGGAAGAAGTCACTTTTGTGGATGTCGACATTTTCGGCCGCACGGCTGAAAACGTCGGCCAATATATGCGCAAGGGCCGTCCCATCATGGTGGAAGGCCGCCTGAAGCTCGACTCTTGGGACGACAAGCAGACCGGTCAGAAGCGCAGCCGGCTCGGCGTGATTGCCGAAACGGTCCAGTTTCTGGGCAGTCCCGCTGGTGGTGAAGGTGGTGGCGCTCCCGCCGCTCCCCGCGCCGCCCGGCCCGCGCCCTCCCACTCCCCTGCCCCCTCCGCTGCCGCGCCTGAACCTTTGGAAGGCGATGTCCCGCCCGAAAGCGACGACGTCCCGTTTTGATTTTTAACCCTGTAAACGAATTTTTGTATGGCAAAAACTGAAGTCATCCTCACGCAAAACATCATCGGCCTTGGCGGCGAATCCGACCAGGTCCGCGTCGCCTCCGGCTACGCGCGCAACTACCTGCTGCCCCAGCGCCTCGCCATCCCGGTCACCCAGGCGAACAAGCGTCATCTGGAAGCCCTCAAACAGCGCCGCGCCGAACGCGAAGCTCATGAGCTCAACCACATGACCGACCTCTCGAAGGCCCTGTCCAAGATGATCTGCGTCATCAAGGTCAAGACCGGCGAAGACGGCAAGCTGTTCGGTTCCGTCACCAGCGGCACCATTGCGGACGAGCTCAAGCACCAGTTTGACATCGCCCTCGACAAGAAGAAAATCCGCCTGGAGCATTCCATCCGCACGCTCGGCGAATTTGAAATTGATCTGCACCTGCACCACGAAGTCAAAGGTGTGCTGAAGGTGCGCGTGGAAAGCATCAACCCCGTGGCCGCGCCCGCGGCCGCCCCGGTGGAAGAAAAGCCCCGCTCCGAAAAGCGCGGCAAGCGTTCCGAAGGCGAAACCGCCGCCCCGGCCCCCGAAGCCAAAGCCGAAAGCAAGCCGAAGGGCGAAAAGAAGGCCAAAGTCGAAAAGAAGGCCTGATACCGGAAAACATTTCACGCAAAGCCACGGACCTTGTCCGTGGCTTTTTTGTTTCCCAATGAAATGCATTTTTAACAGAAGGAAACAGAGGGAACAAAGATGCTACATTCCCTTCGGGAGCTTCTGTTCATCCCCCCGTCCATTGACACCCGCCGCCCGGCGGTTATGCTGGTACTTAAACTGATATTTCAATGCTCACCGCCGCCACCAAAAAAACGTTTCATGCGCAAGGCACCGCCTTCGCGATTGTCGCCTCCCAATATAACGGCCGCTATGTGGATGCCATGCTCCGCGCCGCCAAAAAGGAAATCCAACAGGCCGGGGGCAAGGTCAAAGTGATCCGCGTGCCGGGGGCTTATGAAATCCCCGTGGTCGCCGCCCGACTGGCGCGGACCAAACAGTTCGCCGGCATCATCTGCCTCGGTGTGATCCTGCGTGGGGCCACGACCCATGCCCAGCACATTGGCGAAGCGGTGAGCAACGCCCTCTCGCTGATCCAGATTCAGCATGAAGTGCCTGTGATTCATGAGGTTCTGCTGCTCGAAAACGAAAAGCAGGCACAGGAACGGTGCCTCAGCCGCACTCATAATCGCGGCACGGAGGCGGCGCAAACCGCACTGGCCATGGGAGATATCATGGGCAGCTTGTGAATTATTTCACAAACTTCTTGCGAAAGCGGCGGCGGCGATGATAATTTGTTTTCCTGATATCAAAATATAGTTATTCATGAAAAAGTCATTGATGCTCTTGTGTGCCGGCGCCCTCATCCTGGGGCAGCAGGCCAAATCCTCCACGGTGGCCGATGCCTTGGCTGCCATTGATCCCGCGACCGGTGCGGCGAAGGATACCACCACCGTTTTTGACCTGGATGCCATTGTCTCCGTCCGCACCACGCTGGCGGATGGCAAGGTGCTCGCGTTCATCCAACCGGTCGGCAAACCCGGTCTCGCGGTCGTCGCCACGGGTGCGGATGCCGCCAAATTTGTTCCCCGCAATGAAATGACCCTCAAGGGCCAGCTCGCGGCCGGTCCCTTTGGTTGGGCCGTACTGAATGTGCAGGCCGGTTCGGTGAATGTGGAAGGCGACAACAAGCCTTTCGGCAGTTCCACCCCCGTGAATGGGGCGACCTTTGCGGATGCCTCCGCGCTGGCTGGCAAATTTGTACAGCTCACGAATGTTACTTTTGAAGGCGACAAGTTCGCCGTGAAGAGTGGTGTGAAGGTCAAGGACGCCAATGGCGCTGAAGTCAGCCTCGTGGTCAGCGCCTCGGTGGACGGTCGCGATGTTCCCGCCGGGGGGCAGAATGTCTATGGCGTGCCCGTGAAAGTGGACGGCGGCTGGAAGCTGCTGGCCGCGCGGTTCCTGCCGGTGACCGGCAAGGCCACGCTCACCCTCGCGGAAAAATATACCTGCACCACCTGCCATAATCCCGATGCCAAGGTCGTCGGCCCGGCCTATCGCGACGTCGCCCAGAAATATCGCAACGACAACGATGCCGTGTCCAAATTTGTGGCCCAGATGGATGCCGGTGGCACCGGCAAATGGGGTCCGGTTCCCATGCCGCCCTTCAAGGACAAGGTTCCGGCGGCGGATGAAAAGCAGATCGCCGAATGGATCTGGGGTTATCGCTGGGATTGGATTCTGGCGGAATAAGGCAGATTGACGGTGGATAAATCCCCGGTAAATTAACTCCTTTATTGGCGACCGCTGCGGGCATTTGCCACAGCGGTCGTCTTTTTTAGAAACTGAAGAGACATGAATAAGAATTACCAACCCGCCCTGTTCTGGTTTGCCGTGCTAAATGCCGTGGCCACTTTTTTGCTCATCGGCCTCGGCGGCCTGGTGACCAGCCATGAGGCCGGGATGTCCGTGCCGGACTGGCCGACCACCTACGGCTACAACATGTTTTTCTTCCCCATTCACCAATGGGTGGGCGGGATCTTTTTTGAACACACCCACCGCCTGCTGGCCTCCGCTGTCGGCCTGCTGACCACGGTGCTGGCCGTCTGGCTGTGGGCCAAGGACCCGCGCCCGTGGTTGCATTGGACGGGTATCGCCGCCTTTTTCCTGGTGATTCTGCAAGGCGTGCTGGGCGGTTTGCGGGTAAAATGGCAGATGAATTATCTGGGCATCCCGCACGGCGCGGTCGCCCAAGCCTTCCTGGTGCTCACCTGTGCCATGGCGCTGTTTACCAGCCACTGGTGGTGGCGTTCGGCCACGGAGAAGCAGGTGGCCGTCCCGCGCGGGTTGTACAGTCACATTCTGTGGGTGACGGTGCTGATCTTCGGCCAATTGATCATAGCCGCCACCATGCGCCATCAGCATGCCGGTCTGGCGATTTCAGACTTCCCCATGGCTCATGGAAAAGTCTGGCCGGACACCAGCCCGGAGGCCATCGCCCGTTACAACACGGAACGGCCGCCCAGCACGTCCTATAATCCGATTACGGCGTTTCAGGTGCAATTGCAGATGGTTCACCGGTTCGTGGCTTACTTTATTTTCCTCGGTGTCGCGGCGGCCGCGATGCTGGCCCGGAAGAAACTGGGCGGCCAAGATCCGCTGACCAAATTCGCCTTCTTCTGGCTGGGTTTATTGAGCCTGCAAATTGTCCTGGGCGCGGCGACCATCTGGTCCAACAAAGCGGCGGATGTGGCGACGGGGCATGTGATGGTGGGCGCGCTGGCGCTGCTGACCGGCGCGATCTGGTGTCTGGCGGCACGGCGGCGCAACCAGTTGGCGGTGGTTTAAAATATCCGTCTTTTCTGCGGGGCAGTGCCAGGATGCACCCCGCCCCGATTAATTTGCATCCTTTTCTTTCCCCGCATTCCGTGCATAATCCTAATCAGATTTGCAGGCACAGAAGCTGGGCAAATGATCGGGAAGCGACAAAGTTGGCAATGACAATTTTAACCACATGAACAACATGGACATTACTCCAGCGCTTTTCCAGAATGGTTCCGTATGGGTTCGCGCCGATTTCCACTTGCACACAGAGGCGGACAAGGAGTTCGTGCATACTCCTCGTGGCAACTCCTCGTTTACATCCGATTACATTACCGCACTCAAGGCGACAAATATTCGCGTTGGCGTAATCGCGAATCACAACAAATTTGATCGGGACGAATTCAAGGCTTTGGCAAAGGCCGCAAAAAAAGAAGAAATTTTCATTCTACCCGGTCTCGAATTATCCGTCAAAGACGGCTCCAATGGCATTCATGTGCTGGTGGTTTTCAACAATGACTGGATTACAAACGGCGAAAACACGAACCATATTCAGACTTTTCTGAGCCTGACATTTGCAGGACAGGCGAATTTTG
>CAIJGS010000164.1 GCA_903820285.1 uncultured Verrucomicrobia subdivision 3 bacterium | reverse complement strand
TTTTAAGCCTCACGCTCTTCGAGAAAATGCCCATTTTACAGGCGCTTACTCAACAACCACCCACTCCTACGCCATCAGATATCACCGATCATCAATGTTTACTGGAGTTTTAAACCGGACAGTAGTGACCCGTTATTACATTTATGATCCGGCCGCCAAAAAGTGGCAGCACTTGGCGACGATTTGCAATCCGAACGGCGGTCACGCGGATGTGGCCACCTTGGGCGGCAGTGTAAATTCATTCCTCGAAAATTTTTCCGGGCAGGATCGTTCGGCACCACGCTTGGCGCTGTACCGTTTATGGCTGGGTTCCTCGGTGGACAGTATGAAATGCCTGACCCAAGGCATTGGTGATGGTCAATGGGGTGAGCTGCATGACAACTACTTTCTCGCGGGTGGCGGTAAGAACGAACTGGCCGCGGTTTTTGCCCGTCTAGCTCCCGAATATGGCCAGCCGGTCTACGGCGGCAAGCACGTGTCCCTGCCGCCACTTTCGGACAAGCCGCTTCCGGCCACCGTGATTGATGAATTAAAACACCTGCCGCGCGCTGACTCCGCCAAGGACAAGACGAATTGAAGGGCGATAATAATCAATAGGCCGGTTCCGAATACATGATGTTGGTGGCGTATTGCTGGCTGATAGCCTCTACGTGACCATCGGCAAATGTCGCAGCACTGCGTTTGTTATGCCGGATGGTGAGATAATTGTTCAGCCCGGTCAGGGAGGTTCCAAATGGCTGCCAGCGGCCGCATTGCACCACCCACGTGGCACCATTGGCCGATTCAATTGCCGGTTCATCATTAGGGGTGAGGGATGCAACCGGTTCCACCACCATAATTTTCCCCGCCGGGTTGCGAACGCTGGTAGACTTGTAAAAGTATGCCTTGTTGTTTAAGTCAATGATGGTGGTAAAACCAAGATTTGCCCCGGCGGCATTGACGTTATAACTGGTGATTTCGTAGCTATAATAATAAGGGCCATCACCGGCTTGCGCATAGGTGATCCGGTCCTTGTCAATCTGGTCCGTCGGGCAGCGGAATATGTTGGTGGATGTTCCGGTGCCAAGCAACCGGATCAGCGGGCTTTTGTCGATGGTCATTGAGACGCCATTGATCGACGGCGTATTCGCGCCCGTCCGCCAGTAGATCCAGTCCTCAACGTGGAAGCCATAGGTATTGGCTGAAGCTGCCCCGGCATAGGTATCCGAGCTATCCCCAATATATAACATCATACCAAGGCCAAGCTGCTTGTTATTGTTCGAGCAGAAGGTCTGCTGCGCTTTGGCCTTGGCCTTGGCCAGCGCCGGTAGCAGCATGGCCGCCAGAATGGCAATGATGGCGATGACCACCAGCAGTTCAATCAGGGTAAAGGCGTGCTTTCTCAGATGTGTCATGAGCGGAGTTTTCATAATGTCAATTACTTGAATGACTTGCTGCCAGATTCTGCCACTCAATTGATTATTGGAACAGTGGTTGCATCTCTGATTTAACGTTACCGATGCAAGTCCGGTCTGATGTTCCAAATGGCGGCCAATGAACCGCTTCAGCGGCTGTCATTTACGGGTTATGAGGGTTTTGTAGCATTGGTAAGCCCTGCGGGTCAATTAAATTATGGCTTAAATGGCACGGGAAGGGTCGGATGTTTGTATGAGGAGCAAAAAAGCGGGAAGCCGGCCCCTGAATTCATTTTGGCTTTCAATTTGAAGGGTTTGAATTAAGTTTCCCATACAAAATGATTCTCGTTTTAGACAACTACGATTCATTCACCTACAATCTCGTCCAATACGTGGGCGAGTTGGGGGTGGTCTTGCAGGTGCGCCGCAATGACGAGATTTCCCTGGCGGAGATCCGGGCGTTGAAACCCGAACGCATACTGGTTTCCCCAGGCCCCTGCTCGCCGCGCGAGGCGGGGCTTTCAAATGAGGTGATTAGCACTTTCGCGGCGGAAGGCATTCCCATTTTCGGCGTCTGCCTTGGGCACCAGTGCATCGGTCATACGTTTGGTGCCGAGGTGGTGGTGAATTACCGCATGATGCACGGCAAGGTTTCTCCCATCAAACATAACGACAAAGACCTTTTTGAAGGCATGCCCAATCCGTTCCTAGCCACCCGCTACCATTCACTTGTCATCAAACGCGATACCCTGCCCGATGTGCTGGAAATCACGGCCGAAACCGACGAAGGTGAAATCATGGGTGTGAAGCACAAGACCCTGCCCATCTGGGGCGTCCAGTTCCATCCGGAGAGCATTCTTACCGAGCATGGCCGGACCATTTTGAAAAATTTTCTCAAACTCAAATAATTATCATGGATGTTTTTTTACTCAAATCCAAGATTCACCGCGCCACCGTCACCGGCGGCGATGTGAACTACGAAGGCAGTCTTACCATTTCAGCCGATCTGATGGCAAAAATTGGCCTGCAAGAATACGAAAAAATTCTTTGCGGCAACATGGCCAACGGCCATCGCTTTGAGACCTATGCCATCAAGGGCAAACAAGGCAAGGGCGAAATCATCATGAACGGTGCCGTGGCCCATCTCGGCAAAAAAGGCGACCGACTTACCATCATGAGTTTTGCCTCCGTGGGTAAAAAGAAAGCCCTGAAATGGAAGCCGCGGGTGATCGTTCTGGGCAAGGATAACAAAATCATCAACAAGCGGGGCATCTGACCGGCGCTCCCGGTCTGCCAAGATTTTGGATGGAGCGGCATAACAAGAAACCCACCGGTCAGGCGACCGGTGGGTTTGTGCTTTAAAAGGCAAGCTCAATAATTCTTCGCGACTTCGGTCCAGTTGACCACGTTCCAGAACGCTTTCAGATAATCGGCGCGCTTGTTCTGGTACTTCAGGTAGTACGCATGTTCCCAGACGTCCACGCCGAGAATGGCCGTGCCTTCAACGCCGGAAACCGTCTTGCCCATGAGGGGATTGTCCTGGTTGGCGGTGGAGACGATTTCCAGCTTGCCGCCGTTGGACACGAGCCAGGCCCAGCCGCTGCCAAACCGGCCGATGCCGGCGGCTTCAAATTTGGCCTTGAATTCATCAAAACTGCCAAAGGCCGCGTTGATGTCGTCAGCCAGTTTGCCGGTGGGAGCGCCGCCCGCGTTGGGACCCAAGATGCGCCAGAAGAAAGAATGATTCCAGTGACCGCCGCCGTTGTTGCGGATTGCGCCGCGAACGGCATCGGGAACGACGCTCAAATCCTTGATAAGCTGTTCCAGCGACTTGGCTTCCAGGGCGGCATTGCCGGCAATGGCCTTGTTGTGGTTGTCCACATACGCCTTGTGATGACGATCTTGATGGATCTCCATCGTCACCGCGTAATTGTGTGGTTCCACGGCATCCTTGGGGTAGGGTAGGGCGGCAAGTTCGTGTGCCATAATTGTCCGATTGTTGTTGTTTTCCAGTCAAAAACTGTCTTGGCTCAAGTTGCTTCAGAAGGGGCGGAAAAGCAAGTGCGGAGAAATACGGCGTAACATAGAAAGTCGTTTTTATGCATCGTCGATTGACACCGGTTGGGTGCGGGACAAAATTCTTTTTTGGCGGAGCGCGACTGTTTGCGACAGCCCCAGCCGCACTGGTTCAACGGTTGGCCGCGCCGGATTGCTTCACGCGCCCGTTGCAAGCCGGGGTGCTGCGACTGGTCTTTCGACACAGTCGCGCTTATAGTTCATCCAAAGTTATTCACCACTTGGATGGCAGGAGCCAAAAGCGCCCCGCCTGCCAAGTGGTGAATAACTTTGGCGGCGGCGAAAATTTTTACTGTCAACAACCATC
>CAIJGS010000163.1 GCA_903820285.1 uncultured Verrucomicrobia subdivision 3 bacterium | reverse complement strand
CCACACGCTGGATCGGGCGGACTGGCACGCGAAAGGTCAAGGCGTGTACCAGGGAAAAATCCTCTCCTTGGGGAGAGGATATAGGTGAGGGCGGGCGTCCCACTAAATTGTCTGGCCACGTCGCCATGTCTACACCGGCCCATCAAGGCAAAAACCCCTGTAATCGTGCATGATCAAGGCATTTCAAGGCACCCGCAAAAAACCACCTCGCCCCTTGGAACCTTGCTGCTTGGAGCTTCTCTGGAGCTTGGAGGTTGGAATTTGGAGCTTCCCCACCCCATCCCCTTTGCGTTAAAACCCCAGCAATCAAGGCTAATCGTGCTTCATCAAGGAAAACGATGAAATTGTATAACCCATCCCATCCCGCCCCGTTCACGGAGCGCGGTTCTATGAACCGCAGCATTGTGACCACACCTGCGGGTGTGATGATCTGTCCGCGAGCACGCCCTGACGATCGGACATTGCTGCGGGTCACAGACCCGCGCTCCGCCATCCGCGCACCGCTTCCACTTTGACAGTTTGGGTATTGGAGGAGGTTGGAGGCTGGGAGCTTTCCCATCACCCGTCCCAACTCATTGCCGCCAAACTGGCTGGACTTGCGGTTGCGGGGAAAATAACCTGACTCCCCATGCTGTCACGCGCCTGTTCCGCCGCCGTTAACGGAATCGAAGCCTACGCCGTCGAGGTGGAGGTGGATTGCGGTTTCGCCGATACCTTTATTGTCATCGTCGGCCTGCCGGATGCCGCGGTGAAGGAATCGCGCGACCGGGTGACGACGGCACTGGCCAATTCCGGCTACAAGTTTCCGATGGGCAAGACCACCATCAACCTGGCGCCGGCGGATGTGAAGAAGGAGGGACCGAGCTTTGACCTGCCCATCGCCATTGGCATGCTTGCCGCCAGCGAACAGATTGAGACCGATCAGCTCGACAATTTTGTGATCATCGGTGAACTGGCGCTCACCGGGGGTGTCCGCCCGGTGAAAGGCATTTTGCCCATTGCCCTGCGCGCCAAAGCCGATGGCAAAATTGGCGTGCTCGTGCCGCCGGAGAATGCCGCCGAAGCCGCCGTGGTGGCCGGCTTGCAGGTGATTCCCGTGCAGAATCTCCGCGAAGCCGCGCAGTTCCTCGAAGGCCAGATCCGCATTGCCCCGGTAAAAGTGGATGTGCAAAAACTCTTCGCCCACCAGGAGGGCGAGGATGAAAATGATTTCGCCGACGTCAAAGGTCAGGAGAATGTGAAGCGCGCCCTGGAGATTGCGGCTGCGGGCGGACATAATGTCATTCTGGTCGGCCCGCCCGGCACCGGCAAATCCATGCTCGCCAAACGGCTGGCCACGATCCTGCCCCCGCTCAATCTCGACGAGGCGCTGGAAACGACGAAGATTCACAGTATTGTCGGCCTGCTGAAACCGGGTCAGGCGCTGGTCACGCAACGTCCCTTCCGTGCGCCGCATCACACGGCGAGCGATGCCGGTCTGCTCGGCGGCAACATCAATCCCACGCCCGGCGAAATTTCGCTGGCCCATCATGGCGTGCTGTTTCTGGATGAGTTGCCGGAGTTCAAACGCAGCGTGCTGGAGACCATGCGCCAACCGCTGGAGGAGGGGCAGGTGACCATTTCCCGCGCCGCCGGCACGATGACCTTTCCCAGCCAGTTCATGCTGGTGGCCGCGATGAACCCGACGCCCGATGGCAAAATGCCGTCCGAGAGCCGCAGTTCGCCGCGCGAGATTCAGAGTTATCTCGGCCGCATCTCCGGTCCGCTGCTGGACCGCGTGGACCTGCACATTGAAGTGCCCGCTGTGAAATTCCGCGAGATGTCCGCCGCGCAAACCGGCGAGAGTTCCGCGCAGATTCGCGAGCGCGTGATCGCCGCGCGCAAACTCCAGCACACCCGTTTCGCCAGCAAGCCCAAGGTCACCTGCAACGCCCGCATGGGCCCGCGCGAGCTGAAAGCATTTTGCGAACTGGATGAACCCACCCGTGACCTGCTCAAGCACGCGATGACCGAATACAACCTCAGCGCCCGCGCCTACGATCGCATCTTGAAAGTGGCCCGCACCATTGCCGATTTGCGCGGTGCGGAAACGATCGGCAGCGACGACGTGAGCGAGGCCATCCAATATCGCTCGCTGGACCGGCAGCTATGGGGTTAAGCTGTCTCCCGGGTAAAAACCGTCCATGCTGCAATTTGTCAAACAACCGGACCATCGTTCACGCGTCCTTTCCATTAGCGCGGCGCTGCTGATTGTTGCCGTCATTGGAGCGGCGGATTATCTCACCGGTTTTGAGACTTCCTTTTCAATTTTTTATTTGCTGGCCATCGGCCTGGCGGCCTGGTTTGTGAACCGGGGGTTCGCCATCTTTATTTCCATTTTGAGCGTTACGGTATCGCTGGCCGGCGACCTGGTGCGCGGCGCGCATTTTTCCAACCCGTTTGTGCCGGCCTGGAACGCGGTCATTCTGCTCGCGTTTTACCTGGTGGTAGTCTGGCTGCTGGCCCTGCTGCGATCCACTTATTGCAACCTGGAAGGGCTGGTGCGGCAGCGCACCGCCGCGCTCACGGATGAAATGGCGGAGCGCGAACGGCTGGAGCGGGAGTTGCTCGAAATCAGCGAGCGCGAGCAGCGGCGGATTGGCCAGGATTTGCATGACGGCCTGTGCCAGCATCTGACCGGCGCGACCCTGGCCGGTCAGGTGCTGGAGGAGAAACTGGAGGCGCTCCATCTGCCGGTGGCGGCGGATGCCAGCCGGGTGGTGGAAATCATCGAGGAAGGCATCAACCTTTCCCGCCGGCTGGCCAAGGGATTGTATCCGGTGGAAATTGAGGCCGACGGCCTGATGCTGGCGCTGGAGGAATTTGCCGACACCACCGGCAAATTGTTCAAGGTCGCCTGTCAGTTTCACTGTGATCTGCCGGTGCTGATTCACGACTCGGCCACCGCCGGGCATCTGTACCGGATTGCCCAGGAAGCGGTGGGCAACGCCATCAAACATGGCAAGGCGACCGGCATTTTGATCCGCTTGGACGCCAGCGAGGAAAATACCGAGCTGTCCATTGCCGATAACGGCATCGGCCTGCCGGATCCGCTGCCGGAAAAGCGCGGCCTGGGCTTGCGGATCATGGCGCACCGTTCCGCCATGATTGGCGGGGTATTCCAGGCGCGCCGCGCCGAAACCGGTGGCACGCGGGTGACCTGTGTGATCAGCGCCTTAACCACGCCCCCCAACAAGTCATTGTGAACAAACCGAGAATTAAAATTTTTCTGGTGGATGATCATCCGCTCGTGCGCGAATGGCTGACCAACCTGATTCATCAGCAGCCGGACCTCGTGGTCTGTGGCGAGTCCGCCGACGCCCCGCAAGCCTTGCAGGCCATCGCCGCGACCAACCCCGACGTGGCGGTGGTGGATATTTCGCTCAAAAGCGGATCGGGGATTGAACTGATCAAAAACCTCAAGGCGCTGCAGCCCGGCGTGGCGGTCATTGTGCTTTCGATGCATGATGAACGGCTCTACGCGGAACGGGCGCTGCGCGCCGGCGCGCGCGGCTACGTCATGAAATCGGAAACCGCGAAAAAGGTGATCATGGCCATCCGCCAGGTGCTGGCGGGGAAACTGTTCATGAGCGAAAGCCTGACGGCGATCTTCGCGGAAAAATTCGTGGACGGCCGGCTGCCGGCCAGCGGCTCGCTGGTGGAGGAGTTAAGCGACCGTGAACTGGAAACGTTTCATTTGCTGGGCAAAGGCTGCGAAACGCGCGAGGTTGCCGAAAAGATGAATGTGAGCATGAAAACCGTCCAGGCCCACTGCGCCCACATCAAAGAAAAACTCAAGCTGACCAACGCCGCCGAACTGCTGCGGGAAGCCGTCCGCTGGCAGGAAAATCATCCGACCGGCTGACCGGCATTTGCCATAGGGCGCCACCCTAGGCCGCATTTATCCCGCGCCTAATAGGCAAAGGGCTCCGCCCGTGTTTCAATGGGGCGGCTTGATTCGCATACTTTTTAACCGCGTCCGACTGGCCCGCCTGTTGCTGGCGGTGCTCGGCGCTTTTCCAACGCAGGGAATCGCGCAAGCTGAGGTGGTGGCGCCAGACCGGCTTTCGCTGGCGGACGCCAAACGCATCGCCTTGGAACATAACTGGGATCTGCTCGCGGCGAAAAGCGGCCTGGATGCGGCCGCTGCGCAGTTGCTGGTTGCCAGGGAATTTCCGAACCCGACTTTTTCCTATTCCACGGCCAGAATCGGTTCCCATGATAATGGCACGGGCGCGGGCAACGGTCTTTGGAGCCGCAGCTATGACACGATTTTTGCCGTCAACCAGCTCATTGAAATCGGGGGCAAACGGCGCGACCGTCAAAGTTCAGCCCGGGCGGGCTTGGCCGGCGCGCAGGCGCGATTTTACGATGTGCGGCGGTTGCTGGATCAAGGCGTCACCAAAGCGTATGTCGCCGCATTATTGGCGGGGGAGAACGCGCGCCGGCTGAACGAATCCGCCGGGCTGCTGCACCATGAAGCTGACATTGCCCGGGCGCGGCTGAAGGCGGGCGACATCGCCGCCGCTGATGAAAAGCAGATTGAATACAACGCGGACGTCTTTGGGCTGCAGGCCAAAACCGCCGGGGCCGCCGCCTTGCAGTCGCGGATTGCCGTGGAAATTCTCCTGGGTGTCGCCCAGCCGGATGGAAACTGGGTGCCGACGGATTCGCTCGCGCAAATGGCCGAGGCCATTCCGTCAGCCAACGAATCGACCCGCAATGCCACGCGTCCGGACGTGCTCGCCGCCGAAGCAGATTGGCAGCAGTCAAAAGCGGATTTGAATTTGCAAAAGGCGATGCGGATCCCTGACCCGACGGTTTCATTGCTCGTCGAACACAATCCGCCGGGGGGCGGGCCGCCGGAAGACACGGTGGGCATCGGCGTTTCTTTTCCGCTGCCGCTGTGGAACCTTAACCGGGGGGAAATCAAATCGGCGCAGGCGACGGTTGATAAAAACGCCATCGCCCTGGCCAAAGCCAGGGCCCAGGCGGCCGCGGACGTCGCCATCGCCAGGGCCGAGTTGCAGGAAGCCGCCGAACGATGCGCGCGGTATCACGATGAAATTCTGCCCAAAGCGGAAAAGGTGCGTGAAGCCGTGGCGTTTGCCTACGAAAAGGGCGGCGCTTCGCTGGTGGATTTGCTGGCAGCGGAACGGGCTGACAACGACGCCCGGCTGGCGGCCGCCCAGGCGCTGTCCGACACCGCCAGCGCGGGCGCCGATTTGAAAGCCGCCACGGAAGCAATGCCCCGCCCGAACGACCGCCCATGAAAATGTCCCGAATTATCCCCCCGCTGATCCTGGCGACCCTGGCCATCGGCTGCCAGCGCGAAACCTTGCCAGAGCAAACGCCCGGTCCGAAAGTGGAGGGCGAGACCATTATTTTTCCCACCAACGCGGCGCAGCTTGGCTACCTCACGGTTGAACCGGCGCAGGAACGCCAGTCGGCGGCGGTCGGTTTGTCGGGCCGGCTGGCGTGGGATGACGACGTGACGGTCCGCATTTATTCGCCGGTCGCGGGCCGCGTTATCGCCGTGCCCTGCGAAGTCAACCAGGGCGTGGCGGCGGGCGACACGCTGGCGTGGCTCGACTCGCCGGATTTCGGCCAGGCGCTGGCCAATGCCCGCACGGCGGCTGGCAATTTTGCCGCGGCGGATAAAGCTTTGACCCGCGAACAGGATTTGCTCGGGCACGGCGCCGCCGCGCAAAAAGATGTCGAGGCCGCGGAAGCCGCTTTCGTGGCCGCCAGGGCCGAACGCGATCGCGCGGCGGCCACGCTGGCGAACTACGGTGGCAGCGCCGCCAGCACCAATGAGATTTACGGGCTGCGTTCGCCGCTGGCCGGCGTGCTGGTGGAGAAAAACATCACGCCGGGCCAGGAAATCCGCTCCGATCTGATGCTGGCAAACGCGCCGCAGTTTGTCAGCCCGCAGCTGGTGGTCACCGATCCGACGCGGCTGTGGCTGTTCCTGGATGTGAGCGAGCTGGATGTGACCGGCCTGACGCCCGGCCGGGAAATCCTGGTTCACACCCCGGCGTATCCCGACCGGATTTTTCATGGCCGGCTGGAAATCATCGGCCGTGAACTTGACCCGGCCACGCGCACCATCAAGGCGCGCTGCTGGGTGGACAACCGCGAAAATCTGCTCCGCGCCGAAATGTATGTGACGGTGGATGTGGCCGCCAGCGGCGCGGCGGGCGTGAATGTGCCAACCAAGGCGATCTTCCTGAAAGGCGAGCAGCCGTGTGTTTTTATCGAGACGGCGCCGGGACAGTTCACGCGGCGCAAAGTGAAAGTTGGCAGCGAGAGCGATAGCCGGACGGCGGTCACCGATGGAATTGCGCCCGGCGAGCGCGTGGCGGGTGAAGGTTGTCTCCTACTGGAATCCATCCTCGAAGGAGACAACCAATGATCGGAGCGGTGGCCAAATATGCCTTGCGGCATCGCGCGATTGTCCTCGCGCTGACCTTGCTCTTCGCGATTGCGGGCATCAATGCCCTCCGGAACCTGCCGGTGGAGGCATATCCCGATGTCACGAATGTTTCGCTGCAAATCATCACCCTGTTTCCCGGCCATGCCGCCGAGGAAGTCGAGCGACTGGTGACCATTCCGATCGAAAATCAGATGAACGGGATTCCGCAACGGACTTCCATCCGCTCGATTTCGCTCTTCGGCCTGTCGCAAGTTACGATTACTTTTGAGGATGATGCGAACGTGGATTATGTACGCAGCCAGGCCGCGCAAAATCTCACCGCCGTGAATCTGCCGCCCGGCGCGCAGGCCGGACTTTCGCCGAACGCCACCGCGATTGGGGAAATCTACCGCTACACGCTGAAGGCGCCGAAAGGATTTCCGGCAGTCGAACTCAAGGCGCTGGAGGATTGGGTGGTGGAGCGGCAATTTCGCACCGTGCCAGGCGTCGTGGACGTGAATGGTTTTGGCGGTCCCACCAAGCAGTATCAGGTGTTGATTGATCCCGCGAAACTCCGTTCCTACGGCATCACGCTGGGCCAGGTTTTCGCCGCGCTGGCCAACGGCAACCAAAACGCCGGCGGCTCCTACATCGAACACGGGTCGGAACTTTACATCGTGCGCGGACTCGGCTTTGTGCAGAGCCTCGAAGACATTCGCAACATCGCGGTGGACACGCGAAACGGCACGCCGATCAAAATCAGCAGTCTCGGCGAAGTGCAGATCGGCAACCAATTGCGCCTTGGCCGCGTCGGCAAAATCATGCCGGGTCAGGCCGATCAGGACGACGTGGTGATGGGCATCGTCATCATGCGGCGCGGAGAAAATGCGCTCGAAGTGCTGTCGCGCGTCCGCGCCAAAGTCGACGACATCAATAAGAACTACCTGCCCGCCGGCGTCCAGTTGGTGCCCCATTACGATCGCACCGATCTGACCGCGCGCACGCTGCACACGGCGCGCAAAAACATGATCGAGGGCATCAGCCTCGTGTTGCTGGTGCTGATTTTGTTCCTCGGCCTCGGCCATATCCGCTCGGCGCTCATCGTCGCCGCCGTGGTGCCCCTTTCCCTGCTCGGCGCGTTTCTGCTGCTGGATTGGCGCGGCATTCCCGCCAACCTGATTTCCCTCGGAGCAATTGACTTTGGCATCATCGTGGATTCCGCCGTAATCGTGATCGAAGACGTGCTGCATAAGCTGGAACAGGACCGCGGCCGGCTGCGCCGGCTGCCGGAAACCGTTATCGAAGCCGTCCGGCAGATGGGCCGGCCGATTCTTTTTTCAAAAGCCATTTTGCTTACCGCGTTCATTCCGCTCTTCACGCTGCAGCGCGTCGAGGGTAAAATATTCCGGCCGATGGCGCTGACGCTCACGTTCGCCCTCATCACGGGCACAATCCTCGCGCTGACGCTCGTGCCCGTGCTGGTGAGTTTCGCGGTGAACCACAAATTTGCCCCGCAGGAATCCTGGATTGTCCGCCGCCTGCTCGCGGTTTATCGACGGCTGCTGGATTGGGCCTTGCAAGCCCGTGTATTGCCGCTGGGCACCGCCGTAATAATTTTGGTGCTGGCCGGAATTGTGCTGGCGCGGATGGGCACAGAGTTTTTACCCAAGCTGGACGAAGGCTCGCTGTGGGTGCGCGGATTCATGCCCCAAACGATTTCGCCCAGCGAGTCCGACAAGATTGCGCGCGAGGTGCGGCGGATTCTGTCTTCATTTCCGGAAGTGACCACGGTGGTGAGCCAGTTGGGCCGCCCGGACGACGGCACGGATATAAACGGCTGGGACATTATCGAGTGCGCCGTGGAATTGCAGGCGGATCATTCCCAATGGACCACCGCGAAGTCGCGGGAAGGCCTCGTGAAAGCAATGAACCTTAAATTGGGGCAGATTCCCGGCGTGCAATTCCAGTTCAGCCAATACATCGAGGACAATGTCAACGAAGCCGTTTCTGGCGTGAAGAGCGAATTGAGCATCAAAATTTACGGCGAAGACCCGAACAAATTGCAGGCGTTGTCCGACCAGATCGTGGGCATCCTCAAAAACATTCCCGGCGCAGCGGATGTCAGCGCCGAGGAACTGCTCGGCCAGCCGCAGGTGCAGATCGCGGTGAATCGCGAGGCCATCGCCCGTGCGGGACTGGCCGTCGCCGATGTGCAGCAGGTGATCGCCACCGCGCTGGGCGGCGCGACCGCCACGCAGGTGCTCGAAGGCGAACGCACGTTTGATTTGGTCGTGAAGGTGGCGCCGAAAGCCGTTGCCGATCTGGCCGCCATCCGCCAGCTGCCCGTCTTCGGCGCAAACGGCGAACGATTGACCCTCGGCGCGCTGGCTTCCGTGGAGGCCAGGCAGGGTTTCTCCCAAATCTGGCGGGAAGAAAACGCGCGGCGCACGGCCGTGAAGTTTTCCGTGCGCGGACGCGACCTCGGCTCGCTGATTGCCGAGGCAAAACAAAAGGTCGCCGCACAAGTCAAACTGCCCGTTGGCTACCATACGGAATGGACTGGCGCATTTGAAAACCAGCAGCGGGCGGTGCGTCGTCTGGAAGTCGTCGTGCCTATCACCTTGATCGCGATTTTTTTCCTTTTGTTTGTCGCGTTTGATTCGGCCCAACTGGCGTTTTTGATTCTGCTCGTCGTGCCTTTTGCCGCCGTCGGCGGACTGTTCGCCCTGGCCCTGGCGGGCTTGAATCTTTCCGTTTCCGCCCTGGTCGGCTTCATGGCGTTATTTGGCATTGCCATGCTGAATGGCGTCATTTTGGTGGAGCGCATCCGTGAATTGCGTGGCCGCGGCAGGCCGACCGCGGCGGCCATTCGTGAGGGCGCACTCACCCGGGTGCGCCCGGTGGTGATGACCGCGCTGATGGCGGCTTTAGGTTTGCTGCCGATGGCCTTGTCCACCGCGGTTGGCGCGGAGACATCACGACCGTTCGCGGTGGTTATCATTGGTGGCCTGGTTACCGCCACCCTGGTCACGCTCTTCATTTTGCCGCTGTTCTATTCCTGGTTTGAAGGTTGGAATCAACCCCCATCCAAAGCAAAGGAGTAGGCCGAGCCACCTTGGGCTTCCCCCTGGCAGTGGACAGTGGCAACAAGCAGCATGGATGTTTTAGTTTAATTGGTTTTCAAAGTCCACAGGGGATTGGAAACCGAACGAGCTGTGGAGCCTCGTGCGGTTGTAAAAGACTCCGATCCATTCGCAGATGGCTTGGCGCGCCTGCTCCCGGGTGCGGGATTCCGCTTGAAAAGCTCCGGACTCATCCCCGGTTCAGTTTGTTGCTAGGAATCTCCTAGTCGCGGTCAAAATTTATGAGGCGTAGCTTCATTTATACATAATATATCACCATACGTAGTTGCACCCACCAGCAGTGGAGTCAGCGGTCTTGCAGGGTTCAAGCCCGGGACTCGTCAACCGATGGAGTGTGCCGAAGCATGCTCGCTCAACATGAAAGGCCAATATGCTGCGTGAGCTTTTAATTGCCGCGATTATATTTGCCGCGGTCTTCCTGCTGCTCTTTAAAAGCAGGCTGACGTCTCGTTGGAAATTCATGGTTCAACAAACCGTGACAGGCGGGCTGATTATCTGGCTGCTGGCCGTCGGTTGGGTGGCGTTTTCCGGCGGACTGGAGCCGGCCGCCGGATCAAGATTGGTATATGCGACCATTGAGCAGACCCGAGTCACAAATCTGCTCCAGCTGATGAACCGGCATCCACGGACAACATTTTATGTCGCTCCCGCCGGACAACCCCAGACGTTTGAGGTCAAAGGCGAAGTTGTCGACCGCAACACCAACCTGACCGTCAATGTGACTGCGTATATTGACCCGGCGGACATGGCGGCCATGCTTGCCCTGACCAATGTGCAGGTCGGCTTCGTTCATCCCTCCATGGCCCGGACCACGATTTCCGCAGCGGGTTACATGGTGGCGTATGGAGCCTTCCTCATTGGCCTGGTCTGCCTGATGGTTTTTGTCCAATCCAGCGCCGCCAGTGGCTGCCGCAGCCGCGTTTACCGAAAGCCTGAGGTTCGCCTGGCCGATGTGGCGGGGATCGAAGAGGCCAAAGCCGAGGCCATGGAGGTGGTCCAATTCCTCAAGAACGCCAAAAAGCTGCATGCGCTGGGCGGCAAATTGCCCCGGGGCATTTTGTTCGTGGGTGACCCCGGCACGGGAAAGACGATGCTGGCCAAGGCCATCGCCGCCGAGGCGGAGGCCAGTTTTTTCAACATGAGCGGCAGCGACTTCATCGAATTGTATGCGGGCGTGGGCGCCAAGCGGGTGCGCAAGCTTTTTAAACAGGCGCTGCGGCACCGTCCAGCCCTCATATTCATTGATGAGCTGGATGCCATTGGTGGCAAGCGCAATGACCGGCAGCAGGAAGAGAGCCGGCAGACCATTAACGCCCTGCTGGTGGCGATGGATGGTTTCAAGGATAAGTCCGGGGTGGTGGTAATTGGCGCCACCAACCGGGTGGAAGACCTGGATCCGGCATTGTTGCGCCCCGGTCGCTTCGACCGAAAAGTTTACCTGGCCAAGCCCGACACCAGCGGCCGGTTGGCCATCTTAAAGGTGCATGCCAAAGGGAAGCCCATCATGGTTCCGGAGACCTCATTGGGGGCGCTCGCCATATCCACCTTTGGAATGACCGGGGCTGACCTGGCCAACCTGCTGAACGAGGCCGCCATTACTGCGGTCACGCGAGGGCTGTCGGAAATTTCCCCGGCGGAACTGACTTACGCCCGGGACAAGGTCATGTATGGGCGCAGCCGCACTATGGTGGAAAACCTTGAAGAGCGCCGGATCATAGCCCGTCATGAGGCGGGCCATGCGGTGGTTCATTTCACCTGCAAGCGGTTGCCGCCGCTCTATCAAGTCAGCATCCTGCCGCGCAATCAGTCGTTGGGATCCAATATGCTGCTGCCCAAGGAGGACGCCCATATCCAAAGCAAAGAGCTGCTGATGGAGCAGCTTTGCATGCTGATGGGCGGGCGGGCGGCCGAAAAACTTTGCTTCGATACCATCACCAACGGTGCGGCCGGCGACATGTCGGTCGCCCGGGAAATAACCTCGGCCATGGTTTGCGAGTGGGGCATGGGCACCGAGATGTATTACGAACCGAAACAGCCGGCCGCTGAAGCCGAGATAAACCGGATCCTAAAAGAGGTGCTAGCCTTGGCGGCCGACTTGTTAAAACAGCGAAGCGCCGGGGTGGAAAGAATCGAGCAAGCCCTGCTCGAACGCGAAACGCTGACGGGGGAAGAGGTCCGGCGGCTGCTCGAATCATAAACCGGCTGGGGCGAGCCCTCAGAAGCTGGCCGTTCGCCGGCTTTGCCCCTGCCAGACAGTCAGCGATGTGCTAAATGCAGCTAGTGTAACACCCCATAGCATGGACCCGGCACATCGCGTAGCGTCGTACCAGAAATGGATGGCGAAT